>NZ_NALQ01000027.1:0-69590 GCF_008680225.1 Prevotella sp. LMAG:51 | reverse complement strand
TCTGTCGGTGTGTCCCCAAAAGAACACAAAGTCATCTCGTGCAAATGACCTTGCTGTATCTATCAAGTTCTGCTTGTCATATTTCATTGCGATACAATTTCTATTTTTTATTTAAAAACTCTGTTGTCTCTCCACGCCACAAATCATCGGCAACGTGCAAAATTACGTCGTGCAACTCCACATCATTCTTGAAATGCGGCGGAATGGCATTGTAGCCAAAGGCGGCACCAAGTATATTACCCGTTATGGCACCTGTAGAGTCGCTGTCGCCGGCATGGTTTACAGCAGCTATCATGGCCTTCTCGAAGTTGTCGAAGTATTTAGCTGTGCAATAGACAGCCATGGCAAAAGCTTCTTCTCCTACCCAACCGCCGCCTATCTTCTCCATATTCTCGACATCAGATGTCGTGGCTCCCACAAGAACGAGCGCCATATCCGTCAGGGACTTTAGATAGCCTATGTTCTCCTGCTGTTTAGGATAGAGCATATTCAGCGTTTCATAACCTTCGGCTAAATACTTCTTAAAATCCTCCACGGTAGGTGCTTCAGCCTGAACCAGACGATAGATTACATGAGCTTCCAATGCAGAAGGTAGCCAGCCTAATGGGTGCTGATGGGTTATTTCCGCCGCTTCGGCAGCAAGCCTATCGACATCCTGGATATTTGAAATTCGTCCTACTGGAACTTCTCCTTCTGCAGAGTTTCTCCATACGGCACCATATAATGCTACAGGTGCAGTGCGCATTACACCGCCGCATCCCTTGCTATCGTTGTTTGGTTCTCTACCTGCAAGAATCTCATTCAATGACGTGATACATGTATTGCCTGGAGCGCGACGTTTATGGAGTTCAGGTATTTTGCTTATCCAGCAGTCGGAATATCGTCTTGATTTCCAACCGATCTGGGTAAATAGCCATTCTATGTATGCATAACAAATGGCATACCTTGGCGCCATTCCCTTAGCTTTAGCATTCAGCAGACCACAAGCTGTGAAAAGTGTCATCTGAGTGTCGTCAGATATTACAGCCTTTCCATTGCCGTCGTCTTCTTCCAACCACCATTGATGGGTATCGAGTCGTGTAATACCATTTCTGCCATACCTACGTTGTATCTCACCGAAGGAATAGATAAACTCAACAGGATAGCCCAACGCATCTCCAATGGCACCGCCTATAAGCGAGCCTCTTATTCTGTCTTTTATTATATTCTTGTCCATCTTACATTATTTATTATTACATTTATTATAGTATAGAGTTAAAAGTAACCCTACATCTATCACATATAATCCAACGTCCTCTTGTCATACGTTCCACCATAGAAAGTATCCAGCACTTCTTGGAATATGTCATCTGGTGAAACAGCATCAAAGAGTGTCATACAGGAGCGAACCTTTACGGCATCTATATCGCCAAATATATCTACCGCAGACTCTCCACGATGTTGCAACAGTGCCATAGTTATCTCCCTCAGTCTTGCACCCAGTATGGGATGTTCAAGGTAGGCCTCTGCCTCGTCATACCCGCTGATGCCATAATACTTGGCATTGGCACTACGCCCCAACACTGTCAACTGAGGAAAGATAAACCATATCCAGTGCGTACGTTTGCGTCCGTCTATGATTTCCCGCAAGGCATTCTCGTAGTTATATTTATGCGCGGTCAAGAAGCGTTCAAGATTGTAACAACGTTCGCCATCCGGTGATATAATTTCAACAAACTCCTTCGGAAGGATGATATTCTCCACATCAATGGCATCCGTAAAGAGTGGCGCAATCTCCTCATCTCGGAATCCTGCTATACCACAACCTATCCGTGTGACGAGGAACGTGAGCCGGCTGTGCTCTTTGGCAAAACGGCTGAACGCATCAATATAGGGCTTGATGGTTTCCACACCACCCTGCATGGTAGGAATGGCGTATGTCTGACCATGCAGCCCGACGCCTTCGCCCCATACGGCACCAAACTTGTTCTAAGCCAAGCGTGCAGCACCGCCACCATGTGCACCTGCCAAATTGCTGCCAAACACAAATATCTCGTTCTCCTTCAATTCCGAAATCCTATCGGGGGTGTATGCTCTGTTGTACATAAATTCCTATTATAATTTAAAACTCCAATCTAAATCCCTTCTGCTTCAGCTCCTCATATTTCGCCCTGTTGAAACGGAAGAGGAAAGCTTCTTTCTTCTGCGAAGGGTTTACTGTCTCATCCATCTGTTCCAGCATTTCCAGCCGCTTCATCTTGTTGTAGAAGTTACGGCGGTCGAATCGCACGTCCAGTATGGCCTCGTAGAGGTTCTGCAATTCCTTGATGGTAAACTCTTCGGGTAACAGTTCAAAGCCAATGGGTTCAAAGTGTATCTGCTGACGCAATGCCTGTTCTGCCTTTCGGAGTATCTGGTCGTGGTCGAAAGCCAACTGCGGCACCTCGTCCAAGGCAAACCATCGTGCATCAGCAGCGTCATCGCTACCCTTTACCTCCTGCATCCTCACCAAGGCATAGTAGGCAATGGTGATGACACGCTCACGAGGGTCACGCTGTGGAGCAGTGAAGGTATGGAACTGCCGGATGTACGCACCCTCCAAACCTGTCTCTTCCTGCAACTCACGCAGCGCACCCTCCTCAGCACTCTCGTCCATATTCATGAATCCACCTGGGAAGGCCCATCTCCCTTTGTAAGGTTCGATGCCTCGCTGCACTAAAAGGACCTTCAACTTTGTACCGTCAAATCCGAAGATGACACAGTCGGTCGTTACACTCGGATGGGGGTACTTATAGCAGTATTTCAACTCTTCGTCTGTCTTGTTTATCTTTCCCATATACCTATTGAGTTAAATTTACGCCACAACCGACGCTCTAAGCAAGAGCAGAGACAAAGCTCGTTTTGGCTATGCCTTGCAAGGAGGAGGAAGAACGCAGTTCAAAGGTAATGTGTTTATTTTGAACAACAAAACGTTTTGCGTAAAATTTACACAAAATAGACGTTTTTCCATCGAAACCACCACTATTCACTGTCTTTTCATCATCTTTTCCCCTATTTCACATGCCAATATCGATTATTGCATCCGCATTTTCTTGCTAAGGATCATAGTTATCCCATTCCTCATCGGTCATCAAATCTATTTCGTTTGGGATGTTTCTGACATCAAACCAAGAGATTTGGTTTTGACCGCAGAGAATATATACTCAAGTTTCGGATTTAGAATGAGTTCATAAAAAAGGCTTTGAGTATTTCCGTATATCACGGAAAATGAGTAAATTAGATGTGACAAAAAAACATTACTCAAAACTCAAAGCCATGAGCAAAATTACAAATATTCCCTCAGAAATCCGCAACTTTTTCTCAGAAAAACGTCGCAGTATAGTTATGGATACATTTACGCACCTGCTTGAAGGCTTAAATTTGGACAACCGCAGCCTTGGTGGCTTGAAACGTGAGAACTGCCAGTTGACGAACCTTCAAGTGTTCCAAATATTGTTACTGCTTCCATTCTTTGCAATCAAAGGCTTCTCCCATTATGATGGTTCGGTGCTGTGTCGTATGTTTGGCGGTAAGAAAGATATCCTCTATTCATATCTGTCACAAGACAATGTCAACTGGCGGAATGTCGTGTACCGCATAACCAATTGGCTGCTGACGAAAGTGACTGTGCGCCAGGACCATAAGAAGAGTGTGCTTCCAACCGTACTGATAGCCGATGACACGGATCTTCCAAAGACGGGCATGCATATTGAATCCATAGGCAAGATATTCTCGCATGTACACCAGAAATGCATCCTCGGCTACAAGGCTCTAATGTTGTGCTGGAGCGATGGCCGCACGCAGTTCATGCTCGACTTCTCGCTTCACGGTGAGAAAGGCAAGATTGGAGGCAAGGAACAAGGGCTTACCTCAGAACAGAGGAACGGTCGTTATGAGCGCAAACGTGACAAGAAGTGCCATATTGCCAAACGCAAGGAAGAGTATTTTATGAGCAAGGGGGTTAAACTTTTGGATATGGTGAAGGATGCGATACGCAACAAGATACCTTTCGATTACTTGCTGGTTGACAGCTGGTTCACATGTACCGAACTGGTTGATTTCGTTTATCGCCGCCACAAGAAATTCCATCTTCTCGGCATGGCAAAGATGGGCAACACCAAGTATATGACTACTAATTGGGGAGAATTGTCTGCCAAGGCCATAATCACCAAACTTAAGGCTAAGAAGGAAGTGAAATACAGCAGGCGCTACCATTGCCATTATTCCGAAATTGAAGTTGTGCTTGGAAAACGTTCCGTAAAATTATTCTTTTGCAAGAGAGGCAAAAAGGAAGCGTGGAAAGTACTTCTTACAACAGATCTGAGCCTCCGTTTTATGCGTGCCTACGAGATATACTCCATGCGTTGGAGCATAGAAGTGTTCTTCTCGGACAGCAAGCATCTACTTGGACTTGCTGATTGCTCGTCACGAAACTTTTCGGCCCATATAGCGCATGTTTCATTGGTCATGATACGCTACAACATACTTGCCTCAATAAAAAGAACACTCGACTATGACACCATAGGAGGACTGTTCGGTGACATGTATCTCGGAGTACACGAACTGACGGTGGTTGAAAAGATATGGGCAATCATAATAGAGGTGGTAGCCGTCGTTTCAGAACTCATTGGTGCTGACACCGATGAACTGACCATCCAAATTATTGAGAATGACAAGAGATTGGCTGCACTTAGAGAGTATGCTCAAACGGCTTGAAATCTAAATCCGAAACTTGAGTTCCTCTTTCATCCGCGCCTTCCGCAACGTCTGCGGCATCACCCCGAAACAATACACCAGAAGCGAATCAGCAAGACCGGTGGTGTAGAGGGAAGTAGTTTTGGCGCAATATGTAATTGAGGAATTCGCTTCTTTATGCAGACTGAGATGGAAGAGATGTTACCACCAAAATTGACTAATAACCAGAAATGCTCAGAAACTGTCAGATCATCTGGTTTTTTGCCATAACACTCTAACAAACAGACAGTTGACCGTCACCCGATTGTCAGCCAATTGTCTGGATGGTTGGCTGATGAAAGGAATTGTCATATCAGACGAAAGGAATTGTCAGCTGTGAGTAATTCAGTCTGCAGGAATTGCATGCGCTAGCAGAATCCAGAAAAACAGGAATATGGGTATTACAACATTAACTTATTGGTCAGACGTCTGACAGCAATTCTACCCATCCGGGGCAAGCAGCGTGCCCCTGATGAGAAAGCAGCGTACCCCTGTTGGGCAAGCGTCGTGCCCATTTTTGTTCAAGTATGCTTGTCTACTGTCTGGCGGATATGTTTTCATCTTTGAAAATATAAATAAAAGAACTATCCGAGCCACTTGCACGAGACGTGTAGGTGGCTTTTCCTTTTATATATAATAATGTCTCCGCCCTCTATTTTCCAAAATCCCCAAATCGGCCGTTTGGGCAAAAAGCGACAAGGGCTAAAATATTGCAACGCAATATCCTAACCCTTGTATTGTCGGGATGACTGGACTCGAACCAGCGACCTCACGCCCCCCAGACGCGTGCGCTAACCAACTGCGCTACATCCCGAAACCTTGCGCATGAAAGGCTTTTGCCTTTTTAGCGACTGCAAAAATAGTCACTATTTGCGAGATTACAAAACTTTTCCGTGAGTTTTTGCTTTTATAACCACAATCAATTTATGAATATGGCTTATTCCACATAGTCTATCTTCAGCACTACGACGCGCAACGACTGGTCAGAGAATGGTGTTTTCACCTTTGCTATGTGCCAGTCGGAAGGGAAACAGATGACGAAACGCTTTGGAGTGGATGTGAAGAAATGAGACTTCTCGGGAATGTAATCGTAGCGTATCACATCTTTCTCCTCACTATATTCACAGTTGGGAGTAGAGGTGTTGTGGTCGAGAAGCATAAAGCCCTCCGAGCCCTTAACTACATACATGAAGTCTATTTTCTTGCGGTGGGATTCCGACTTGCGCTTTTCCAGCGGTTCGTTCTTGCTGTCTTCTATGGATGCACGGATGTTGGTGCCCGGTATCATGAGTTTCCCTTTGGGGATATTCAGCAGATCGGTTTCAGCGAGCCATTTGAAGGCTGCATCCCATTGAGCCTTGTTCTTGTGATACTGCGCATAGAACTCCTGCAGGTTTACCGTGGCATCAGGCATGGCGTCGAATCCGTTTTTCCATTCTCCCTCTGCCACCCATGCAGCGGCTTTCTTCTTCGACACCTCCTTTGATTTGTTGCGCGCCTCAATTCCCTGCGCCGTGATTGCGATGAGCAGCAGGGAGAGGATGATTCTCAGACTTGTTGATTTCATTTGTGAGTAGTTTTGTAGTTTGTTCTTTATCTGTGTTTACCGTTTTGTACCGAACAAGTGATTCGTTTTTATATACTGCGTCACTTGTGGCGGCATAAGGTGGCCTGCCGGTTTCCCCTCACTGAGCAGAGTCCTTATCTCGGTGCTGCTCACATTGAAGAGTCCGGTGTCCACCAGTTTCACGTTGTGTGGCAGACTGCCGGCATCGATATGTGACCCCAGCCGCGGATATACGGCAATCTCATAGTCAGCCAATATCTCTTTACTGCCATACCATCTGTCGAAACATTCCCAATTGTCGGCACCTATTATCAGCACGAACTTCCGGTCGGGATAGTCATGGCGTATGGCATTGAGGGTATGTAGCGTGTACGACGGTTTGGGAAGTCTGAACTCATAGTCTGAGGCTATAAGCCCCGGTTCTCCTTCGAGGGCGAGCCTCACCATGTTCAGTCTGTCGACATCGGGCAGAAGCGAACCGGAGTTCTTCAGAGGATTATGTGGTGAAACCATGAACCACACCTCATCGAGCCTGTCGAGCTGCATGATGCGCTTTGCCAGAGCTATATGTCCGTTATGGATGGGATTGAACGACCCACCGAAGATACCTGTCCTCTTTTCTGACATATTGTGTCTTTTCTGATATGGGTATATGAAAAACAGGGTATTACCCCTGTCTTTCTGTTAGTTAGTATGTTTCACTCTTGTCGCACTTACCAATCGGTCATTAGGGCCGGCTTGGATTTTTGCTTTTTAGAAGAGTGGATTCTGCTTAGCTATTTTGCTATGAACGAGCTCACCATTGAGAGAGCCTCCTGCTCGGCGGTCTGCAAGTCGTCGTTGACCACCACATGGTCGAACTTGTCGGCAAACGAGAGTTCGAACTCCGCACGCTTGATACGGTCTTCTATCACCTCCGGCGCATCGGTTCCCCTGCCGGTGAGACGCTTTCGCAGCTCCTCCACAGACGGCGGCTGGATGAAAAGGCTCAGTGCCTTGTCGCCATAATATTTCTTGATGTTGCAGCCACCCTTCACGTCAACGTCGAGCACTACATTCTCTCCTTTTTCGAGCTGTTTCTCCACCTGCGCCTTCAGTGTGCCATAGAATCGATCGGCATACACCTCCTCGTATTCCAGGAATTCCTCGTTGGCGATGCGCTGTCTGAACTCCTCTGGAGTGACGAAGAAGTATTCCACTCCGTCCTTCTCCGTTCCTCTTGGCTGTCGGCTGGTGCATGAGATGCTGAAAGCGAGGTTCAGTTCCTTGTGCTCGTTCATCAGCCAGTTTATGATGGTGCTCTTTCCGCTGCCGCTCGGTGCGGAGAAGATTATTACTTTTCCTTGCATTGCTTGTTGTTTTTTTTTACAGTGAAACAGATTACAGTCAGAGTCCAGAATATATGTTACAGGGCGTTGAGCACCTGCTCCTTTATCTGCTCCAGTTCGTCTTTCATCTTCACCACGATGTTCTGCATCTCGGCGTTGTTGCTCTTGCTGCCGGTGGTGTTTATCTCGCGTCCCATCTCCTGGGCTATGAATCCGAGCTTCTTGCCCACTCCCTGAGTCTCCTCCATCGTCTCGCGGAAGTATTTCAGATGGTTGGCAAGTCTCTGCTTCTCCTCGCTGATGTCGAGTTTCTCGATATAATATATGAGTTCCTGCTCCAGACGGTTCTTGTCGTATTCCACCTCGGGGATTGATTTCAGTCCGTCGATGATTCGTGAGCGGATTTTCTCCACCCTCGCCTTCTCAAACGGTTCGATGCTTTCGAGCAGGGCAGCGATATTGTCAATTTTCTCGCTGAACTTCCTCTGGAGAGCCGCTCCCTCCTGCATACGGAATTCGGTGAGCTTTCCGAGAGCCTCATTGATGGCTTTGGTAGCAGCTTCCCATTCCTCGTCGGTGAGAGTCTCCGTTTCTGTCTTCGTCAGCACATCGGGCATTCTCATCAGCGTGGCGAGCCAGTCGGCAGGTTCCGGTATGTTGTTCTTCTGTATAATCTCCTTTATCTGCTTGTAGTAGCCTGCCACGAGCGCTCCGTTCACGGGTGTGGCATCCACCACGGTATCCTTCTCAATCCAGATGCTGAAGTCCACTTTGCCTCGTGTGAGAGCCTGCGACACCATCTGTCGTATCTGCATTTCCTTTTCGCGATAGATTGGCGCTATTCGTGTTGAGAGGTCGAGAGTCTTGCTGTTAAGCGACTTCACCTCAACGTTTATTTTCTTTTCTCCGTATTCCACTACAGCCTTGCCGTAGCCAGTCATTGATTGTATCATGCTTTTATCAATATTAATTGTGCAAAATTACACATTTATTCGTAAATACGTCTATGTGGCGTGTTGTTTTTATCTTCAAGCCGGTCTGCAGACATTATGCACGGACTATGCCAGGAGATAGCCCACGAGCAGCGAACCGTTGTATATCAGCAGGAATGCCGTGATGATACCCAGCAGCGCACGGAGCGCAAGGAGCCTTCTGCCCTCAGCCTTCTTCATGGCAAAGGCTATGGCGATTGGGATTATGAACAGCCAGTGTGCTCCCATGATATATACCTCGTTGAGACCGAAGCCGAGAATCACATGTACGGTGAAGTCTATACCGAAGCCCAGGAGTGCCATCCACAGGAAGCGGCTCTTCCTGCCACACCATATTCCAAAGAGGAACAGCAATACGATGGCAGCCTCTACGATATAGTTGACGGCATTCCGGTAGCTTACGAACACGGGGCGGTCGCGCAGTGTGTCGCCCAGCAGGTAGTCCTGATGCAGCTGTATCGTCTCTCCGAAGACATTGTCTACAAGCGACTGCCAGCGTGGTGTCGTCATGTCGGTGTATTGCAGCATTCCCTTCTTCACCAGCGGTTTGCCCTTGTGGGCATTCCATGGCAGCTTCTGGTCTTTCCTGTATTTGGCGAGAATCCGCTTGTTGTCCCACACCTTGAAAGCCTTCTCAGCCTCAGCGGAGTCCATGATTGTAGTGGTGTCCATGAAGGCGGCATGGTTCTTTGCCCATTCTCTTTCGCTCGCCTTCTTCACGTCTGCCCTTCGCTGCTGCTCCACGGGCAGACGGTAATATCTGTATTCCGCATCTGACAGATACCACATTCCGGCACATGGTATGGCGATGGCGAAGATAAGGTATTTGGGACGGAAGAATCTCTTGCCCTCCACAAAGAGAGCGTCGATGACGATCTTCGCACCGTTGCTCAGCGTCGTACCGGCTGTGAATATGAACATGAGCACCGCCTGCCATCCGTTGAGCCGTTTCTTGTCGCGGATCTTCACTCCACAGACATAGAGCGCCATGAGCAGCATGAACATCGACGGTGCGAAATGGTCGGGCACGATGAATGTCAGCATTATATACGCGCAGCTGAACAGGAATCCGCTGAGCAGTGCGGCATCGGTGTTTCTCAGTCCGATGATATCGCGGCATATCCTCATCATGAATATGAAGGAATAGAACATGAGGAAGAGCAGTATCAAGGCGATGATAAACTGCACGAGATTCAGTCCGGTGAGGTCCATCAGCGCCGTGTTCAGCAGATACAGCGGATATACGAAGAATGCGAGCAGAGGATGCCGGTGTATGTCGTATTTAGGTCCCCACGTGCTCAACACCACATACGTGATAGGGTCGAATCCCGACACGCTGAACTTCTTGATGAAGTTTTTCCAGAACGCCACGTGCACTTTGGAGAACGAGTCGTAGTAGCGCATTATTATCAGGGCGTTGAGGATGATGTAAACGGCGAGAGCCGAGAGAGAAGGTATCACCTCGTTTTTCTTCACTCTGAACATCCTACCTATCTGTATGAAGATATTCTTCAGTTCTTTTATCGGATTTGTCATGCTATGCTGTTTCTTGTTTTGTCTTTTTGGTGTATTGTCGTGTTATCTGAACGGTATATTGTCGCGTTATCTGAACGGTTTATAGAATCCCTCGTCGGCAAAGTCGAGCATTGCGATGTCGCCGCTGCTGTCGCCAAACGCCGTAAGGAAGTAGCTCTTGCGGTCGGGATGCAGGGCGAGTATCCGTCTCACCTTCTCCTTGCCGCGGCAGTTGGCAGATAGGAAACGCCCCGTCAGGTTGCCTTCCTTCACTTCTATCCTGGTGCAGAATATCTCTATGCCGGGGAATTCCCTGAAAAACGGCGCCACCCAGTTGTTGATGCTCGCACTCACTATCATCACCGTGGAGTCTGGTTCTGCCATCGCCTCCCTCACTCTCTCGACGCCTTTCGGGCGCAGGATGTGTGAATGTGTGGCGGCAAAGCGTTCACACAGGTTGTCGAACATGCTCTCCGGCATATTCTGGAAATAGTATGCGAAGATGCTTTCCTTCACTTTTCCGCTGTCAGCCAGTTTCAGTTTCATGGCTATCAGCAGATGTATATGCAGTGCGAAACATTTCAGAAACTCTTTCCATCCTTTTGCAAACAGCAGGAAGGCTATCAGCGAGTCGCGTTTCGTCAGTGTTCCGTCGAAATCGAATGCGTAGATGTTCTTCATCTCTTCTTATTTTTTAAAATGCCAAGTATGTCACGCCGCTAAAACACGTATATTATGAGCAGGAACGCCAGCAGCCACAGCGCCACCACAATCTGCATCATCCTGTCGCGCAGCATCGTCTTGGTAGGGTCACCACTCTTGTTGTCAACGAGTGTGAGCTGGAGATACCTCAGTATGCCGAGCAATACGAACACTGTGGTGAGATACAGATAGCGTGTGCCTATCCTCTTTTCCACCTCCGGCGACACGGTATACATAATATAGCATACGAGAGTCACCGTTGCCGTAATGGTAATTGCCTGGTTTATGAATTCCAGGTTGTATCTAATGGTGTTCTTCCGCGGCGCATGACCGGTTTCGTTCATCCTCACCACATCGTCGCGTCGCTTTGCCAGAGAGAGGAACAGCGTGAGCAGGAATGTCATGAGCACAATCCAGTTGCTCAGTTCTATACACGTGGCAAGTCCGCCTACGAGCAGCCTCAACACAAATCCGAACGCTATCACGCATACGTCCACTATGGCGAATCTCTTCAGCCACAGACAGTAGGCGATGTTCAGTAGGAAATACGTTCCAAGTGCCGCAGCCACTCCCATTGCCTGTTCGCCGATAAGCGTCGCGAGTCCGAAACTCAGCGCCACCATCATTGCCATGCAGACATATCCCTGTTTCACGCTCACCTTGCCCGACGCTATCGGCCGGTTGCGTTTCACGGGATGACGTCGGTCGTCCTCCACGTCGATGATGTCGTTAAGACAGTATATCGACGAGGCGATGAAGCTGAACGCCAGCACCGCTATCAGCGAGGCTATGATGTCTGTGGAATTGAGAAGGCTGCCGCCGAAGAACAGCGGTACCATCACGAAGACATTCTTTATCCACTGGTGTGGACGGATTATGGATAGTATGTTCTTTATGTTCATTACGAAAGCTCTTGATGTTGTATGTTCTTGATGGCCATTGCAAAAGCCATTTGATGGTCATTGCAATATTCTGAATACCCTGCAGCCCATCACCTTTTCGATTATCCAATGCAGCAGGTATGCCACCGGCGTTGATATCACGATTACCAACAGTGCCGTAACGCAATATCCGAGCTTGTATTGCTGCAGCGGCAGCATGACGAACTGTATGTGAATGAGATATATCTCAAGACTAATAGTGCCGAGCATGGTCAGCACCCGGTTTATATTCTTCGGCATGACGGCTATGAGCTTGCATTCCAGCAGCAATGCCGTGACGGTGAGCGGTATGTAGACGATGCGCTCCATGAACAGCGGAAACCTTCTGTGGCCGATATATTCGAGCTGGAGACATAGCCAGAGGCTCATGGCAAAGATGATGACTATCATCCAGATGCTGCCTTTCTCCAGTGTCCGCTTTTCCATCACCCATTTCCCGGCGTTTATGCCGATGAAAAATATCGGTATGCGGCTGAAGAAGATCTCCAGATGCCCCACGCTGTTGTGTATCAGCGGCACATAGCGCACCATAGCCGCCAATATTATGAATGCCACAGGCAGCCAGCGGTAAGAAGGCCGCTCACGCACAAGTTCCATATATCCCGGTGCGAAGATATACAGCATCATCGTTGCCGGAACATACCAGAAGGTAAGGTCGTCTATTCGCCAGAAACTCCAGTTGAACAACACGTTGGCAATCAGATTGGGGATATCAGGACTATAGCCGCTGCCCGGTGCCTCAACGTATTTGCCGATATAGAATACCGACGCCACGATGATCCATACGGGATAGATCCGCTTGTAGCGGTGCTTGAAGAAGCGTATCGTTGCCTGGCGGATTCCCATTGCCCCATTGCCGTCGAGTTTCTTTCCCAGTCGTGAACGGGTCCAAGAGAACCACAGTCCCATACCGCTTACAAACAGGAACATGTCCACACCGATGTTTCCCAGCCTTCGGAGCGGATAGAAGAAATTGCTCTGCGGCATTCCTATGTGAAACAAGATGACGAACAGAATGGCGAGTCCCATCAGTTCGCCACGGTATTTGCTCAGATCCTCAAACTTGACCATCTATTCAACAATGATTTGAATGTTAGAAAAATTATCGTATTCAGCGTGTCATCATTGCGCTGCCCGCCATGTGGCACTTTGACACGGCAGGCACCGTCAGCAGCGTTAGCATCAGATGCTTTTTGGCTTGGGTATGAACTTCAGCAGCTTCATGAACAGCCATGCGCAAAGGACAGACGCCACGAGATATATCACGATTCCCGTGAACACCTGTCCACGGCGCGACATCGGTATTATGATTTCCCTGAGAACAGGGTGCACGACGAAGAGCGACGATGATATCACTCCTGTCCACATACATGGTTTCAAAGCCCATTCGGGCAGGAGTTTGAACGTAGACACCGCTCCTATGACGATGAATGCCGGTACCCACAGCCATGAATGGAAATTGAAGCTTCCCCAGAACACCACCGCCGCCGACACCACCGCCAGAGCGGCATAGGCGCCCTTCGGCAACAGTCTGCCATGGCGGGCATACAGCATTCCCATGCCGAACGGCAGCATTCCTCCTATGAAATTGTATCTGATGCGGTTGAGAGAGTCCCAACTGCCATACATCTCCGGCGAGAACACCGTCTGCAGAATCCAGCATACGGCGATGAGCGCTATCGTGTAAGCCGACTTGCGGCGGTATAACAGCAAGCGGTATACGATATACAGCTGCAGGGTGAGTCCGAAATACCAGTATGGTCCCGGCTTGATGATATGGTCGGGATCGGGCAGGATGTTGATATACATGAACAGCTGCGCCACTACCCTGCCCACGGTATATCCATGATAGCCATGAGGGTCGAGATAGCTCACTACGGCGAAGGCGATGTATCCGAGGAACATGAGCCGGAGCAGTTTGGCATAGTTATACCAGACGAACGGCAGTATCCGCGTCTCCTTGTCCTTGTTCTTGTATTCATATTTCATCACCAGTCCGAAGCCGCTGATGAAGAGGAACACCGGCACTCCATAATGTCCGAAGAACGACAGTATGTGCACGAACAGATAATGGTTGAGCGAACAGAGCCTGTCCAGCATCATCACCGGTTTTTCTGCATCGAAAGTATACTCGTTCTCCTTCACGGCGAACCCCAGGAAGTGACAGTAGTTATGCAGAATGATGCCGAGAATGGCAATGCCTCTCAGCGCCTTCGATTCCGCTATGCTCAGTAATTGTTGCTTGTTCATCTGCTATGTTTCTTTATGCCCCTACGGGGTTTCTTCTTGCCTTTCTTGTTCTTGGAGGCCTTCTTTTCTTCTTCTGCCGCCTCCTTTTCCTTTTCGGCTTTCTCCTGAGCCATCAGTTCGTCGTAGTCGGCTTTTCCCTTGAGAATTCTTTTCCTCTTGGCGTTATACTTGTCGCTGAGGATATTCAGTTCGTCGCGGTATTGCGGACAGCTGATGCCGGCGAGGTCGAGCAGCAGATACGGCAGGGCGTCGGTCATATACGGACGCTTCCTGCTTGCCTTCACGCTTCTCCATATTTCCGGATGCGTGGCTCTGTATTTTCTTGACGCCCATATCCACATCGGTATTTCAAACTCGGCATGGGCGAGTCGTGGCGTCACCTGGGCTGAGTGCATTCTTCCGTAGAAGTGTGCTCCGTCGTAGCACTCCTCACCGTGGTCGGGCACGTAGATTACGATGGCGTCCTGCTTTCTGAACTTGTCCACAATTGCCTTCACGATACTGTCGTTGTAAAGCGTGGCGTTGTCGTATTCGGCAAGTGCCGTACGCTCCTTGTCGTTCAGCTCAGGGCGCAGATCCTTGTAGTAGTCCTTGTCAAACTTCTTCTGAACCTTCGGGCAGCGGCTCTTGTAGTCCACATGCTGTCCTTTCAGGTGGAAGATTATCAGCTGCGGCTTTCCTTCTCCCTCACCCTTCAGCTTCTCGTAGTTGTGGAGCAGTCCGTTGTCGAAGCGGTAGAGCGTTGTGTTGCGGGTGTCAAACTGTGCTTTGCTCAGCACTTCGTCATTGAGGAAGAATCCTCCGCTGAAGTCATACACCGCCTCCTTGGCTTGCGGCAGGAACTGGTTTGTCATGAACGTGACATGATAACCTGCCTTTCTGAACACCTCGGGGAAGAGCGGATAGTCACACCATTCGCCTTTGTCGCCCACCGTGTATAGCGAGAATATATGCTTGAACACGAAGCTCGTCAGATTCCATGGCGACACCACGTCGGTAAACGGCACCAGTTCGCCTCTTCTTCTCATCTTCACCTGTCGCGGAGTGTTCGGCGTCTTGTATCCGTAGAGCTGTGAGTGGTTGCGGTTGTAGCTCTCTCCTATGATAAGCACGATGTTGCGTGATTTGAAAGAACAGCTGTCCACCTTCACCTCGTTGAGACTCTCCTTGAGTTTCACGAGCTGCTTTGCCGTCAGTTCGTTGGCATAAAGACTGAACGCCAGTCTGTATATCGGTTGATATTGCACGGCATGCGGCTTCTTTGTCAGTTCATGCTCCACATCGCCGATGTTGTCATACGACATCAGCCTGTGGTACAGCACCTTGTTTTCCCAACACAGGTTGCCATACGAGAAGAAGAGTATCACGGCTGCCAGTCCCAGCGAAGCGCTTGCGTATGGCGCCATAATCAGGAATTTCTCCTTCACCTCTCTTGCTGTCTGCAGCAGGTTCTCATTCTCAGCCAATTTGCTTTTTGCCCATCGCCACACCTTCTTTGAGAATGCGGCATAGAGGATATGCAACAGCATGAGCAGCAATACCAGTCCGACGCTGCTTCCGAGCAGGTCGAGACTGAGATACGACTGCAGGAATTCCGTGGCTTCATCTCCGTTTGTCTCGCCCACGAGCAGCAGCATCGTGGGAGTGAGAGTGGAGTCGAACCTCACGAAGCAATAGAGGTCTACTACTGCCGTGGCGTATGCCAGGACATAGAAAAACGGTCTTATCCATCTCCTCACCTTTTGTGGTATCACGGCGAGGACGACACACAGGAAGTAGACGTCGAAGAACAGTTCCTCCCATGCCAGACTGTATAATTCACCCTTCTTTGGTATGACGGCATACGCACATATCATACCCAGAATATACATCGTCACGAAGAAGGCGGAGTTGCGCCTTATCGGAAGCAGACCCAAGGACAATATCTTGCCCAGTTTTATCAGAAAACCCATTTGTTTCTTATTGCCTTAGTGCATGAAACCCAACCAGCGCAGCACATCATTCAGATTTGCCACCACCATGAGTAATATCAATATCGTGAAGCCCACGTATTCTGCCCTCAACAGGAACTTCTCGCTTGGAGCGCGTCCCGTCACCATTTCATATATGAGGAAGAGCACGTGGCCGCCGTCGAGTGCCGGTATCGGCAGTATGTTCATGAATGCGAGGATGATGCTGAGGAATGCCGTCATTCTCCAGAACAGCATCCAGTCCCAAACCGGCGGGAAGAGACTTCCGATGGCGCCGAATCCGCCGAGCGACTTCGCGCCGTCTGCCGTGAACACGTATTTCATGTCGTCTACATATCCGCGCAACACGCCGATGCCATATTTGATTCCTGCCGGGAAACTCTCGAGGAATCCATATTCCGTCGTCACCGGCTTGTAGTATGTCATGAGACTCGTCTTGCCCACTCCCAACTGCAACTCCGGCGACAACACCACCTTTGCGGTGTCGAGCTGCCCTGTAGCCTTGCTCTTATACACGAGAGTAGTGGTGCGCACCTTCAGCGAGTCTTTCGTAGTCTTTGCCGTAGCCGTCATCACGTCGGTCATCACTCCTATCTGGTCGTCGAAATCGCACCATGAGTTCACCGGCGCTCCGTTGAACGCCACAATCCTGTCGCCCTTCCTGATGCCTGTCTTGGCGGCTGCCATGTCTGGCATCACGCTGTCTACCTCGGCTGGAATGATCGGTCGCATGAAGGCCGGTTCTGACTTTAGCATCTTCAGCAGGCTCATGTCTTCGGGCAGGGTGATGGTGACGAGCTTTCCTTTTCTCTTCACCGTAACGGTCTTGGCATCAGCAATGTTGCGGAAAAGGTCAACATCAAACTTCTTGAATTCCTTCTGGTCGGTGCCTACGGGCACGTCGCCGTCCTGGAATCCTATTGCCTTTGCCTCGGTGTTGAATTTCATACCCATCGTCATGTTCTGAACAGGCATGTATGAATCTCCCCAATAGAAGAGCACCATACTGTAGATGAACAGGGCGAGCAGGAAGTTGACGAGCACTCCGCCAATCATTATCAGCAGTCGCTGCCATGCCGGTTTGGAACGGAACTCCCATGGTTGTGCGGGCTGTTTCATCTGCTCCGTGTCGAACGATTCGTCTATCATTCCCGAAATCTTGCAGTATCCGCCCAGCGGCAGCCATCCCACGCCGTATGTCGTGTCGCTCTTCTTCGGCTTGAATTCGAAGAGGTGGAACCAGGGGTCGAAGAAAAGGTAGAATTTTTCTACGCGCACACCGAAAAGTTTTGAGAAAAAGAAGTGTCCGCCCTCATGCAGCAGGACAAGGATAGAGATTGCGAGCATGAACTGCAGCAATCTGATTAAAAATATTTCCATCTTGTTTTGTTGATATTCTTGGGTTGTTATTCTTGAGTTGATGCGCCGTCATTCCAAAACGAACTGGAGTAAAACGGCTTCCACACTTTCTTTCTATATATATAATAATGTAAAGGACGATGTCTCTTTGCCGTTTCCGTCATGCTCCCATCAGCTCCGTTGCCACTCGTCTTGCCTCGGCATCGGTAGCGATGTAGGTGTCGTACGACGGGTTGGCATCAAACGCCACCCTTGCCATGGTCTCTTCTATGATGCGCGGCATGTCGAGGAAACCGCATTTGTCGTCAAGGAATCCGCGGTTCACTATCTCGTTGGCGGCATTCAGTATGCAAGGCATGTTGCCGCCTTTGCGCATCGCCTCGTAGGCAAGCGCCAGACAGCGGAATTTCTCCATATCCGGCTCGAAGAACTCCAGCGGATGCTCAAAGAGATTCAGTCTGTCGCCGTTGAGATGCAGCCTGTCGGGATATGAGAAGGCATACTGTATCGGCAGACGCATGTCGGGCACTCCGAGCTGTGCTTTCACTGCCCCGTCGACAAACTGCACCGCACTATGTACTATCGACTGCGGATGCACGAGCACCTGAATCTTGTCTACGTCCACTCCGAAGAGCCACTTTGCCTCTATCACCTCGAAGCCCTTGTTCATCATCGAGGCGCTGTCGATGGTGATCTTCGCCCCCATCTCCCATGTGGGATGGTTCAGGGCGTCTGCCTTCGTCACCTTGGCGAGCTGTTCCTTTGAGAATGTGCGGAACGGTCCGCCGGATGCCGTGAGCAGGATTTTCTCTATTTCGTTGTCGCCCTCGCCCACGATGCTCTGGAATATCGCCGAATGCTCACTGTCCACAGGGAGTATCGGCGAGTGGTTCTCTGCCGCGAGCCTGCATATCAGTTCGCCAGCCACCACGAGCGTCTCTTTGTTGGCGAGACATATCTTCTTGTGTGCCTTTATCGCACTGATGGTAGGGCTCAGTCCGGCGAATCCCACCATCGCCGTGAGCACCATGTCTATCGGACCGGCTGTCACGATGTCGTCGATTGCCTGTCTGCCGGCATATACATTGATGTCGGGACAGTCGGCGAGTAGCGACTTCAGTTCCTCGTAGTGTGCCTCGTTGGCTATCACCACGGCGGCAGGATTGAACCTGCGTGCCTGTTCAGCCAGTTCCCTCACCCTGTTGTTTGCCGTGAGGCAATACACCTCGTATAGGTCGGAGTGTTCTTCTATCACCTCCAGTGCCTGCGTACCTATTGATCCTGTTGAGCCGAGTATGGCTATTTGCTTTTTCATATCAGTTGTTGTCGTTGATGTCGATAAGACCTTCCGGAAGTTTTGCCCTGAGCAGCTTCTTCCCGGCGTCCACCTCCACTATGATGTCTTCGCTTGCCGGGATGAGCGCGATGTCGCCGCCGGCGGTCTCCACCTCGAGCAGCACGTTGATGGTGCTCTCGTCGATGCCCACCACTTTGCCTACTATGGTTCCGCCCATATTGTCGTCGGCAAGGCTGAATCCCTTCAGCTCGTCCCAGGTCAGTTCGTCGTCGCCCCGGTCGGAGAGATGTTTGGGGAAATACACCTCGCTGCCCACTATCTCGCTGGCTTCCTCCTTGGTGTCGATGTCCTCAAACTTCACGAGTGCCGTCTCGCCCGACTTGAATCTCCACTCCTCCATATAGAAGGGCACGAGGATGCCGTCGATAAGGAGCACGAGATAGTCGGCGTCGACACGGTCGAACACATCGTCGTCGAAAAAGAGCGTCAGCTCTCCCTTCACTCCGTGCGGCTTGCCAATCTTGCCAATCTTATATACCTCTTCCTGTCTTATCATCAGTTTTTCACACGCTTAATGTTGGCGCCGAGAGCATTGAGGCGTGCCTCTATGTCCTCATAGCCACGGTCTATCTGGGCTATATTATCGATTCTCGACGTGCCGTTGGCGCTGAGAGCCGCTATGAGCAGCGCTATGCCGGCGCGTATGTCCGGGCTGGTCATCCTGCCGGCTTTCAGTCTCACCTTGTGGTCGTGGCCTATCACCACGGCTCGGTGTGGGTCGCAGAGTATTATCTGTGCGCCCATGTCTATCAGCTTGTCAACGAAGAACAGTCGGCTCTCGAACATCTTCTGATGCACGAGCACGCTGCCTCTCGCCTGTGTAGCCACCACGAGCAACACGGAGATGAGGTCTGGAGTGAGTCCGGGCCAAGGGGCGTCGGCAAGCGTCATTATCGATCCGTCGATAAACGAATCCACCTGATAGTGAGGCACATGCGGTATGTAGAGGTCGTCGCCCTCTATCAATATCTTCACTCCCAACCGGCGGAAGGCATCTGGTATGATACCGAGATTCTCCACCGACACGTTCTTTATCCTCAGTCCGTTGCCCACCATCGCCGCCATGCCGATAAAGGAGCCCACCTCTATCATGTCGGGCAATATGGTGTGGTCGGCGCCATGCAGTTTGTCCACTCCCTCAATGGTGAGCAGGTTTGACGCTATGCCGCTGATTTTCGCTCCCATGGCATTGAGCATCTTGCACAGCTGCTGGATGTATGGTTCGCAGGCGGCGTTGTATATCGTCGTGGTGCCCTTGGCGAGCACGGCAGCCATCACGATGTTTGCCGTTCCCGTCACCGAAGCCTCATCAAGAAGCATATAGGTACCCTTGAGTCTGCTTGCCTTTATCTCGAAGGTGTTGCTGCCCTCGCTGTGAACGAACTTGGCTCCCAGATTCTTGAATCCCAGGAAGTGGGTGTCGAGCCGGCGTCTGCC
The DNA here is from genome assembly GCF_008680225.1 of Prevotella sp. LMAG:51. Lineage (NCBI taxonomy): Bacteria > Pseudomonadati > Bacteroidota > Bacteroidia > Bacteroidales > Prevotellaceae > Prevotella > Prevotella sp. LMAG:51. The sequence goes on along the minus strand of NZ_NALQ01000027.1, from coordinate 49,420 downwards.
TATCTTGTCGCCTCCGGGCTTTGCCACCACTGCCTTGCCGAAGCGTGCGAGCAGCGGACCGATCATCAGCACGCTGCCACGGAGCGACGAGCATTTCTTCACGAACTCCTCGCTGCCGAGATAGTCGAGATTTATGTCTTTCGATTCAAAAGTGTATTCGTTCTTGCCTATGCGCTCCACGCTCACGCCGATGTCTTTCAGCAGGAGAATCAGGTTGTTCACGTCCAGAATGTCCGGCACGTTTCTCATCACCACCTTCTCCTCTGTCAGGAGAGTGGCGCATATCACTTCGAGGGCCTCGTTCTTGGCTCCCTGCGGCGTAATCGTTCCGCTCAGCGGATGCCCGCCTTCTATGATGAAAGATTCCATAGTGGGTAGGTTAGTGGTTTTGTCTTCTTCGCTTTCCTTTCGACCCGCCGCCGCTCTTCTGTTGCGGCTGCGGCAGGTTGAAGCGGGCGTTCTGCAGTTCTCTCGGGTCGAGCTGGATTATTCCGTCGGTGAAGCGGGCGATGTCGTCTACCACCTTGTCATAATTGTTGGCGCCGTGGCTCCACTGTCCGAGGTTGCGCTTCATCTGCTCTGCGGTGAGCCTTGCCAGTTCGTCGCGCTCCTTTCCCGGCTCCATCTTCTTGAGCAGTTCGAAGCTCTCGAAAAGCAGGTGGCCATAGTGTCTCACCTTGATTTTCGTCATCGGATAAGCCAGCGGTTTCGGCTTCTCTGATATTTCCTTCGCCTTGCTCACGTCGTATGGATAGTCGATGTCGAGTTTGAAGTCGCTGATGATGGCGAGATGGTCCCAGAGCTTGCATTTGTAGTCGGCATTGTTGCGGTTCTGAGGCAACATGCGCTCCATCACTCTCACGATCGTCTCGGCACATCTCTGGCGCTCCTCCTTGGTGGGCAGATTCACGGCGATGTCTACCATCTGCTGCACCTCCCTTCCGTATTCCGGCAGGATGAGCTTTTCTCTCTCGGTATTGTAATCCAGTCCTTTTATATTCATCTTCTGTAAGTTATCTTGTTTTTCCTTAGAGGAGCTTGCGCGGTGTCTTCGCCACGAAGTCCTTCAGATAGAACGGCACGAAATATGCCACGTCTTCATATCTCTCCTCTGCTATCCTCTTCTCTGCCAGCGGGTACATGAATCTCGACAGAGGTTCGATGTCCTTTATAAGGTGGGCATTGGGATGGTTTATGGTCTCCATGCATTTCTCAGCTCCGTTGCCGAAGAAATACACGGGTCCCTTGTCGAGGAATTCCTTGTAGGTGTCGGCGTCTACGACGTCGGCCTGTACCTTTCTGACTTCCTGCAGACGGCGGTTGTATACGGCGGCATACACCTCCATACGCCTTGCGTCGATCATCGGACAGAGCAGTGCGTCCTCCTCTATCTCATGATGCAGCAACACGGGCACCGCCATCAGTTCGAGCGTCGGTACGGCAATGAGCTTCACTCCCCTGCCGTAGCAGATGCCTTTTGCCATCGACACTCCGATGCGGAGGCCGGTGTAGGAACCGGGGCCGCAGCTCACGGCAACAGCATCAACGGGTATGGCATGACTGTCGGCGAACGACAGTCCCTCGTCTACGAATTCTCCAAGTTTTACGGCGTGGTTAGGTCCGGAATGGTCTTCTTTCGTAAAGATGTCGGCGCCGTCCTGACTCACTGTTAGAGAGCACACGTTTGTGCTCGTTTCAATATTGATAATGCACGACATATATAATAATGTATTCGAATAACAGTTTGCAAAGATAGTACAATTAGCTTGCAATTCAAAATAATTCATCTATTTTCACTTTTCACACTGTTCCGCACCTGTGTTCACCGCTACGAAATTGGGCACGGTGCTTGCCCAGTTGGGGCAACGTGCTTGCCCATGTTGGGCAACGTGCTTGCCCCGGTTGGGCACATTTGCAATCCTGTCCGTGCCCTATTCGGAAAAAATCACCGAAAACAGTCGCCGATTTGAACACACGACAATTTAGCCATCCACAAAAAACAGGATGACTAAAGATAATCTAAAGGGAACGGCCCGAACCATCCAGACAATTACCAGATGGTTCGGGCCGTAAATAAAAAACTTAAATATCTATGATTCAACAACTTACACATTCAAGACCAGATGGTTGACGGTTTTTCGCATTTTTTTGTTTTTATGCAAAAATCAGCCATCAGGGCATATCTGTAATCATCCTTGCGTCAGACTGCATCACCCTTCACCTCCTTAATCTGCCTGAGGAGTCGGTTCATGCGCTTGAGGTTCTGGTAATAGTTGATGAAACCGAAAGTGAAACCGATTATCACTCCTATTATGCCGCCCCATACCGAACCGCGCACCAGCTCTGACTCATAGCCCCTTGTGAGATAATAGAAGAAGAAGAATATCCACACGAGCAGCAACGGGATGGCATAGAGGAACCATTTCAGTTCGAAACGCTTGTATTTCACGATGCCCAGCGCCACCTCGGTGAGGTTGCCAGAAATCATGTCGGCTGAAGCATAGCGCCTGAGCGAATACACCGAAGCCACGAGCGCCGATAGGAGAAACAACACGGTGAACACCAAATACCATGTGGGCATTCCGATGAGCGGCAGCAGCACCACCTGCAGCGGAATAGCCACCACCTCGAGCACGATGGCGAAGATAAGGTCCTTGCGCACCTTGTTGTAGTCGCCCTTCATCGCCCGGCGCGCCATCTTCTCGTTTACTATCTGCTGGTCTTTGAGCATCGACTTGAGTTCGCCGAACTGTGAGCGCATCTCGTCGAGTTCCATCAAAATATCTTTTTCCATTTATAGCCTCCTGAATAAGTTAATCGTTAGACATTTTTTTGAGCTGTTCACGAATACGCACCAGTCTCACCGACACGTTTGCCGTGGATATTCCTAGCATCTTGCCGATTTCATCATAACTGATGTTCTCGAGCCACAGCAACACGATGGCACGGTCGAACGGCTGCAGCTTGCTGATGCGCCGGTGGAGCATGCCAACCTGCGTAGTACGCTCGTCGGAGGGTTCAAAGGGGTCGACGTCCATCGTCAGCCTCACCGTGGGACGGCTTTTCTTCTTTCGTCCCATAGAGATGCAGGTGTTCAGAGCCACCCTGTAGACCCAGCCTCTCACATTGCCGTCGCGCTTCATCTGCGGCATGCCCTTCCAGAGATTTATCAGCGTCTCCTGATAGAGGTCTGCCACCTCGTCCTGGTCTTTGGAAAACATATAGCACACGGTGTAGATCGTGTCCTTGTTTTCTCGTGCCAGCTTCTCAAATTCATCTTTCCTTACATCCATCGCAATACTGTTTTATCGGAATATCTACTCTTAATACGCAGGAGTGGCGCGATTCACTACGCCAGGGGTGCGTGTTTTTTCTTTTTTTCCCTTTTTCCTTATATGTCCAACTTTCAGAGAGGCCGTGTGTCGTCTCATCTGTTGCTGAATGTCTGTATCGTCATAAGCCCCAACCGGCATAATCACCGATTGGGGCTATAATAGTCGCCGGTAGACCGTCGTTACAGATATTCCTCGCCGTGGTCCATCCTCACCTCGTTGATGTATTTGCGCACGAGGGCTGACGAGTCTTCTTTCTTGCAGACAAGGAGCACGTTGCCCTTCTCCGCCACGATATAACCGTCGAGACCGTTGAGCACCGCCACATGGTCGTCGGGCATCTTCACGATGTTGCCATGGCAGTTGTCGAGTTTCACCTTGTTGCCTATCACCACATTGTCGCCCATACACTTGCTCATCGTTTCATACATGGAATGCCAGGTGCCGAGGTCCGCCCAGCCGAAAGAGGCGTTCTTGACATATACATTGGTGCCCTTTTCCAGCACGGCAGAGTCTACCGAGAGGTTGGGGTAAGCCGAATAGCGCTTGGCGATGTGTGCCTGTTCTGCCTCAAGGGAATATACCGATGCCGAATCGATGACGCTCAGCACTGGCGGAAACAAGGCTTTCAGGCTGTTGCGCATCGTGGAGCAGCGGGCAATGAAGAGTCCGGTGTTCCAATAGAACTCGCCGCTGTTCATGAACATCTCGGCAAATTCCCTCTCCGGCTTCTCCGTGTAGCTCTTCACCTTGTATATGCCGCTGGCATCGGCTTCACCTTCAAACTGTATGTATCCATATCCCGACTCCGGACGTGTGGGTTTCACTCCTATGGCGAGCAGACCGTCATGGGCGCCCACCCAGTCGAGACCATCGCAGACATCACGTCTGAAGGCATCGGCATCCATCACCATCTGGTCTGCCGGCACCGTGACGATCCTTGCCTTCTCATTGCGGTGGAGGATGCGGTAGGTGGCCCACTCCACGCTGGGAGCGGTGTTGCGGCTGACGGGTTCGAGCAGCACATTCTCTTCGGGCAGCTCGGGAAGCTGCTCGCTCACGAAATGTCCATACTCCTCATTGGTTGCCACGAGGATATTCTCAGGAGCGATGATATTCTTCATCCTGTCGAAGGTCTGCTGCAGGAGCGTACGTCCGGTGGAGAAGAAGTCGAGGAATTGCTTCGGAGCGTTCTCACGGCTTGCCGGCCAGAGTCTTCTGCCCTTTCCACCGGCAAGTATCACGCAGTAGTTATCGTTGTTGTAATTCATATCGCATTAAATTCAATGAATGGGTTTTATCTTTATTACGCACTAAGTTACTCATTATTGTAGAGTCCCACAACATTTTATGTTTTTTTCTCTTTTATTCGAAGTGCTTAGTAATGTTCAAAAACAATTTGGACATTACTTAAAAAGAAAAATCCGCAAAAGTTTGCGTATTGCAACAAAATGTATTACCTTTGCACCGCATTTAAGCCCAGATGGCGGAATCGGTAGACGCGCTGGTCTCAAACACCAGTGGGGCAACCCGTGCCGGTTCGACCCCGGCTCTGGGTACAGAATTGGAGAGAAGTTCACTTCTCTCCTTTTTTTGTTGCCTCCCTTTGATTACTCATATCCTATTGACACCCGTTGGCGAATTAATTTTGTGCGACACTTTTATGAGTACAAGAAGACAAAAAATTGCATAACAAAAAAAAGAGCAAGCGGCTTCAGAACATGTAATGTAATGTCATGATTCTGAAACCGCTGAACTAATATTTTCACAAAAAGCCATCAGACCGTAAATGCGGTGTTAAACTGATGACAGATTGAAGCAACTTTCCAAACAACTATTCGTCTTCTCTTTCCTCACGGTAGCATTCGTATACCGATGCCATGTCTGGACAGCACACACTTGCCTTCATTGCCAGGCTGTCAAACTCCTTGCGCTGCTTGCTGGAACCACGTGCCATGGTGCCGGCAACAATGAGGTCTGCCGTATAGCTGCTCGACGAGAAGGGCACGTTGACGCCGTTCGTCATCGCCGACAGTTCCTTATACCAGGGCAACGGATTGATAGACACGGTGTCGATCTTGATGCGGCGCTTCGATGCCTTCTTCGCCTCATGACGCCAGTCAATCTGATTGCCCACCACATAATTCCGATAAGTGTAGCCCAGTTCGTGGGGTTCGGCGTCGGAGATGAGCAGGATGCTGCGTGTGGAACCATGGCGCCACGAAGTCTCCTCCACTATCTTCTTTATCACCAGCTCATAGAACTCGTCGCCGTCGCCTCCGCAGGTATCCTTGGTATTCTTTATAAACTTTATGATGCTGTTCTCATTCCGAGTGAGCGGCAGACACTGATAGGCGTCGCCGAAATCATTCTTGCCGTTCATGTCGCAATAGTCGCCGAAAGCCACAATGCCGAGACGCAGGTCGTCATTGTCCTTGAAGAGTCGTGGAATAAGGTCGGCCACCTGACGGCGCACGTCGTCGATATATGCCGCCATCGAACCGGTGGTGTCGAAGGCAATCACCATATCGAGCATTCCCACCTTCTTGGGAGCGATGTCTTTCATACCCTTCTCGTCTGCGCCACCGATAGTTGTAGTCGTGTTCTCTACGATAGTAGTTTCTTTCTTTGTATTGAAAATCTTTTTCATAATGATAATGTTTAATTGTTTACTTCTTTTCTATTTATAAGACCATTTCAGAAAAAAATTAAGCAAGAAACGGAAAATAATAAGTTTTTTCAGAAGAACAATGGAATCTTTCAATAAGATAAGCGGCACCTCAACAATAAAAACAAGCAGGCTTGTTTTGTATTGTCTTCGGTTTGCATTATCTTTCAATAAGATAAGCGACACCTCAACAATAAAAACAAGCAGGCTTGTTTTGTATTGTCTTCGGTTTGCATTATCTTTGCCCTGGAGAATAAAATCGGCATACAATAACAACATTCAGCTTATGGCTCATCTTCCAGACGACATAATACTAAACGGCTTCATATCCTTCAACGGCGATATGACCAAAGAGTACTTCTATGGCTACTGCCGGCGTGCATACAGCATATACGACAGGAAATACCAGCTACACGGCAAGGCGGGACTTGACTTCTATTCACTCGCCCACGACTACTACATACAGTTGCTCACCCACCATTTCGAACCTCTGCTCAAGAAACCGAAAGCGGCCAAACTGTCTACATGGATGGTGAGGGGTTTCCATTTCGTGGTGCTCGATGCACTGAAGGCTTACAACAAGGAGTATGAGCATCTCTCTGAAGAGGCTTCCGATGTGGTGTTGGAATATGTGCGGTCCACCGACAAGGAGGAGGGCATGCTGCTGCAAGTGGCAGAGGCTGTGGCATCACACTACCACGACCGCATGATGCAGGAGATAGCCCACATGGTGTTTTATGCCGGATTCAAACAGAAGGACGTGGCGGCACAGCTCGGCATCACTCCGGCTGCAGTGAACATGAGATACAAGAAGATGATGGAGGAAGTGGTGACTCCCTACGTAATCGAGAATTACGGCGAAGGTCTCACCATGGCTCCGGTCATGGAACGCTGCATGGAAGACAGTTCGGCAGACGCATGCTTCAGCAAGGCAAGTCCGATGTCAGCAGCTTCACTCCCACGCTTCGCCAACTGGCAACAGGAATCAGAACAAAATACAGATATCATGAACAGAAGAATCACACCATCACTAATCACCGCCCTGAAGCCGAACGAGATATTCGTGTTCGGTTCAAACCTGCAGGGCATCCACGCCGGCGGCGCGGCACGTGCGGCGAGACTGCATTTCGGTGCCGTAATGGGACAGGGCGTAGGAATGCAGGGACAGTCGTATGCCATCCCAACCATGCAGGGAGGCACGGAGACCATCAAGCCCTACGTTGACGAATTCGTAGAATATGCCCGTCAGCATCCCGAACTCCATTTCCTCGTCACTGCCATCGGCTGTGGCATAGCGGGATTTGATGCCGACGACATCGCCCCACTGTTTGAAGAGGCAAAGGACATTGAGAACATCTCGCTGCCCGATGAGTTCTGGGATGTGCTGGAATAAGCCAACAACAGACTGATGACCGATTGGGGAATAACAGAGTATGACGACAACAGGACGTTCTCTCCACCAACGACAACGCATAATAGATAAGGTATAATCAAGAACAATAAAAAACAATAACATCATGAAGAAACTGAAGATGCTACTGCTGACCTGCTTTATGGTCATGACCAATGCCGCCATGGCGCAAGACCACCTCAATCTGCCATACTTCATCTCCGGACCGATACAATACGGAATGGTGTCGGAGACGGCACTGACATACCAGGGAGAGGCCACCGTACAACGGTGTATGGAACCGGGCCTGAAGCATGTCAAGATTCCATACAATGTGTCAAGAGGACTGACGAACTGGACCATAGAGGTGATTGCCTGCGGTGCCTTCGACGGTTGCTCGCTGGAGTCGATAACGCTAAACGATGCCATAAAGTTCATCGAGTCACAAGCATTCACCAGATGTCCGCTGAAGACTTTCACCTGTCCTGCCAAGCTGCGCCACATCGGCATGGGTGCCTTTCAATGGTGTACGGAGCTTGAATCGATACATACCGACAACAACCTCAAGGGCATCGGTAACGCCTGCTTCTGGGGATGCATCAAACTGAAACGCTTCGACTGTCCGAAAGACATGCACACTATCGGTGAGAACGCTTTCAGATGCTGCACCTCGTTGGAGTATGTCACTCTTGGCGATGACATGATAAACATCGGCGAAGGTGCATTCAGCGACACTCCAAACCTGAAGGCGATAGCAATAACCAACAGGAATCCTCACGACGCTCCTAACGCATTCTGCCGCGAAGTGCTGCAGAACACATGGCTCGTAGTTCCTGACGGATGTGTGGGAAAATACAAGGCGAAGAAAGGTTGGCAGGACTTCGTACACGTGATTGAGCGGAGCAAACTGAAATAAGACCTTGCATCTGCTCCACCAACCTTTTTATCCCAAAACGGTCATTAGGCCTTGTCGACCTAATGACCGTTTTGGTGCTTATATACATAGCTGAAAAATTCTACAACATAGTTCGGAATGAATCCACCACGCCAAGCAGATGCTTCTCCTCGTCAACCACGAGAACACAGTGTATCTTGTTCTGATGGAGCACCTGTTCTATGTCGGTAATCTTCATTTCCGGCGACACCATCTTCGGCGTCTTCGTCATGATGTCGGCAACGGTGAGTTGGAAGAATCTGTCCTGCGAGCTCTCCATCGCACGGCGTATGTCGCCGTCGGTGACGAGACCCACCACCTTGCCGTCAACCACCGGCACACACAGTCCCAGTCTGCCGTTGCTCACATGTATAACGGCCTCGCCGAGCTTCGTCTGAGGGTCTACTACAGGCAGGTCGTCGGAACGCATCACGTCCTTAGCCCTGGTGAGCAGTCGTCTGCCGAGCGAACCGCCTGGATGGAACTGTGCGAAATCGGTAGCCTTGAAGTTGCGTGCCACCATCAGCGCACATGCCAGGGCGTCGCCCAGGGCGAGGGCTGCCGTAGTGGATGATGTGGGAGCGAGTCCCAACGGACAAGCCTCACGGCTCACTCTGGAGTTAAGATGGGCAGTGGCATATTTGGCGAGCAGCGACTCCGGGTTTCCGCTCATTCCGATAACAGGGATCTTATGTTCGATGAGATACGGCAGGAAGCGCAGCAGCTCATCGGTCTGTCCGGAATTAGACAATGCCAACACCACATCCTCTGCCTGTATCACGCCGAGATCGCCGTGGAAGGCATCAAGGGGATTGATGAAGAAGCTCGGCGTTCCCGTTGAAGAGAGCGTAGCGGCAATCTTCGCACCGATATGTCCGCTCTTGCCCACTCCGGTAACGATGAGCTTTCCCTTACACTGTAGTATGATATCGACAGCCTTGTCGAAATTGTCGTCGATATTGGGTATGAGTTCAAGGAGAGCCTTCGACTCGTCCTCGATACATTTTATTGCTGTATGTGTGTATTTCATAATTCTACTTTTGTTTTCCGATTATTCCCATCAGCACTGACTGACGGGACGGCAGTTTCTGTTAGTCAAGCAGACTCTTCACCACTCCTTCGAGGTCTTTCAGATAGAGCATGTTCGGTCCGTCGCTGAGGGCATGGTCCGGGTCGGGATGCGTCTCGAAGAAATATCCCTGTGCTCCGAACGCCTTTGCCGCCAACGCCATCATCGGCACATACTGACGGTCGCCGCCAGTCTTTCCGCCGGCTCCTCCCGGCCGCTGCACGCTGTGTGTGCAGTCCATCACCACGCGGTCGGCATACTGCGACATGGCTGGCAGGTTGCGGAAGTCCACCACAAGATTGTTGTATCCGAAGCTGTTGCCTCTCTCGGTAAGCCACACCTCCTTGGCACCTGCCTCACGGCATTTCTCCACTGGATAGCGCATGTCTTCGCCAGAAAGGAACTGTGCCTTCTTGATGTTCACCGTGCGTCCGGTGCGTGCTGCCTCTACGAGGAGGTCGGTCTGCCTACACAGGAATGCAGGAATCTGCAACACGTCCACCACCTCTCCGGCTGCCTTTGCCTGCCAGCTCTCATGGATATCGGTGAGCAGCGGCAGATGGTATTTCTCTCTCACGTCGGCAAGCATCTGCAGTCCGCGTTCCAGTCCGGGGCCGCGGAAGGAGTGTATCGACGTGCGGTTTGCCTTGTCGAAGGATGCCTTGAAATAGAATGTGCGGCCCGTCAGGTCGCTTAGTCGCTTTATCTCTGCCGCTATGGTGTCGAGCAATTCTGCCGACTCTATGACACATGGTCCGGTGATAAATATTGGATCCATTTGTTGATGATAAGTTTTGTTTCTAATAATTATAACAATCCCTGCCTTCTCCCGCCCTCATCTCAACGGACTATAAGGACGCAAAAAAGCATATTTCTCAATTTCACGGCAAATATAACACATCAACTCCAAGCAGCCAAAGATTTTCCGGAAAATCTTTGGCTACTATATTCCTTTAGCCTATCGTTTCATAATATCATCAACGGCAAGAAAGTAATTACTGACAACAACAGCCATTAAGAAAGACTTTCAGTTATCATTTGAAGGCCAAAAGGCTATAACGACATATTAGAAACGATAGCGGTCATCCCACATTGCAAATACAGCAAAGAGGGATGACCGTTTTGGGTATTACGTTGAACGACCTGATGACCGCATTTTGGGGTTATGCAGGTCTACGCTCTGCAAATCACAGTTTATAGAACTCCGTGAATGCCTTGATGCAGTATTCATGATCTGCCACAGAACCCGTCTCACGCACGGAGTGCATACCGAGGACAGGGTTACCCATGTCTACGCCACGCAGAGGCAATGATGAAGCAAGGATATTGCCGAGGGTGCTGCCGCCTGCCACGTCGCTATGGTTGACGAAGCGCTGGCATGGCACACCGGCTTTCTCACAAATGCCTGTGAAGATGGCTGCCGAAACGGCGTCGCTGGCATACTTCTGGGCTGCATTGAACTTGATGCATGGACCACCGCCAAGCATAGGATGGTTGGTAGGGTCGAACTTCTCAGGATAGTTAGGATGCCAGGCATGGGCATTGTCGGCAGAAATCATGAACGACTTCTCCACGCTGCGGTAGAAATCCGACATTTCGCCACCCTGTGCGAACACCAGACGCTGCAACAGACTGCTCAGGAACGGGCTGCCGGCTCCCTGCTTTGTCTGGCTGCCAGTCTCCTCATTGTCGAATACGGCAAGCACCTGTGTAGTCTCCGGCACACCGCCACTCATCATCAACGCCATGAGTCCAGCATGAACCATGCTCAGGTCGTCGAGTCTGCCGGCAGAGATAAACTCGTCATGCACGCCGAAGGTGCTGGCAGGAGCAGTGTCGTAGAGATAGAGGTCGAAGTCGAGGATATCCTGCGCCTTTACACCGAGTTCGCCGGTGATGACGTTCATCAGCATGTTGCCAGCCTCAAGCTGGTCGTTCACGATGCCGAGCAGCGGGAGCATGTCTTTCTGCTTGCTCAGTTTCACACCGTCGTTCACCTGACGGTTGAAGTGGATGGCGATATTGGTGATCTGCAGCAATGGTCGCTTCACATGCAGCAGACGGGTTTCCGGCTGCAGCGGATTGTCGGTGCGCAAGATGACTCTTCCGGCGAGGCTCAGCGGACGGTCGAACCATGTGCTCATGATAGGTCCACCATATACCTCGGTGTTGAGTTTCGTGATGCCTCCCTCACATACCATTTCCGGATTCGGTTTGATACGGAAGGTGGGCGAGTCGCAATGGGCGCATATCAGATGGAATCCCGCATCGGCGATAGTCTGCCTGCCTATGCGGACGGCATAGAGCGAGGAGTCGTTCTTGGTGAAGAACAGCTGGTCGCCTGGCTCAATGGTGCCTATGGGAGCAGTGGAATCCATCTCTTTGAAACCGGCAGCGGCAAGACGCTCCTTGAGGGTCTTCACTGCGAGGAAATTCACTGGCGATGCATCGAGAAATGCGAGAAGGTCTTTTATCATAGTACTTTGTTTTTAAGTTATACAATCAAGGCGCATCGGAGAATGACAGACGCCTCATTCACACCATATTATATATAACAAGAAAGGGACATGCCCGACGTGACGATGCATCATCCGGCTGTCCCTTTCTCTGTATTTGCTTATCAGTCGTTCTGCTTGCTTCTATAATTGTCCAAGCCCTCCTGGAGGAAGTTCAGATAGTCTGACACGTCTTCCTTGAATGAGAATGGACGAGAGAGAGGCATACCGTCAGGACCGAGGGTCACGTAGTATGGCTGTGCGAGAGCACCGAACTTGCTCTGCTGCAGATAGCTCCACTTGTCACCGACAGTACGCAGAGTGCGCTTCTGTCCGTTCACGGTCACCTCGATAGGCTTGGCCAGAGGCTGCTTGTCGTCAACATAGAGAGAGATGAGCACATAGTCGTTGTTGAGTTTGTCGGCAACGCGTGGGTCTGTCCATACGGCAGCCTCCATCTTACGGCAGTTCACACAACCGAAGCCGGTGAAGTCGATGAGGATAGGCTTGCCCTGTGCTGCAGCGGCAGCTACACCCTCTTCATAAGAAGTGTACTTAGGTTTCACCTCGTTGGTATTGAGGTTGAAGTCCTGTGTGTTCATCGGCGGTGCGAAGGCGCTGACAGCCTTACAAGGAGCACCCCAGAGACCAGGAATCATATATACGGCGAATGCCAGAGAAACAAGACCGAGCATCACGCAAGGCACTGGCATTGGCTTTGGCTCACCGAGCATCACGTCGCTCTGGAACTTGAGCTTGCCGATGAGGTAGAGACCCAAGAGGAAGAAGATAGCTATCCAGAGAGCGAGGAATGTCTCACGGTCGAGGATGTGCCATCCGTAAGCGAGGTCGGCAACAGAGAGGAACTTCAGAGAGAATGCGAGCTCCACGAAACCGAGGCTCACCTTCAGTGTGTTCATCCAAGAGCCAGACTTAGGAGCTGACTTGAGCCATGCCGGGAACATGGCAAAGAGTGTGAACGGCAATGCGAGGGCAATAGAGAAGCCAAGCATACCGACTGCCGGAGCGGCGATGTTACCCGATGTAGAGAACTCAGCGAGGAGCAGTCCGATGATAGGTGCGGTGCAAGAGAATGACACGAGCACGAGGGTGAACGCCATAAGGAAGATAGACACGAGACCTGTTGTTGCAGAAGCCTTGTTGTCTACGGAGTTTGTCCACTTAGAAGGCAGCTCAAGCTCGAACCATCCGAAGAATGACACTGCGAATACAACGAGCACGAGGAAAATGATGATGTTGAACACGGCGTTGGTAGAAAGACTGTTCAGTCCGTTACCACCCGAAATAAGAGTGATAAGGAAGCCGAGCAACACGTAGATCACGATGATGGAAATACCATAGGTAACGGCGTCGCGGATACCCTTCTTCTTGTCCTTGTTGCGCTTCATGAAGAAGCTTACGGTCATTGGGATGATAGGCCAGATACATGGCATGAGCACTGCGAGCAGACCGCCCACGAAGCCCATGATGAGGATATAGAAGAGAGAGTGGCTTGCGTTGCCACCTTCCTGATATGCCTTCAGCTCATTGATAACCGGTTTCCAGAGGTCGCCGTCGGCAACTACGGATGCCGAGTCAGCCTCAACAGCCTCGCCGGCCGGTGCCACGGCTGCAGTGTCGGCAGCGGCAGCCTCCTCTGTAGCTTCCTCCTGAGCCTCAGGAGCATCGGCAGGACCGTTGCCCTTGTATGAGAACTCCACAGAGGTTGGAGGCAAACAGCCAGAGTCGTTGCAGGCGCCGTACTCCAGATAACCCTTCACAGAGTATGTCTTGCCCGTAATCTTATAGCGCTGCACGAAGGTAACGCTGTTCTCATAATATCGAAGCTGCATACCGAAAATCTGGTCGTACTCCTTGATTTCCCTGCCCTGGGCCTTGAGCTTGCCTACTGCCTTCACGCCCTCAGCCTTCTCGGTGTGCATAGTGGCAGGGATTGGTCCGTCAGCAGGGATGTTGGGGGCATATACATGCCAGCCCTTGGCGATCTTACCCTTGAAGACCACATCGATTTCGGTGTCAGAAACCTGCTTCTGACTAACTGTGAAATGTACCGGACTTCCTTGTGCCCACAGCATGATAGCCATAAGCATCATGAGCGAAGTCATAAACATTCTTTTGATTACTGAACTTTTCATTATTACTTTATTGTTTTTTTATTTTTATTTTTCTTCGATTGTTTATCAAGGTGACTCCAACAGGAATCCTTATATAGTTACGTCAATCCTCCTTCACACCTTTGTGGGTCATGATGTCGAGCACGAAACGGTCGGTATCGTTCATGCCGCGGCTGCCGATGGCTGTGAGGTTGCGGATGCTCTGGTCCACATCGTCGTCGATGATTCCCTCGTATGAGGTGACATATTTGTGCTGCATGGCGAGCATCGCACTGAGCACTGCCGTGCTCACGCCGCTGGTGAGCTTCAGGGCGCAACTTGGCTTCGCACCGTCGCAGATCATTCCCGTAAGGTTTGCTATCATATTCTTCACCGAGAAGCAAATCTGCTCGAAGTTGCCGCCCATGAGATATGTGATACCGCAGCTGCTGCCCGTGCTGGCAACCACGCATCCGCAAAGTGCAGACAGCGTGCCGAGGTTTTGTTTGATATATATTGCCGTGAGGTTACTCATCACAAGCGCACGGATAAGCTCCTCCTCAGTGTTATGGTTCTCCTTGGCAAATACCACCACCGGCATGGTGGTGCAGATACCCTGGTTTCCGCTGCCGCTGTTGCTCATCACCGGCACCATGGCTCCCGCCATACGTGCGTCGCAGGCACAGCTTGTGGCAGACAGTATTCTGGAGAAGATGCTGTCGCCCATGATTCCATGACCGAGCGGACTGCAGAGCGTCTTGCCCAGCTGGTGGCCATAGTTCTCGCGCAGTCCTGCCGCAGATGCAGCCTCGTTGAGCTTCTTGGCGTCGAGGATGAAGCGGATGTCGTCGAGCTTGGCAGTGTGGGCGAATTCATACACTTTACCCAGCGTCAGCCTGATGTCGTCGGCAGCCTGTGAGGCTTTAGCGGCACACGAAGCCACGTTGAGCAGCTCCTCTGCGTCCTTACGCATGAAGACGAAATTGGTGTGGGAGCTCTTGATGCGAGCCTCAGCTTCCTTTCCGCCAGCCTTGCAGAGGGCGTTGATATACAGTTTGTCGGCGTCATCATGTTCGAGGGTTATCTTGATTCTTCCCTCGTCGATGTATTTCTTTCCACGCTCCACATCGTCCTTCGTGCAGTCGCGGAGCACTTCCAAACTGAGTTCAGGCTTTCCCGCCAGCGCTCCCAAAGCGATGGCGATGGGAAGACCGATCATTCCCGTGCCAGGGATGCCTACTCCCATGGCGTTCTTAAAAATGTTTGCACTAAGTCTGACATCAATAGTATCAGGCTCCGCTGCAAGCAGCTCTGTTGCTTTTGCCACACAAAGTGCCACAGCAATAGGCTCGGTACATCCAATAGCAGGCACAACCTGACGATGCATCAAGTCCAAAATAGCATTATACTCTGAAGGTGTAATCATAATATAACAAGGATAATAAAAGTATTACACAATTATGTAGCTGCAAAAATAAGCATAATTATATTAACAAACACGTTTTTAGCCAATTTTTTATTTTGTAATTATGAAAAATATGCCTATCTTTGCAAAAAGAATAGACATTTGGTGAGAATATAATGGATTCCGGCACTAATTTCTCTGCCGGAATCCATTATATTATATTGCCAGGAAACACATAAAATCAAATAAAAAATAATTTTCATTATGGCTTACATGTCACAAGATGGCTACGACAAGATGGTAGCCGAACTGAAACGTTTGGAAAGTATTGAGCGTCCGAAGGCATCTGCCGCAATCGCAGAGGCTGCCGACAAGGGCGACCTTAGTGAGAACTCTGAGTATGATGCGGCAAAAGAGGCACAGGCTCATCTGGAAGACAAGATCAACAAGCTGAAGCTCGCCATCGCTGAAGCGAAGATCGTTGACACGTCACGCCTCAGCACCGACACCGTACAGATTTTGTCGAAGGTGGAGATGACAAACATCGCCACTAAGGCAAAGATGACATACACTATCGTCAGCGAGAGCGAGGCGAACCTCAAGGAGGGAAAAATCTCCATCAAGACTCCTATCGCACAGGGACTGCTCAACAAGAAGGTGGGCGACGAGGCTGAGATAAAGATTCCTCGTGGCACCATAAGACTGAGAATCGACAAGATTTCCGTAGAATAAAAACTATAGATTATGGACATTTTTTCTAAGATTGCTGCAGGCGAGATTCCAAGCTGGAAATGCGCCACAAACGAGAATTTCTATGCGTTCCTCGACATCAACCCTCTGGTGAAGGGTCACACTCTGGTGATTCCACGCCGTGAGGTGGACTACTATTTCGACATGACCGACGAGGAGATTGCCGAAATGGCGGTATTTGCAAAGAAGGTGGCAGTTGCCATCAAGAACGCTTTCCCATGCCGCAAGGTGGGCATGGCGGTGCTCGGACTGGAAGTGGCTCATGCCCACGTTCACCTCGTGCCGATGCAGAACGAGAAGGACATGCTCTTCTCTAACCCTAAGCTGAAACTCACCGACGAAGAGTTCAAGGAAATCTCCGACAAGATCTTCGCTGAGTTCAACAAACTGTAATTACGCTGCCCCACTCTGGCTGAAGGAAAACTAAGAGCAGGGCACGACGGAAACTCCAAGAGATTTTTTAACCCCAAACGGCATGATGACCGTTTGGGGTTAATTTTTTTATGGACAAATTGCCATATAAGACAAGAAATGACGACACTCCTACCCTATCTCCGTACGGCTTTACTATTTCAACACACACTGTTCCACATTATATCCCGTAAGCTCGACAAACGGTACTTGCTGTCGCGCATCGGCATTGTCCCATCTGATATTGACAGTGCGCTCCTCTCCGGGCATGAGGTGGAAATAATTGTCTGAATAGTCCACGGGCAGCACCTGACAACCATCGCCGGTCTTGAGGTTCAGCCTTATCATCATTGCCGGTGTGGAAGCGGTGTTCCGCAAAGTCAGAGTCATGCCGTTGCCGGACGGGCGTTTTACTGAAGCCGCCACATTCACCTGGGGCAGTGTGGCAAGCTGCTGCAGATTGCCTTCGTCGGTAGACAGCACATAGAAATTGGTAGACAGCGTCGCGTTATTGCTGTCTGCAAGTCTCAAACGGATGTAATACACCGTTCCGTCGATATTCCCGGGCACGGAGTCGGTGGCGAGAGCTGCCAGTTCTACGGTGGAGTCACCATTGGAGTTTACCATATTGCTATCCACACGGACAATATTGCCACGGATATCGAGCAGTTCGCGGGTTGCCACAAGGTCTTTATAGTTATCCGCCGTGCGGTTTACCACCTCGATGCTGCGTGTCAGGGCGTTACGCTGGATATGCAATGGTTCGCAAGCCTTGCGTGCGCCGAAGAAGGCTGCCGTAGGTTCGAAATAATAGTCATAACACTGCCATGTATAGCTTGGCCAGCAGGCGTGGCTCATCCAGATGAGCAGTCCCTGGCGGTATTTCGAGTCTGCCTCATACATCGCACGATAACCTTCATAGTTTTCCCATTGTGCCAGACGGGTGAAGTCGTCGGCAGACCCCGGTTTGCCGAACATACGTTCGACGATTGCCATGAACGAAGCGCCTCGCTGAGCGCCTGCCTGTGTGAAATCATGCTGTCCCCAGGCGTCGCCGGGTTCCCATTCTATCGGTTCTGCGAGTGTGCGGCGTGTGCCTTCCGGCGTCATCACGTTAGGCATGCCACGCTCGGTATGCAGTTTTCCGCTCTGCTTGGCGAAGTAGGTACGTGGCGGTTCCGCCCAATACGGTCCGTGTCCGCTCACTCCATCATCAGCCGAAGATGATATGTAGAGTAACTTCGGGTTCATCTCTGCCACAGTCTGCCGCAAACCGTCGTCGAGGGTCTTTGGAGGATAACCTTCGTTTCGTCCGCAATAGAGAGCAATCGACGGATGGCGGCGCATACGGCTTGTGAAATCACGGGCATTGCGCATGAACATCACCTCGTCGTCGGGATCCGGTCCGTCGGCAGGGTTGGCAAGCCAGAAGTCCTGCCACACCATGATGCCATACTTGTCGCAAGCGTCATAAAACTCCTCGTCGCCGGTCATTCCCACCCAGTTACGAATCATATTGAAGTTCATGTCGCGGTGCAGGCGCACGGCAATGTCGTATTCCCTCTGGCGATAGTTGAGGTTAGACTCCGGGAATCCCCAGTTTCCGCCGAGCGGCACGATGCGTCGCCCGTTGACGAAAAGTTTCAGCTGCGTGTCAGGGTCGGCATATCGCATCTCCCTTATACCTGCCTTGTAGTGGATGCGGGCAGTGGCGTTGTGGCTCTGCTGATTGTCTGCCAAAAACTCAAATCCGGCATCATGCAGATATGGTTCGCCATGTCCGTTTGGCCACCAGAGGCGTATGCGCCGGTCGCACAGGGTCTGGTATTCGTCGGGACTGAACACCACCTCTCGCTGTTCTCCGGCTTTCAGCGTGATATTCTTTTCAAACTTCAGATTGCCTATCCATCCTATCAGCGTTCCGCTCACTTCCTTGTCGAGCCAGTTGTGCGCCAACACGCGTGGCGTCATGGTGGCAAGGGTGTCGGGCAGATTGTCGAAACGGGTGCTTACTACGGGGTCTGCGAGTGTTACGGAAGCAGTAGAAGTAAGATATACATCGTTCCAGATACCGATATCACGACCGCGGATAGTTGATATCCAGTCCCAGCCGATAGTGGCATGGAAGGTGGGGTTGTCTGCTCCGAGTATGCCGCCGTTGAAATCGGTGTTCAGATGGTTTTTCTCCTTTATCGCTCCGGGATGTGCATTCTTGTGGATAAGCACGGCGAGTGTGTTTACTCCTCCGTTGAGATATGGCGTGATGTCGGCTACGGAACGGGTGAAGGCTCCCTCTATGCGGTCTATCTTCTTGCCGTTGACCCAAACATCGGCTTTCCAGTTGATGCCGTCGAAATTCAGAAGCACCCGCTGTCCGGCCATCTCCTTCGGCAGGGAGAAGGTGCGGCGATACCAGAAGTCGGAGTTGAAATATGAATCGCTGATGCCGAACATATTGTCGGCATAGTCTGGATTGGCAAGAGCGCCATAGTTGACGAAACTGGTGAGCACGGTGGCTGGCACGGTGGCTGGAATCCAACTGTCATCGGTGGCAAACTGTCCGGTGGATACCTTCTCACCTCCTGCTTTCACCTGTGACGCGCGGCACACTTTCCAGTCTCCGGCATTGAGCATCATGCGGTTGTCGGCATATCCACCGTTTGCTGATTCCATACCGGGGCGGGTTGCAGACTCCGTGTCGCGCCGAACGCCCTTTCCTTCAACCTTCAGTTCGCTCAGCACGTATGCCTTGGTTGGCACATCGCCGGTCTTCGCCACATCAATGCTGCCGCCGTCCATGGTGACTCTGACATAGCGGCAACTGACGCCGCTGAGTTTTATGCGGTCGGTGCGCCGCTTGCTGTTGTCGGGCAGCGTTGCCACACGACGCCATTGCCGGGCGTCGTCGCTGACTTCTATATATCCATGCTTGGGCCGGCGTATCCACGAAAGGTCAACGAACGACACCTCTGACTTTGCCGCCAGGTCTACCTGTGCCCATTCATGTCCCTCGCCGGCACTCATCCAGGCGCTTCCGAAACGGGAGTTTGGTATGACATCGGCAAGCACTCTCCCACCGTCCTTGTAGAAATCGATATTGAAGACTGTCCAATATACAGCTCCTTCCATATCCAACTCCAGGCGCATGGCCGTGATGTCCCGGCAGTCAGCGGGCAGGTCGAACTGCAGATTGACGTCGCGCTGCGGCAGCATGCTTGTCCCGGTCTGCTTGTTTGGGTCGCTGCTCACCTTGCTCTTCGACAAAGTGCCGGGCAGCTTGCCGCCCCGGTCTTCTGCCACCACACGCCATCCGCCTTTCTTGCCGGTCGGCACAAGCACTTTTATACTGTAGCCTCCATGTGCCTTCGCCTCATCGTATGCCACGTAGCAGCGCAATTTCATGCGGTCGGCTTTCACCGACATCGCCGTCCACTGATATTGCAGGCTGTTGCTGCTGCCCATCAGCGTGTTGCGGGTCCACTCCCCACCGTCGATTGCCCATTCCCGCTCGCGTCTTGGCAGCGGTCCGGCGGCATCGCATACGGTGAGTGTCGGCGGCATCGCGGTTGTCACGATGCCATCGGTGAGAAGTTGTCCTGTGAGATTGTAGTCAAAACATGATGATGTGCGCACCTGGCGCATCAACGACAGGTTGTCATCGGCATCGGGATTGGCAGCAAAGGCTGTTGATGCGAACAAAAATGCCATTAGGCTATTGGCTATCCTACGGTAACAGATCATATATAATAGGTTTTAGATGCGAAGTTAAGAAAAGTATTTGAAACGGCAAGCGTTAATTCATGAAACAAACGTTCAGTGACGAAAAAAGCCAGAGACCATCGGGCTATCAACACCCATTGGCCTCCGGCTATATCACAAGCGGCTGTCATACCGCGCAAAAGTCCGTTATGGCATCTTACCATGTCACGCTCATACCCATCGATATGCTGGCGTTTGAGCTGAGAGGGATACATTCCTTGCTGGTCTTGCCAAGGATGTGGTCCATGCCAATGAAGAAGTTGTAGCCCTTCGGATGGATGTTCACCACATATCCCATGCTTGTAGCAAAGCTGCTTGCCGCAAAGCTGATGCCCCCGTCAAGCCACTTGAGGGGTTTCCAGTTGGCGCTCAGTCTGCCTTCTGTCCATGAGTATTCTCCCTTGATGCGTGTTGTGCTGAGCAGACCGAAGCTTATCTTGCGGTATGCCGGCAACTGATACTCACAGCCCACATTCAGTGTGGCTCCCAGACCTGTGGTGCGACTTCCCTTGTCGCCTTTGTCCTGCAGGTTTATGAAGTCTGTTATCTGGTCACTGTATTTGTCTGTCTGGTCATCGATGGTTCCCGGGCGGTCGCTATTCACTGAAGTGTCATGGAATCCGCTGAACTCGAAGCTCTTGTTCTTGTTGGTTGCCTGCATGTCATTGCTCCAGCTCATGAATCCGAGGTCGAGCACCGAGGCGCTCACCGTCCAGTCTTCGTTGATCTTATACACGGCACCCAGGTCGAGAGCCATACCGAAGCCTCCGAGTCCGGCTCCATCCACATCGATGTCGTCAATCTTCTCGTATGTGCCGGCACCTGCCGTTTCATACTCCTTTTCCTTCATCTTATACTGGAATCCCTTCATCGAGACATCTGCCTGAGCGTCACCGCTGATTGTCCATTTCTCCGGTGCCGAGAGGTCTGCCTTCACGTCCTTGAACTTGAAGTCGGCACGTGCCACTCCGAAGAGGAGTTTGAATTTCGCACCTACTCTCAGCTTCTCGTCGATATTGCGTGAATGACCGAACGCCAGTTCCACATACGACTGTGCGTGGGCGCTGATGTCACCGATGTTGTAGTTGTTGTTGCCGGTGTTGCGCGCAAACTCGAAGAGTTCGTATGGCAATACCATACCAAGCGATGACTTTGAATTGAGTTCCACGGTGTTGTATCCGCCGAACGCCTTGAAGCCGGCAGCGAGAAGCGCCACTGACACGTCGCCCACCACTCTGTTGTTGCCGGTGGAGAATCCGTCGAGCGCCTTGGCATCTGAGATATAGGGGTTCATGAAGGTCGTCATCTTCTTGTTGCTGTCGATGCCGAAGCGTGGGTTCTTCATCACCACGTCTTCATAACCGAAGTTTCCCTGAAGACTGATGTTCACGTTGCCGAGACCTGGAATGGAAACGAAGTTCTGGTCGTTGCCGAATGCCGGGTTCATAGTGTTGCGGGATGCGAACTGGTCGGTGAAATACGCCGAATTCAGGTTCTGCGCCATTGCCGAGCTGCCGGCGGCAAGCATTGCCACGGCGAGCATATTCTTTATCTTAAGACTTGTCATAATCAGGTTTTGTGTTTAAAGGTTAATTAAAGTCGCCTATCACCTTGCCCACCATCTTTATCTTTATATCAGTGAGCTTCAGAGTATGTTTCTGCGCATTGAGCGTGATGCCCGTCACGGCGTTTTCTCCGTTGCTTGCCTTTCCGGCAACGATGAGCACCAGTCCGTCGAGTCGCTTCATGGCATCATCGTCGGTCTGCATGATCTTCACCTCCAGCGGTGATGTCTGCGATTCCACTCCGTCTGCCGATGCCTTCACATCCTTCTGAACGAGCTGCACCTCGATGCCCTTGAGTTCCTTCTTGTCGGCATCCACCGGTATGACATCCAACGACATATATGCAGGCACACAACTTGTCACGTTAGCCGTAGCCAGCAGATAAGCACCGTCTGCGAGCTTCATGTCCTTGATGTCGTCGTGCCATCCGTCGAGGGTGTCACGGTATTCTATCACCGCATTCTCTGCAAATGCCAACGGTGCGTCAACATGATACGAAGGCTGTATCACGTAGGTATGTCCGAGTTCGAAGCGTCCTTCCTTCTTGCTGTCTGCCATTGCCGTAGCGGTGAACTTGATGTTGTCCGGTATGGTCTTTATGAGGTCTGACAGATTGCTCTTGGTGATTACCTGGTCGTAACCTTCCACTCCGTTTCCTCTGCGACAGATGCACACATGGGTTGTCTTGCCGCCTGTCACACGTATTCCCTCTACATCCACCGAGGCTGTCTCGCGTCCGTTCTTGAAGGCTTTGATAGTACCGTTTACTACACCATCCACCTGCATGTCGTTGCTGATGTCGAGCGAAATCTGCGGATTATACAGGTCTGCCACCACATTTCCGTCTTTCAGGAAGTCCGGCACACCGGTGATGTCCACGTCACCGAGGTCGTTGAGGGCGATATCCGGGTTGAAGCGTCCTGTGGCTGCTTCGATGGTGAAGTTGTCGTTCTCATAGGTACAGGTGATCTCTCCTCCGACATTTCCTGCATCTGCTGCAGAACCGGTATATGGAGCTGAAACATTCAATACGATAAAGCCGTCAAGTTCCACATCCTTGCCGTTTATCTTTATTGAAGAACCTGGATATTCCTGCTTTGCCTTGAAGTCGATAGCCTTGATATTCACCTTTACCACCAGGTCTTTTGAGGTTGGCACATCATTGAAGACTACCTTTCTTCCATTTACAGTCGGCGTCATCAAACTTCCGTTGTCTGCCAGTTCCATATAGTTAGGGAATGTCAGCGAGAGTTCCTGGAACTTCGGAATGCTCCTCTTGATATTGTCATCGAATTTGAGTCTGAGTGTTACGGGTGCCTTCAATTCAGCCTTCTTCATTTCGATTACATCTGCCGGTTTCTCACCCCTGTAATGGAACTCCACAAGGTATCCTACGCCACTTATGTCGCCAACATACGAGTCATTGCGACGCACGCCTTTCGACTTTGTAGGCGATACGACACCTACAGGCGCTGAAGTGATGATGGGCTCGGACTTCTTCCAAACTACAATCTTGTCGATAAACGGATGCACGGGGGCAACGTTTCCACCATCCTGGCGGAACACATAATCGCCGTTTGCAGCCTCTACTACACTTCCGTTTTCCTCGAGCTCCAAAATGTCGCCCAACTTGATGTTTTCGGTTGTGCTGACAGGAATCTGGAGTCCATCGCTTCCGATACCAATCGTGGAATCGATGTTTCCAAAATCATAGTCACTGTCTGAACATCCTGTGAACACGAGAGCACCTGCGACGAACAGTGCCGGTAGCAATCTCGCGGAAAGATTTGATTTCTTCATGTTATTTTTTTGTTGGTTATGTTGCAGTGTTGTTATAGTCAAGTCCACTGTGTCGTACTATATATCATGTCTGAATATTCTGTTGCAGAACATGCAGCAGTCCATTAACGTACCTGTTTTTATCAGTAGTCTAACTTTTCTTTGTTTATTCTTGTGCAAATGTAATGAAAAATATGTTAAGACAATAATGTATGTCAAGATATTTTTCCATCTGTTTTTTTTGCATAAATTTTCCCCATGACGTGGGGAATGAAACCCCACATTAGGGGGTTCTGTTCCCCACGCTATGGGGGGATTTTAGCTATATATTTTTATCGCCGGAATTATTTAATCCAACAAAGCCTCTAATCTAAAAAAATCCTAACAAACCCTAACGACCGATTTGGGTTAAACGAGCGTTTCGGGATTATCAAACCGTCTGAAAACAATTAATGACAGTCCATTACAACCTGCTGATTGTATTGAACTGTCATTACCAATTCGTATCATCTGATTGAGATGTCATGTCACTTGATCGAATAACGCAAACCTAGCTTCATGTTGAAATTGAAAGGATTGTCGCTGTATGCCGTTTTCACATCACTGCCATTGTCGAAATAGTATCCCACGCCCGGCTCGGCGTAGATGCCCACCTCCTTGGTGATGTTCAGCTGTATGCCGGCAGCGGCATTTACTGACCATTGCAGTTCCTTCATGCTGAGCTTGTTGGTCTCGGTATTCATCTCCCTGCCGTTGAGGACATACGATGTGGTGGCTTTGGCTCTCAGACTCTTCTCCACCATTCCGCCGCCTGCCACATATACGTTGAGCAGCTTGTTGCGCCAGATGCTATAGTCCACAGTCAGCGGAATGCCTAAGAAATGCACTTTCTGCTTTGTGTCGTAGCGGTTGTCGCTCTTGCCTGCCGTAGTCTCAGAATAGAGATATGAGTATGTGAGTCCTGTCTCCAGTCCCCACTTCTCAGAGAGGGAATAGTGCAACGACAGTCCTACGCGTATCGGCTGATGATGGTCAACGCTCTCATCGTTGAGCGAACTGCCGGAAGTCCTTGTGTTTACGGCACTGTAGGCATCGCTCAGTTCGGGATAATCATTGAACATCATATCGCTCATCGCAAACATCGACCTGTCGCTGGTTATGCTGTTGCCGCTTCCGCCCATGGCATTGGCAGCGAAAAGACTTGCCGTGAGACGTCCCTCTGATGCTGAATGGCTGACATCCACAGCTTTCGACGAGGTGTTCATATAACGAGCTGAAGACGCATTACTGCCACGATGCACCACGCTCTCACGCATCGCACCGACGGCATTAGCCTGTGTCTCTGGTTTCTTTTCTATAGAAGCATTACCATTGTTGGCTGCAGCAACAGCCGCTGCCTCCTGCGGAGCATATTCCAACTGTTCCGTCTGGGTTTCCTTCTGTGCGTAGCTTATCGCCTCTCTCACTGCTGCCGGGATATCCGCCTTTGCCAGAAGCTTGCCCACAGCGTCGTGTCTTTGCGGCATCATGCCATGACCGTCGCCGTTTGCCGGAGTATCAGTCTGCATGCCATTGCTGCAAGCTGCTTTGCTTCCGTCTCCCAAGGCATCTGCCACCATGGAGTGTGCGCCCTTGTCGTGGTCCGGCATACTGAGATACAGTCCCACTCCACAAGCAACGCATGCTGCGGCAGCTGCAATCCTCAGCGCCACCACCTTTGTACGGTTCTTGCCAGGCAGCGGTATCACCTTACCTGCATCCTGCATCACGCCGGCAGAGGCAGACATAGCTTTCTGTATGTCTTCCCACAATCCGTCTGGGGCAGACTGTTCATAGTCTGCCAGACTTCTTTGCAGTTTGTATTTCCACTCTTCCTTCATCGTGAAACAGTCAATGGGTTCTTTTATATTCTACTATCATTTTCGCCATCAGCGCCTTGGCATGAAACAGCTGCGACGCCGACGACGTCGGCTTTATATTCAATAATGCGGCGATTTCCTTGTGGCTCTTGTCCTCGAAGACATATAGGTTGAGCACCGTTCTGTAGCCGTCGGGCAAGCGCATTATCATCCGTTGCAGTTCGTCTGGCGGCACTCCTTCGGCATCCGGTTCCTCGTCCTCCACAATGTCAGCCACCTGTGTGTCGTCTCTCACCACGCTCAGACGTCCGGCATTCTTCAGATAGGTCAACGATGTGTTGACGGTAATCCTCATCAGCCATGCCTTCAGCGAACCTTCGCCACGGAAGGTGAACGAAGCAATCTGTGTGAACACTTTGATGAACACCTCCTGCATGACGTCCTTCACGTCGTCGGCATCTGCCACATAACGGGAACAAACGGCAGTCAGACTCCCCACATACTTCGCGTAGAGAGCCTTCTGCGCCATAGCGTCACCGCTTTGCAGGCGTTCATAGAGTTGCTGTTCCGATATGTACATCATTGTTCACTATTGTTAAGAGAGACTTGCCTTCATTCTATATATATGCATTCCTATAGTTATATTATATAATAATGTATAGGCAGCTCCTTCTTTTGTTAAATCCCAACGGGGTCTGATGTCCGATTGAGGGTGAACAATGTTTCTCCAACAGTTTAACCTCTTAAAACGATTTCTATAAGGTTAACATCCGTTAGCAGAAAACATTGCATGAGAATTGTAATTATTTGCGGATTAAATGCAGTTTTCACATTTCATCAGCAGTCTGATACCCTGATCAGCCTCATCCCTTCCTTCCGAAATCCGCCGGCACTTCTCCCCAGCGTTTCGTCTCCCATTTCAGTATCGGCACACGGAAGGGGTGTGTCTTGAGCCACTGTTCCGCCCGTGCTATCACATTGTATAGCTGTGCAGTCTGTGGCGTGCGTTCCAACTTGGTCTTGCATTGCTTCTTGCTGACCCACAGTATGGCATTGTGGCTGTCTGAATATATTGTCTTGCGTATGCCTTTCTGTTCCATCAGTGCAAGTGCATGCACAATGGCGAGGAACTCACCGATATTGTTAGTGCCGTGCACAGGACCATAATGGAATACCACGGCTCCCGTGGCGAGGTCTATACCCCGATATTCCATCGGACCGGGATTGCCGGAACATGCCGCATCAACCGCCCACGCATCGGCGGTCACTTCCATCGGCAACGGCAACACGGTGTCGTTTCTATACGACGGAGGGTTTGTCAATTCATAATCCATATTTCATAATTCATAATTACAGACCGGAGCATATTCCCGGTGCTATACATTTGCCCAAACGGTATAATGACCGATCCGGTGGGGGCATCACATTTCTGTCCAAGTCTGTAAATCCGACGTCACCGACTTCTTCCATAAGCAAAAGTCAGGGTGACAGAATATCTTTTAGTGACGGTAAAATAATAACTTGATACGATTTGAGTGAGAAATGTAACATCTCAAAAAGGTGTCAACCTCATCTTTTTGGCTGTTTTCATCCCTCTCATCGGTCATATAGCCCGCTATACTCCCTCTTCGAGTGAAGAAAACATCTCAAAAAATACGAGGCTCAAATCATACCAAGTTACCTGTTGGCGGAATTAATTTAGTGCATACTTAATTCTGCCAATGGGCTTGTCGTTAATGAAGTTTACGTATTGCAGAATGGTAAGTGCACTAATTTTGCCAATGATTCTGGCAAACAAACCATTCGTTATTTTCGCGTAGTTCCTGATGACCAGGAACTGGTCTGTAAGTTGAGAGAATATTGTCTCAATCCTCTTTCTTGCCTTTGCAAACGGAATGAATGTTGGTTTCCAGTCCTTTTGGTTGAGCCGATACGGACACTCCAGTCTTATGTGTGCGGTTTCGAACAAGTCAAGCTGTACGTCAGCTCCAATATACCCTTTGTCACCATAGATGCTACAGTCGTGATAAGTATGTTTTACATCCTTCATATAATGGAGATCAGCTACACTTGCCTTTGACAGATCATAGGAATGGATAACTCCACTTAACCCACAGAGAGCGTGTAACTTATAACCAAAATAATACGTATTCTGCGAAGCACAGAAGCCGAAGTCGGGAGCTTGCGAGAAATTGCCGGTACGCCCCATCTTGCAACGTTTTCCTCTTGCAACCCTACAAACCTCTATCGGCTTGGAGTCAACAAAGAACTGTTCCTCTCCGCCATCCATTTCCATGGCAATCCTCTTGCGCAGTTCCTCACACAGGCCTGACGTTTTCTTCCTGCGGTCATTGAACTGTCTCCTTGATATGAGATTGGGAATGCTGTCCTTGTACTCTTGCAATTTATAGTCGAACAACCACTTCTCACTATCAATGCTCTCGGTCTCTGCCGTCAGGGATAGCGCCACCACTTCCAAATCCGAAAACTTGGGAACAGGACCACGACGTGGAACATTACCCGATTCATTGACGAGATTTTCAGAGAATTGCTTGCATATCTCAAGTATTTTGACGAATTTTGTATAAAGGTTGTACATACGATGGTTCGAACTTAATGTTTTGGTCACTACTAAGTTACTAAAAATCAGCGATATGTACAACTTTTTACTCATATTTATCAACTTAAATTAATTCCGCCAACGGGTACCAAGTTATTTTTCACCGTCACTTATCTTCAATTTCCGCCACCCTTTATACTTTTCCACCAATTCATGATTGATGCCCGAACGATATCATCCACCAACCACGAATTGCAATTATGAATCAACTACATTCTCTCAGGCACCTCGATGCCAAGCAGTGCCATACCGTTCTTAATGGTCTTTGCCACGTTCTTGGCGATGACAAGGCGAACGACTTTCTCCTCTTCGGTATCAGCGTTGAGGATGCTGTAATCGTGGTAGAACTGGTTGAAGTCCTTGGTCAACTCATAGCAGTAGTTGGCGATGCCGCTCGGAGAGTAGTCCTTGCCAGCCTGACGCACTGCGGCACCAAACTCGTCCATCTTCTGTATCAGCTCCGTCTCCTTCTGGCAGAGAGGCATATTGTCGGCGAGCGCATCCGGGATGGTGACACCCTGACCGGCTGCCTTGCGAAGGATACTGCGGATGCGGGCATAGGTATACTGGATGAACGGACCGGTGTTGCCGTTGAAGTCGATGCTCTCTTCCGGATTGAAGAGCATGTTCTTGCGGGCGTCAACTTTCAGGATGAAGTATTTCAGCGCTCCCATACCCACGATGCGGGCTATCTCGTTGCGCTCCTCCTCTGTCATGTCGTTGAACTTGCCCAGTTCCTCGCTCGTCTTCTTGGCGTCGGCCACCATTGTCTCTATCAGGTCGTCGGCATCCACCACTGTTCCCTCACGGCTCTTCATCTTACCGTTTGGCAGTTCCACCATACCATAGGAGAAGTGTACGAGTTCCTTGCCCCACTTGAAGCCGAGGCGGTCGAGAAGTATCGAGAGCACCTGGAAGTGATAGTTCTGCTCGTTGCCCACCACGTATATCATCTTGTCGATAGGATAATCCTTGAAACGCATCTCGGCGGTACCGATGTCCTGAGTCATATACACCGAAGTGCCGTCAGAACGGAGCAGCAGTTTCTGGTCGAGTCCCTCGTTGGTGAGGTCAGCCCACACGCTGTTGTCCTCGTGGCGCTCAAAGAGTCCCTTCTCCAGTCCTTCTTCCACCTTTGCCTTGCCTTTGAGGTAGGTGTCAGACTCGTAGTATATCTTGTCGAAGCCTACTCCGAGGTTCTTGTATGTCTCGTCGAAACCGGCATATACCCATGAGTTCATCTTCTGCCACAGGTCGCGCACGTCCTTGTCGCCCTGCTCCCATTTCACGAGCATCTCGTGGGCCTCCTTTATCAGCGGAGCCTCATCCTTGGCTTTCTTCTCGGCAGCCTCTTCGTCCATGCCTTCTGCCACGAACTTGGCTTTCAGCTCCTTCACCTCCTCGCGGTAGTGCTTGTCGAAAGCCACGTAGAAGTCACCGATGAGGTGGTCGCCCTTCATGCCGCTTGTCTCTGGAGTAACGCCGTTGCCCCACTTCTGCCATGCGAGCATAGACTTGCAGATGTGGATACCGCGGTCGTTCACGATATTTGTCTTCACCACCTTGTTGCCGTTGGCCGCCATGATCTGCGCCAGCGACCATCCGAGCAGGTTGTTGCGCACATGACCCAGGTGTAGAGGCTTGTTTGTGTTTGGCGAAGAATATTCTATCATCACCAGCGGAGAGTCTTCCGTTGCCTGCTTCTCGCCATAGTGTTCGTCGGCGTTGATGTCGTTGAGCATCCCTATCCATGCCGCAGTGTCGATTACGATGTTGAGGAATCCCTTCACCACGTTGTAGTCTGCCACTGCCTTGCAGTTCTGTTTCATCCATTCTCCGATTTCAGCCGCTGTGTCTTCAGGCTTTTTCTTTGAAATCTTGAGGAATGGGAAAACCACGAGCGTGAGGCTTCCCTCAAACTCCTTCTTTGTCTTCTGCACTTGCACCATCTTCTCTGGTACATCCTGTCCATAGAGTGCTTTCACGGCTTCGAGCGCCGCCTTGTTTATTTCGCTGATTATATTCATAATTCTGTTTATAGCATATAGTTTATGGGCGCATCCGATGAAGATACGCCCTGAAAATCATTGCAAATTTACAAAAACCCTGTCGAATAAGCAACACCACGCTTTCTTATGACTGATTTAATGTGTATTCTTGTTGTTTTTTAACAATCAATGGCAATATTGTCGGTCAGCGGCGACTTATAGGCATCCCAGTCTGTCGGCGACACTCCGGTCTTGCGTTTGAAGGCGCGATAGAGGTTTACCCTGCCGGCAAATCCCGCCTCTGAAGCGAGAGCATCAAATCGTCGTCTGTCGCCACGGTGCATTCCGATTCCGTGTCGGATGGTGTCTCCATAACATCCACCGTCACCGCAGTGGCTTCACAGACGGAATCTTCCAATGGTTCCTTGATCTTGGGAAAGATATACAACCTGTTGGCGGAATTAATTTAGTGCATACTTAATTCTGCCAATGGGCTTGTCGTTAATGAAGTTTACGTATTGCAGAATGGTAAGTGCACTAATTTTGCAAATGATTCTGGGAAACAAACCATTTGTTATTTTCGCGTAGTTTCTGATGACCAAGAACTGGTCTGTAAGTTGTGAGAATATTGTCTCAATCCTCTTTCTTGCCTTTGCAAACGGAATGAATGTCGGTTTCCTGTCCTTTTGGTTGAGCCGATACGGACACTCCAGTCTTATGTGTGCGGTTCCGAACAAGTCAAGCTGTACGTCAGCTCCAATATACCCTTTGTCACCATAATTAGCAGATTCATTGACGAGATTTTCAGAGAATTGCTTGCATATCTCAAGTATTTTGACGAATTTTGTATAAAGGTTGTACATACGATGGTTGGGACTTAATGTTTTGAACACCACTAAGTTACTAAAAATCAGTGATATATACAACTTTTTACTCATATTTATCAACTTAAATTAATTCCGCCAACGGGTAATGTATATGGTTCGGACAGCAGAGAATATCGACGCGCTTTATTTGTTGCAAGTGGAAGAATTGCAGGGAGTGAAATTGGCGCACATTTTTTAGGCGAAGGGCTTGCCTATGGTGCGAGTGTTGCAGCTGGCACATATTCAGAGGGATTACTCTCCGGACCAGCTTTTGTTTTAGGAAGATTAGTTGGAGGTTATGCCGGTGGCATTTTGGGAGGCGATTTCGGAGGAGCATTAAGTGGAGTTGTGTTTGACTATTTTTATTATTAATTTTATATGAAGCTAATTATCAATGTATATTTAGGTGCGTATTGCATAGCATTGCGTATTTATGGAGCGCTGGATGCGGTAATTGTATGGTTTACTAAACTTTTAATTCATTTTTTATACATTTCCAATAAAAAGCTACAAGCCAAAGAAAATTCATTGGAAGAATATACAAATAAGGAAATTGCCAGATTAAAAAAACTTAGTCTCGCAAGCGACAAAGAACAACGAGAGACAACAGCAATCATGTTAATAGCTGCATTGTTTGTTCTTTTCTATTTGAGTATGGCCATTGCCCTGAAACTCATTTTTAAAGGTAGTTTTGGAATAATACTTGTAAAAAAGAACGTACATTTTATTATATTTGCAATACTTTTTATGTCTTGGATTTCAATAAGTATAATGTATTATAATTGCAATCTTGACAAAGAAATGAAACGGTTCAGACGCCTCTCCCACAAAACTCAAAACAGATATATAAAATATTTTTTGATATGCAGCGCTTTAATTTTATTGATTTTCAAAATGGCTGACGCATTTCTTTGTTCTCGGTAAATGAGAAAACAGAAGTTATGAACATTTATTAATGCGATAAAATAGATTTTACAAGACAGACATTTTCACAATTCTCATCCACTGAGATATTGGGATGCACGATGGGATTTTTATAAATACAATAATATAATTTGGCGATGGAGGCCATGATAATTATCATGAAAAAGAAAAAATATTATAGCAAAACAAGCCATTGGCTATGATTCGGAATACATGTTTAGGACAATGAAAGACATACCTATGTGTTGCCCATTTTGCCGTTCAAGACAGGACGTTATTCCCGATTTGAATTACATTATGCGAAAACGCAAAGGAGACATGTACTATACTTATAATAGCATTTGTTTGGTGTCAGAAGATTTCAGACAGTTTTGTGATTTGAATATTTATCCTAACCTAAAATTCATAAAATTGAAGAAATGCAATTAGTATTAGTTTCAACCATTAGGAATCTTTTAAACTGACATTCACAAGAACAAGTTAGGAACGTGGTGTCCTAATTGCAATAACTATGCATTTATATGCGGTGAAACATATAAGGACAAAAACTTTAATCTTCCATCTGATGACTTTATTCTTGGTACAGCCACAGCATATGGCAGCAATGAGACAAGAAGCATAAACATCATAGTTGGTTTGAAGACTATGAAAAAAATGAAAGATTTCAAATTGAAAGGCTTGTACTATAATAATGTATACGATTACGAAGATTAGCAGACCTGTCCAAATAATTGCGAAGGGCTTGCCTATGGTGCGAGTGCTGCAGCTGGCACATATTCAGAAGGATTACTCTCCGGACCAGCTTTTGTTTTAGGAAGATTAGTTGGAGGTTATGCCGGTGGCATTTTGGGAGGCGATTTCGGAGGAGCAATAAGTGGAGTTGTGTTTGACTATTTTTATTATTAATTTTGTATGAAACTAATTGTCAATATATTTCTAGGTGCATATTGCATAGCATTGCGTGGCTACAGGATTATGGACGTGCCGATTTTTGGGTTTCTTGAACCTATCCTTAATTTAATATTTCAACTGACATTTTTAAGAAAAAGAATCAAGGCTAAAGGAATGACAGTAAAAGAATATACAAATAAAGAAATTTTAAAGTCTAAACAGCATGCTTATATGTACCACAAAAAAGATGCAGAATCAGGTGCAATGACGTTAATATGCATACTGTTGTTTATTCTATTTTTAAGTGCATCCATTGCCTTGAAATTAATTTTTAACAAAAGCTTAGGTTTGGTTCTAATTAGAAAAAACATAGCAACTATATTGTTTGCGAACATAGCCTTATCCTATATTTGTACTTGTCTAACAGTATACAAATGCAACATAGAAAAAGAAATGAAACGTGTCAATAGGCTCTCCTTGAAGTCCCAAAATAGTTATATAAAATATTTTGTAATATTCTGTATTAGTGTTTTGCTGTTGTTAGAAGTCGCTATGGAATTCTTACATGCTCGTTAATTTAATCGTCAAGAATCAATTGATAATTACATTTCCATACAGTTGTAAAAGAGTTTTCTAAAAACATTCGTAATATTGCACTCGCTAATTGACACATCAATGAAAGAAACTACCCCAGTTCGGGATAACCGAGTGTTTTATACAATATAATACAACAGAATCGTCATGATTTCACTGTCGGACAACGATGCTGCACGCAGTCTACGCTTCACTCCGCTATTGTCTTCAAGTAGATTTCCTGAATTTTCTGCATCAAAATGTTTGCAAAACTCGTCTATAATACAAAATAATTCTGTAACTTTGTAATCGGTAGTCATATCAAATATATTTGTAACTTGTTGTAAATCACCTATAAAGGTACAAAATATTTGTGAGACTACCAACTTTTTTATGAACTATTCTTATCCCGAACTGGGGTAGTTCTTGAGTCCTTCCTTGTCGGGTATGGAAAGGAAGAAAAGGCATATTCCGAATGCGAGCATCATTCCGGGAATGATGTATTGCGTCAAAAGATCATAGAGTAATTATTAACATAAACACACCTCATTAAGGGCATAATAACGATAATCATTGAGCACCGTACGGAGGAACTGCAGACTGTCGGGATTGCCGGGAGCCTGAATGGCGGCAGCCACTTTACGGGAAAGGTTGGCGAGAGCAGACTCATCACAAGCCCCGTGGCGGTCCGCCACGTTGACGAAGCGCTCTATCAGTTCTGCCTGACCGAGCGACAAAAGCTTTGCGCCTGCATAATGGGGCTGGTAGTCGGGGAAGGCATACTGGAATTCTGACAGCGAGATATGCATCAGAGAAGGGTCGGGACGAGCTATCACCATCGTGCCGGCGGCAAGATCGCCGAATCTCTGGTGACGGCGGGTGGTGATGATGGGGATTATGCCAACGAAGAAGAAGGTGACGTCTACGATTTCGAGCAGCCAGCGCAGAAAGAGGCTGCCCATCGTGGGACACGACCCGTCGACGCTGACCGTGCGTATCTTCATCACCATCTTGCCTATGGTCTGTCCGTTGAAAAGCAATTCACACAGGAAGGTGTATAACACCAGCGGCAATCCCACGAGCAGGACCAGCATGAGCGACCAGAAATCATCATCGACGCCACTTGGCACCCAAGTGAAGAACACCAGAGCAACGATGACATAAGCCACGCGCACCATCATGTCTATGATGCGCGCTATGATGCGGTCGCCGATGCTCGCCGGTGTCTGGTCAAGTATTACGAACTGTCCTGTCAATATGTCTGCCGTTGCCATGTTATAAAAAAACGAGTGGTTATTATCTTTGTATGCAAGTTTTATCGCTTGCCGTTTGCAAATATATGGAAATCTGACTACATTTGCGACATATTTGCCAAAATATTATCGGCAAAGGACAAAATCAGACTGTGAGGAATGAAGGAAATCATATTCATAAGAAACAACATCAGGAAATGGCAAGACGTGGAGAACATTGCCAACGACCCGTCGGCATATTCGCCCGACGACCTTGCCGATGCCTACACCGACACCACTGCCGACCTCGCCTTTGCCTATACCCACTATCCCAACTCGCGCATAACGCTGTATCTCAACAACCTCTGCGTAGCGCTCCACAACGGCATATACCGCAACAAGAAGGAGAAGTGGAGCCGCCTCATCACCTTCTGGACCCAGGAGGTGCCCGACACGATGTTTGAGGCAAGGCGACTGCTGCTGGCTGCCTTCACCATAATGATGGTGAGCGTGGTGACAGGCATCGTGTCGCAGCTCGGCGACCATGATTTCTGCCGCATCATCCTGGGCGACGCTTATGTGGACATGACGTTGGAGAACATCAAGGAAGGGATGCCGATGAACGTATATACCGGCGGCAGAGAGATGAACTCGTTTCTCGAAATCACCCAGAACAACATCGGGGTGTCGTTCAACATCTTTGCCATGGGAATGCTGACATGTATAGGATCGGGCATCATGCTGTTCTACAACGGTGTGATGGTGGGATGCTTCGAGACGCTATTCTGGCAGCATGGGCTGCTGGGCGAGTCGATGCTGGCGGTATTCCTGCACGGCACACTGGAGCTGAGTGCCATCGTGGTGGCAGGTGCTGCCGGAATAGCACTGGGCAACGGCATACTGTTTCCCGGCACGTATTCACGCATCACGGCATTCAGGAGAGGGGCTAAACGGGGACTGAAAATCGTCGTGGGCACGGTGCCGATATTCATCGTGGCTGGATTCATCGAGGGATTCCTCACACGCCATACGGAAGTTGCCGACGGGGTGCGCCTCTCGTTCATCATCCTCTGTCTCGCATTCGTGATATTCTATTTCGTGGTGCTGCCAAGGAGAAGGAACAGGAAACGGAAGCTGACGACGCTCCGGAAATCAGACCTGCCGTATGACGAAGACCTTATCCAACAGACGAGTATGCATCATTCATCAAACGGAATGACACCGGATTAAACGGGACACAATCAAGAAACAT
Source organism: Prevotella sp. LMAG:51 (assembly GCF_008680225.1). Taxonomy (NCBI): domain Bacteria; kingdom Pseudomonadati; phylum Bacteroidota; class Bacteroidia; order Bacteroidales; family Prevotellaceae; genus Prevotella; species Prevotella sp. LMAG:51. The sequence continues at coordinate 13,544 of NZ_NALQ01000027.1, read as the reverse complement.
CAATCAATGACATTATAATAAAAAACAACGACAATGAATCTATCCCAAAAGCCCATAATCCCACTATACAAGGAACGCACGTTCACACAGAAGTTCAACGACACCTTCGACTATTTCGGCAGAAACTGGAAGGTATATCTGCGTATGCTGACTTATATCCTTCTGCCCTTAAGCATATTTCAGGCGCTGAGCCTCAACACTTACATGCAGGGAATGATGGACATAGACAAGATCAACAACATGTCGGGAAGCGACGGATTACTGATGCAGTTTATCGCCGGCAGCGCTGCAACGATGGTTTTCTCCATCATAGGCATAACGCTGGTCTTCGGCATGGCATACGCACTGATGATGGCATACGAGGAGAACAAGGGTGACATCAGCGGAATGACCTTCAAGGAACTGCTGCCCAAGCTGAAAAGGACGATGCTGAGAGCTGCAACTGCCATGGTGACTATAGACTTGATTGCGGCGCTGATACTTCTCGTATCTATCGGCATCGCAATGGTATCGCCATTTCTCCTTGTGCTGCCGCTGTTCGGCTCATTCGCCCTGTTCATCCCTCTGTCACTGTTGTTCCCTGTCTACATCTTCGAGCGCATCTCCATAACAGAGGCTCTGAAGAAAACGATTGTCTGGGGTTTCAAGACTTGGGGAGGAATCTTCGCCATCTGTGTCGTGATAAGTCTCATCGTGAGCATGGTGGGCAACATGGCGAGCATCCCCTACTCCATCCTGCTGGTGATGAAGTCAATGGTGGGAATAACATCCGACCTCTCCCCCATAGTGAACAGTCCTGTATACACCATAGCGACATACATCATGGGAGTGCTGACCACATTCGTGTCGTATCTCGGATATTCGATATTGGCTGTAGCTATCGCCTACCAGTACGGCCATGCCGCCGACAAGCTGGGCGATGAGGGAATAACAAGCCAGATAAACGATTTTGACAATCTCGCCAACGACGGCCGTAACAACAGCGGCAATAACGACGACACCGGAAAAAACGACAACACCAGGAACAATGCCGGCAATTACGGTTACGGCAATGGAAGCGGATACGATTCCAACAACAATCAAGGCAACACCAACGGCAAGCCACGCTTCGACGAGATTGACGACTTTGAAAAACTCTGACGCCAATGACTGACTCACTGACCATAATGACAAGCCCACTGACCATGGACAGTCTGCAGATTGATAATCTGCGACAGGAATACGACTACGACTCACAGATAGTAAAGCCGGGAAGTTCGTATTTCGACTTGCTGCGCGAAGCTCTGAGGAATTTTATTGATTCCATCTTCGGCAGCGACACATACGCCGAAAACCAGCAGCTGATATGGTCGCTGATAGCCATTGCCATCGTGATAGCCATCGTGACGGTGATAATGATAAAGAGGCCCGACCTGTTCTTCTCCAGGAAAAGCAGAGGCGACAAGATGGAATATACTGTGAGCGAAGACACTATCTACGGCATCGACTTCGATACGGAGATAACCCTTGCCGCCGAAAACGGGAACTACAGGGAGGCAATAAGACTGACGTATCTGAAGACGCTGCGACTGCTCTCGGACAGGGAAATCATCGACTGGCAGCCTTTCAAGACACCTTCTCAATACACCCGGGAGTTCCAGGACGAGAAACTGCGCATCATGACAAACCATTTCCTGAGAGTGAGATACGGCGACTTCGATGCAGACAAAGACCTCTTTGCCACTGTATGCTCACTCGCCGACGGCATTGCCGGAACGATAAACGAAAACAAGCTAAACGACACGCCATGAAGACAAGCAGAGGATTCATAATGACAATTCTGTCACTGCTCGCCGTGCTGATAGTGCTGCAGCTGTCCATGCCACATAAATACGTATGGCTGGAGACTCACGACGGCAACGACAGCGAGCCTTACGGCTGTATGGTGTTCGACAGCGTGATGCGGAGCAGTATGCCGAAGGGATATGAAGTGACGGACAAGAGGCTCAACCAGATTGCCGACGGCAGACACAACGTGCTGATAGCGGCTGAGAAACTGAATCTTTCTGAAACCGAAGCGGACGCCCTGAAACGGATGCTGAACAACGGGGCCACGGTGATGATTGCCGTAACCAATTTTCTTAGGGATGAAACCGACAGCATACTCGCCTACGACTACGGCGTGGTGCACTGCAAATATCTGTTCAGAGACGTCAGCAACCTGATAAACCAGAATAACGACAATGATTATCGGCCATACACCACGATATTCTACGACAAGAGCAACGGTTCTACACCGGAAAAGATGCAGCTGTATGACTTCATGTTCGGCTCTTATCTCATCTGCGATGAGGAATCTGAATACAGAGAAATCGCCCACGTGTTCAACCACGACCGGGCAAACCCTTATGCAAGGATTTACTTCAAGTCAAACCAGCAGCGGCAAAAAGAGATAATGAAGGAACCGGACGAAGGAACGAGGTTGAGAAAGCTGGAGGACTTCAACGAAGAATTCTACAAAGGCAACGACGACTATAATGACGACCTGCCGCCGGTAAAGCATCCCGTGGCTATAGAGAAGAAAGTCGGCAAAGGCAGACTGATTGTGGTGGCGAGCGCATTGCCTTTCTCCAACTACGGCATACTGAGCCGGAGGAACACCCGACTGACGTCGCTGCTCATGGCTGAACTCGCCGACAAACCGACGCTGCGCAGCACAAAGGGTACGAGCAGGTTTTCTGACTCCATGCTGCGCGGCAAAGAAGAGAAGACTCCGCTGGACTATGTGTTCAGCCAGCCGTCGCTCACCGAGGCATGGCAGCTCATGCTGTTCACCATCCTGCTGTTCCTGATTTTCAACGCACGACGCAGACAGAGGGTGATACCAGTGTATAAAGCACCTCGCAACCACAACATTGAGTTCGTGAAACTCATCGGAACGCTCTATTGGCAGAGACACGACAACAACGACCTGCTGCAAAAGAAATACGCCACCTTCGTTGATGCTATACGCCACAGCACAGCCGCCGACATCACCAACATTGCCGACGACGAGGAAAACTCCCAGACCATCGCCGCTCTGACCGGGATGCCACACGACAGGATAATCGAGACGCTGAAACAGCTGAGATTTCTCGTCAGCAACGAACTGCAGGTTTCTGACTCTGAAATGAAGAAGGCAATCGACAGCATGAACGAGATAACAAGAAAACTATCATAACCCCAAACATCACAAGATATGGAAGCAAGAACAGACCTCTCGCTATTCAACGAGAGAATATCACAGATAGGAAAGAGAATATCAAGCGTCATCGTGGGACAGCAGGAGGCTGTCGACATGCTGATAACCTGCATCCTCGCCAACGGCCACGTGCTGATAGAGGGAATGCCAGGCGTGGCGAAGACGCTCATGGCAAGACTCACGGCAAAGCTCATCGATGCGAAGTTCTCAAGAATACAGTTCACGCCGGACCTGATGCCGAGCGACGTGCTCGGCACATCGGTATTCAGCATGAAGACGTCGGAATTCGATTTCCATCCTGGTCCGGTGTTCGCCAACATCGTGCTTGCCGACGAGATAAACCGTTCGCCGGCAAAGACGCAGGCTGCCCTCTTCGAGGTGATGGAGGAAAGACAAGCCACCATCGACGGCAACACATACAAGATGGACGACGTATATACCATCATCGCCACCCAGAACCCTATAGAACAGGAGGGCACCTACCGCCTGCCGGAGGCCCAACTCGACCGTTTCCTGATGAAGATAACGATGGGATTCCCGTCGATAGACGAGGAGGTGGAGATTCTGAAGCGCCACAACGGCAATTCGCAGTTTGCCCGCATCAACGACGTGGAACCGATAATGACAAAGGAACAGCTCACGGATATGCGCAGGATGATGGACAGCGTGGTGATGGAAGAGTCGCTGATGCGCTACATCGCCGAGATAATAAGCCAGACACGCAAGAGCAAGGCGGTGTTTGTGGGTGCGTCGCCACGTGCCACGGTGGCGGTGATGCAGTGTGCCAAGGCTTATGCCCTGCTGCAGGGCCGCGACTTCGTGACACCCGACGACATCAAGGCGGTGGCACCATACGTCATACACCATCGCATTATCCTCAATGCCGAGGCGGAGATGAGCGGACTGACTCCCGACAAGGTGACGAGGACTCTCATCGACAAAGTGGAGGTGCCGAAATAACACACACTCACGGAATTGCAACAAAGATAACTCACTGACGGTATGTTCTTAAAGACAAGACTATACATAGCACTGACAATGGCCATCTTCATCATCGCCGGCGGACTCTATCTGCCGGTGCTGCGCGAGGTGGGATGGACTGTGGTGGCTGTCATCGCCACTCTGTTCGTAGTGGAATTCTTTGCGCTATACCACAAGAAGGGGATCAGCGCCGAACGACGCTGCGCCGACAGATTCTCGAATGGCGACGACAACATCATCGGCATACATATAGAAAACCGTTTCCCCTTTGCCGTGAGACTGTCGGTGACCGACGAGATTCCGTTCATCTTCCAGCGGCGCGACATCGACTTCAGAGCCAGCGTGGGAAAGGGCAGGACAAAGGACATAGAATACAGACTCAGACCGACGAAGCGCGGCGAATACGGGTTTGGCAGAATCCGCGTGTTCGCATCCACACGTATCGGACTGATTGAGAGACGCTTCTCGTGCGGCAGCGATACCACGGTGAGGGTCTACCCGTCGTATCTCGCACTGAGGCAGTTTGAATTCCTCGCCATCAGCAACCGTCTCACCGAACTGGGCATCAAGAAGATCCGCCGGCCGGGCAACAAGACTGAGTTTGAACAGATAAGGGAATACGTGAGCGGCGACGACTACCGCTGCATAAACTGGAAGGCATCGGCACGCCGCCACAGTCTGATGATGAACACATACGAGGAGGAGAAGTCGCAGCAGGTGATAAGCATCATCGACAAGGGGCGCATGATGCAGCATAGCTTCCGCGGCATGACGCTGCTCGACTATGCAATAAACGCCAGTCTGGTATTGTCGTATATCGCCATATACAAGGAGGACAAGGCGGGCATCGCCTCCTTCTGCGAAGACTTCGACTCCTATGTGCCACCCGCCAAGCTGCCGGGACAGATGCAGACGATACTGGAGTCGCTATACAAACAGCGCTCTACATTCGGCGAGAGCGATTTCTCGTCGCTCTGCGACAGCATACGCCGCCACGTAAGCAAGCGGAGCCTGCTGGTTCTCTACACCAACTTCAACGGCAAGGCAAGCATGGAACGCCAGCTGCCATATATGAAACAACTGGCAAAGGACAACACGCTGCTCGTGGTGTTCTTCATCGACAACGATCTGAAGGAATATGTGGAAACGCCATACTCCTCTACCGAGGACTACTACCGCCACGTGATAGCCGAAAAGACAATGGCGGAACAACGGCTGATAGTGTCGCTGCTCCGCCAGAACGGTATTCTCAGTATTCTCACCCCGCCCGAGAATCTATCGGTAGACGTGATAAACAAATATCTGGAAATCAGGAGGAAGTCTTAGCTTCCCACATTATCGCCACCTAATTTGCCGCCACCGCCGCCGCCCGACTTAACGTCGTCGTTGGTGATTGTGCGCTCTGTCTTCTTCACACCGCTCTGCAGCTTTCCGATGCGATAGCTGACGCCAATGGAGAATGACTGTGGTATGAACTTGATTGAAGAAGATGTGGCGAAGTTCTTGCCGGAGCTGTTCAACTTGATATGATAGTATTTCCGGAACGGATTGTCGGCAGTGAACGTGATGTTGAGTCTGTCGTTGAGCATCGACTTCCGCAGACTCAGCGTATGGCTGAAATATCCCATCGTCTTTTCTTGCAGATTGACGCCCGGTGTCATCTTGAACACACTTGCCGACGCTGTCCACGTCTTGGCTATAGTCTGCTGCAGCTGGGCATATACGCTTATGTTCCATCCGTGGTTTTTCAGCCCCTGGCCGTCGCTGAAATGACTATAGCCACCCCATGTGTTGGCTACAAGTCGGGTGTTGGTGAACGGCGACCAGCTGGCATATCCGCTAAAAGTGGCGCTCTGGGTCTTTCCCATATTATAATATGTGGTGTAGAGCACCTGCTTGCCTGTAGGATTCTGCAGACCTGCCACTTCATTGTCGGTGACTATCTTCTGAAAGCTCTGTATGCTGTTGTCGGTGAAGTTGTAGCCCACGGAGATGTTGTAGCTCAACTTCTGGGCGAAGCTGCCGAACTGCAGGTCGAACGAGTGGTTCTTCTCTGATTCCAGATTCGGGTTTCCCTGTGTCAGCTGTTCGCGGTTAGTATCTGAGAGATACGGATTGAGATACCGTATTCCCGGACGGCTGATGCGCATCTTGTAGTTGAACGAGAGGTTCTGGGTGTCTGAAATCTTGTAGCCTATCTTTGCCGACGGCACGAGGTCGTCGAAGTCTTTGCTGAAGTCAGAACCTCTGCCGAGCAGATATTCCACCTTCTGGAATGTGTGCTCATAGCGCAATCCGAGTCTTGCCGACCATTTGTCCACCGACAGTCCATAGCCGAGGTATGCGGCGAGGATGTCGTTGCGGTGTTTGTAGTGCGAACTGTTTTCGGTGTCGTATTCCTGCTCCTTGCCGCTCTCCGACAATGCCGAATACCTGTCGTCAAATGCCTTGTTCTGGCGCAGGATATATTTTGCGCCGGTCTCTATCGTGTGGTATTTGGCAAACGGAGTGGTGAAGTCCAGCTGGAAGGTATGCTCCGTAGTGCTCTGGTCTCCATCACTGCGCACGTCCTCCAGCAATGCCGTATAGTCTGCCCAATCAGCAGTAGTGCGCAGGTTGGTGTAGCGATAGTCTGAAAGGGTCGTGCAGGGATTGCTCTCCAGACGATATGAGAAGGTGAGCAGACGGCCAGGCGTCTTGAAAGAGCGCTGATAGTCGATGCCGGCGCTGATGTCGTTGTAGGTGCCCTTGTTCTTTCCGCTGATGTCATGGCTGAATAGGAACTTGTTGTCGAGGTATGGAGCCACGGAGGTGAAAGAACCCACACCTGGGATATTCCATGATGCCCTGTTCATCGAGAAGGATGCCGACACGAGGCGCAGGGTGTCTATCTCATAGCTCGCCTCCATTGTTCCGCCATGCCACTGGTTTTTTATCTTGCCATGGGCGTCTTGAGTGGTGGTGCGGAGATAGTTGCCTTCATCATCAAGTATGGACTGCAGGTCCACTTTCGTCGCCTTACCATGGTTGTCGAAGTTGCTGTTGTAGTTGACGCTCATGGTGAACTTGCCTTTCTTCACCGTGGCGAAGAGTCCTCCTCCGCCGCCTCTCGTTCCGCCATTGCCGGAGAACGTTGCTGTATATCCTTCCATTCCGCTGCCGGCGGTGACGATATTGAGGATGCCTGCCACTCCCTCGGCGTCGTATTTCGGTCCGGGATTTGTTATCACCTCTATATTCTTGATTCCCGTGGCGGGCATCGACTTGAGCACTTCCTTCGGATTCTTGGTCATCATGTTGTTCGGCTTGCCGTTGACATACACCTTGAAGGATGTGGAGCCGTTCACCTTCACGTTGTCCTGTCCGTCAACGCTAACCATCGGAACCTTCTTGAGCATTTCCATCACGGTGTTAGTCTGTGATTCGGGATCGTCTTCCACACTGTATGTCAGCTTGTCGATGTCGGCCTTTACGAGTGGTTTGTATGCCACCACCTCCACGCCTTTCAGCTCTGTCTTGCTGTCGCTGACGAGAAGCGTGCCGAGGTTCTGGCTTCTGGATTGCTTGCTGACGGTGAAAAAGCGGCGCAACGGCGTACGGCTCACCGATTTCACTTCGAGCACATAGTCGCCCTCGCCTTTCGACGTCACCTTGAACTTGCCGTTGGCGTCGGTAACTGCCATCTGAACGGCTTTCTCCTCATGTCCCTTGCGGTATATGCTGAGAGTGGCGTAGGGTTCTCCCTCATGCGTGATGGAATCTTCCACCACACCATATATCGTGTAATCAAACTGCTGTTTCTGCGCCATTGCCGAAATGAAGGCAACGGCGAGGAAAGCCAAAACGATTATTCTTTTCCTGATTTTCATACTCTCTCTGTTGATTGTTGTTATTCTTCAAACTGTCATTACTCTGGAATCCTCTTTTCCTGCCACTATCCGCCATAGTTTCAGGAATCAAAGGCATTTTCCGCTTTTCTGCGTCTCTGTGGAGCATTACATACATTAGACGAAGCGAAGGACAGAAAAAATACAAGAGAGAGCACACATTTAAGATATATTAATATTGCTGCCCGGCAAAATAATGGCTCTTAAACCCATATCGTTACCTCAGTTCGGGATAATAAGTCACGCCCAAACATCCATGACACTCAATTTGAGCACACGACCATTTAGCCATCCACATGAAGCCGGAGATCCGCCCAAACCGGTCATTATGTTTTGCTTGGTATTTTCATCAGAACCTTGTCATCACTTCCACCACAATCTTGTCACGCTCCGAAGGAAGGGCAACGCCGCTGTTGCGATAGAAATATTTCTCGTAGTTCAGACGGATGTCGCTGACGAAAGGTTTCTTCAGACTCAGAGTGACACCGCCGGTGAGACGGGAACGCTGGTGGTCGTTCACTGTCAGTTTGCCCATCTCGTCTACCTTGCCGTCGAGATAGCGCTTGCCGTCGCTGTGGTCGCTCATATAGTCGTAGCGCAGGAGCGGTGTGACATAGCGGATGAATCCGTTGCCTGCCGGAATATCATAGCTCACGAACGAGTCGAAGGCATGGACGGCACGGAAGGCATCGTCGGCATAATGTTTATAGAGATACTCAGCCTCAACGTGCCAGCCTTTGTAATGCCAGTAGGCTCCGGCGTCGTACATATTCACAGCCACATTGTCGGGCTTTATCTTCTGAGTGCTCAACGTGAGGTTGAAGCCATGAGGAAGAAAGAACTGTGCCTTGGCGGAGTAGTTCACGCTCTTGGTCCAATAGTCTTTCTGGTTTGTCAGTCCGGAACCATTGAAGAGTCCTGCCTCCAGCACTACCGGTATGCCGACATTGAAGGAATAGCCCACGGCGCAACCCACGTCACGCACGTTGCCCACCTGCTTGGCGATGAAGGAACGGTTGGCGAAATACTGCTGGTGTGGCGAACGGTGGGCGTCGATGGTAAACGGCACACGGAACTGACCGAGAGTAAACTGCAGTCCGCTGACTGGTTTCAGCCGTGTGTATGCATCGAGCATCTTTATCTTGCCCTCATCGCAAAGATCAATCTCCGCCTTATACTGGATGATTGACGAGAGGCTGCCGTCAACGCTGATTCGGGCATTGCGCACTTCGAAGCGTCCCTCTGCCTCTTCGGTCTGGTATTCATACTTGGAGCGTATCGTACCGTGGACGTTTACGGCAGATGGTTTGTCCTTCTCCTCTTCTGTCTGAGCCATTGATGTTCCAGCGAGAAGACAGAACAGAGCTAAAGCTGTAATCCTTGTTTTCATTTCCATTATTTGGATTTGTTCATTTATCCTTTCGTTTCCGGTTGCAAAGGTCATGATTCAAGATTACTGGGAAATGTCAGATGCATTACAATCCCGTTACAATATATTGTCGCCAGACAGAGACAAAGAAAAGTGTAAACGCAAAATGGGATGCAGCAACTGATTGCCACATCCCATCTTTGCTATGTCAATAAGGTATTACCTTAGAAAATCAGGTATCTCCTTATCATTTCTTGCTGTATTTCTTGCCTTTCTGTATCACGATGCCCTTGTACTCCTTGCCAACCTTCTGGCCAGAGAGGTCATACATCGGAGCGTTGAGGTCGAGAGCGCCGTTGGCAGAAACGCCGTTGATGCCGTCGAGTTTAGGAACGTCAGCCTCATTGATATATATATAAGGTATTTCAGCAGCGAAGCGCAGGTATGCACTGCCCTGTGGCACCTCGATATCATCGGCTGTGGTGAACGCCACCTTGTCGGTTGTCGTTCTGCCCAATGTCCATACAATGTTCTTCTCGTCAGCCTTTGCCTTGTAAGCCTCATCAGCGGTATTGATGAGCAGGTTGGTCTCCACTGCCTCGGCGTCAAGAGCCACGCGGGCGGTATAGTCGCCGGCGGCAGCAACGAGGATGACACCAGTCTTGGCTGGCACCTTGGCTACCTCTGCCATCACCACGTATGCAGCATCGTTCTTCATCTTCACTTCAGTAACGACATAAGCCTTCAGTCCGTCGCAAACGGAGAAGTCGAGTGCCTTGTCGGAGCTATAAGCGAGGTATCCGCCCTCTGGCATCACGATGTCTACGGTGAGTGCCTTCAGTTCTACGGTACCGAAGTCGTAGTCGCCCGTAATCTCTACAGAGTCTGTCAGAGCGTATGGCTCGTAACCTTCAGCCTCGAAAGCGAACATGTATTTTACGTCCTGTGGAAGAGCTACCGTGAACATGCCGTCAGTATCGGTAGTCAGCTCTGTCTCCATTCCGTAGGTGTTCTTTGAAGTCACCTTCACCTTTGCACTGGCAACAATCTCATCACCACACTTCACCACACCGGTGACATTGGCGTTCGGCTTGTCCATGGCAATCTCTGCCACGTTCACGTCGTCGTTCTCAACCACCAGCGGTTCTGCAGCGGTGTAGTCATTGAACTTCTCGCAGGTTGCCTTGAGAGTGTAGCTCTTTGAGTGGCGCACGGCGTCAAACTTGAATGTTCCGTCCTCGGCAGTTACTGCCTCAAGAGTCTCCTCTGCATCATCGGTCAGAGTGACCTTGGCTCCGGCAAGAGGCGCCTTGCGATAGGTCACGAGACCAGACACGGCTACATAAGTCTTCACAAGATTGATATCCTTTGTCAATCCGGCAGACACGTCAACCGGTTCTGTCTCAGCATAAGCGTCGAAGCCCTCGGCAGTGGCTGTCACCACATACTGCTTGTCGCTCTGGAATATGCTCATTGTATATGTACCGTCCTCGGCGGTAACCGCGGTGTAATAGACCTCACCGCTGGTGAGCTTCACAGTGGCGTTGGCAACAGGAGCTTCGCCACACATCACCTTACCGGATACCGTGACAGGATCGGCAGTGACACCGAATACTGCAACAGGAGTCTCGCAGTTGGAGAACGAATAAGATGAAGTTCTCTTGTAGTAAGCTGTCTTATAGTTTGTGTCCAAGTCGTAGTTCACCTTTACGTAGGTGTTGCTCTGAGCATGGGTACGCACGCGGATTGCCTGCACACCGTCCCAGACGATAGGCTCTTCAAGTTCTATCTTTGTGATGAACGGTTCGTCGGTCTTGAATGAGAAAGCGGCATCCTTGAAGAATTCTGTCTTCTGCATTCCGTCTTCATTCTCGCTCGGTGTGTATGTAGCCTCATCGACTGCTCCCACACAAGCATAAGCGTTGAGGGTCTTGTAATCCTTGTTAGTCAGCGGTGTTCCGGTGTATGTGATATAACTGATCTTCTGTCCTGCAGAGAGACCGAAGTTCTTCAGCATGTCTGCCGGGTAGAGGATGTCGGTGTCGGCACCAAGCGCGTTGTCGGCATTGAAGAAATAGAACGGTACGTTGTAGTCCTGCTTCAAAGCCTCACCCACCACGATGTCCTTGCTTGCCGTTTCCTCGCTGACAGTAACGTCGACTGCGTCGGACTTCAAGGTAAATCCGTCGGCAAGGCTCTTGAACTCAATGTATACTGGGAATGTGCCCACCTCATGAGGAGTCATGGAGAATTCGAAAGTAGCTGTGCCTGCTACGGCAATCTCAGGTTTCTCAACAGCCTCGCTGACCTTCTCGCCGTTGACATAGAGGGCAACCTCATAAGAGCCGGCAGCCTCTGCCAGAGCGTTGAGATTATCCAATGTAATGCTGGCTGTATAAGTGTTGTTGACCATTCCCTTGGCAGGAATCTTCTGCTCCTTCAACACGAGGTCGTGGGCAACGTCGAGTTTCTGGAATCCGTAGATGTTGTCGATACAGCTATAGCCGGCAACGAAACCGATATAGTAGTCACCGGCAGGGATATTGTCGATTACGAAGGTTGAGAGCTCACCGAATGTATATGTGTAAGACACGGCACGTGTGCTACTCATCTCCGTACTGCTGATATTCTTTGCGAGAGTCCAGTTGCGGCGGTCTGTAGAGTAATAAACCTTCAGATAAACACCGTCGCCGGAGGTGTTGAAGTATGTACGTGCCACATCAACGGTCATCTTCTCTCCCTCTGCCACACGGAGCAGAGGAGTGACGAACTTATCCTCAGAGTTCTGAGTGCCGTTGCTCAGGAAGTATACGTTGTCTTCAGAAGAATAGTTGCGCTGTGCTATCTTCCATGAGCCCTCGGCGTATGAACCGGCAGGGAGTTCATGGTTCTCGAAGTCTACAAAGAACTTAGACGGGTCGAGCACTGTTCCTGACACTCCGAAAGAGAAATCGTCGAGTCCGGTAGCCGACAGTGTCACGTTGCCGCTGAACACTCCTGTAGTGGCTGCGGTGAGAGTGAGGTTGAAGGTCGCCATTTCGTGAGGCGCGATAGTGAGAGGCAACTGCAGGTCGGTAGTGAATCCGTCTGGAACCGTCACTCCCGTGACTACGAGCGGTGCTGCTCCTGTGCTCTTGATTGTGAACATCTTAGAGGTGGCAGCCTGCACCATGCCGTAGGCAAAGTTGTCTGTCGTCGCCACCTTGTCGCCGTCGCTTGTGCGCAGCTCCATGACGGGAGCGTATGGCACAGCCTCATACCACTGTCTGTTTGTGCTTACAGTATTTGACACGTTTTCCTTCACGGTATATCCGAGATAGCCGCTGTATGTGGCATAATCGGCAGTACCGGAAACGGTGAACTCTGCTGACTCGCCAGGAGCAAGTGTCTGGTCGATGTCTGTAGTTCCGAGAATGCCGTTGTCTTTCACTGCTACAACAGAGAGGCTGTAGTTCTCGTCGCCAGGATTCAGCGTCACGTCACCATTGTTGGTGACGGTAGCCTTAAGCTCGATGGTGAAATGTCCGGTAGGGTCGCAATCGATGCTATAGCCTGTGTTCGAAGCCTTCGTCACACTGGTGATCTTCAGCGAACGGGCCAACTCCTTGTCCACCTGCTCGGCGGCAAAGTCGTCGAGATATACTTGAGAAGCGCGTATTCCGATATACTGGCCCTCAACGGCAGGGATGTCTACCTTGACATACTCCGAAGTGGAGAGCGTTGGGATGGTGACGCTCATCTTGTCGCCTTGCACGAATTTGCCTGTAGTGGCATCCTTGGTCACCTTGTAGAAGGAGATGCTGCCACTGCTATAGACTTTTTTCACATAGATGCTCGAAGTTCCTGTCACGGCAGGAGTAACGAGCAAGTCATTCACGGCCTGCGAGTTTGACCATGAACCGATAGTCTGGTCTCCAACTTTCAGAGCACCGGTACCGCCAACGCCCGCAGTAGTAGAATAGGTGTATGTAACCCAATAGGTTTCCCATTCCTCATTGTCGTAATAGCTCTCGGCAATATGGCCCCAACCTGAAGCCGCCTTGAACTCATGGTCGGTCACATCAATAGACGTGTTGAAATCCATCGT
>NZ_NALQ01000026.1:0-371041 GCF_008680225.1 Prevotella sp. LMAG:51 | reverse complement strand
TCCCTCTGTACTGGTGCAGCCCTTATCTTCTTCAAGCAGAAGAAGGGGTTGCATACCAAGAAGGAGGATCATGGTGTGTTCATCTATGCTTGTTCGCATAGAATGTGATTAAACTCAATTCAAACGTAAACAAATGAGCAAGTGTGTTGAAATCTGAATAGTGTAACCGATAGGCTCACCCTTTCGTCAGGATGGGCCTATCTTCATATCAAGTTAATGTAAACCCAGAACAAGAATGATTCTATACGTTATCATAACATTCGTGGCTATCCTTATTGGTATGGCACTTTCCGTATCAGCCTTTGGTACAGGCGGTAAGCGCAAGAAGATATTCCAGGACATCTACTTCTCCATCGAGGACGTGGATGGCATCGGTGTGATCTATACCAAGACCGGGGAGTATTCTGCCATCCTGAAGATGGAGAACCCCGTCCAGAAGTATTCTGCCAACATCGACAGCTATTATGAGTTCAACCATCTGATGACCTCCCTTGCCCAGACTCTTGGTGAAGGCTATGCCATCCATAAACAGGATGTGTTTGTCCGCAAGCATTTCCATGATGAGAGTAACGATAATCATGAGTTTCTGTCAGAGTCTTATTTCAGGTATTTCACAGGCCGTCCCTATACCGACAGTCAGACCTACCTTATCATTACTCAGGAGAACAAGAAGAGTCGCATCTTCTCTTTTGACAGCAAGAAATGGCGTGACTTTGTCGTGAAGATACGCAAAGTGAAAGACCAGCTGAAGGATTCGGGAGTATCGGCGACCTATCTTGACGGCACCACAGCCCGCGACTATGTTGACCGTTATTTCGCGATGAACTTCAAGGACAAGATAATCTCCATGACCAACTTCAAGGTAGATGAAGAGTCCATCTGCATGGGCGACAAGCGTTGTAAGGTCTATAGCCTTGTCGATGTCGATTGCATCAACACCCCTTCCATCGTCCGTCCCTTCACCAATATTGAGGTGAACAATGTCGCCATGCCTGTTGACATGGTGTCCTTGGTTGACAGCATCCCGTCAGCCGATGTCGTGGTGTATAACCAGATGTTCTTCATACCGAACCAGAAGCGAGAGCTCTCCCTTCTCGACAAGAAGAACCGTCATGCCAGTATGCCCAACCCCAGCAACCTCATTGCTGTGGAGGACATCAAGAAAGTTCAGGAAGTCATTGCCAGGGAGAACAAGCAGCTGGTCTATGCCCACTTCAACCTTGTTGTGGGTGTTCCCATTGATGCCGACATCCAGAAATGCACCAACCATCTGGAAAACGCCTTCGGTCGTTTGGGCATCCATATCAGCAAGCGTGCCTACAACCAGTTGGAGCTGTTCGTCAACTCCTTCCCCGGTAACTGCTACGGCATGAATCCCGACTACGACCGATTCCTCACATTGAGTGACGCTGCCGCCTGTCTCATGTATAAGGAACACATACAGCATAGTGAGGAGACCCCTTTGAAAATCTACTATACAGACCGACAAGGTGTTCCTGTTGCCATTGACATCAGCGGCAAGGAAGGCAAGAACAAGATCACGGACAACTCAAACTTCTTTTGTCTGGGTCCAAGTGGCAGCGGCAAGTCGTTCCACATGCATGTCATATGGACTAAAACGCATCGAAAAGAACTCCAAACAAAACTTAGAGAAACGTCATAAATAGCTCATTTTCAATACATATTCATTAACATAACGCTCCAACCGCCTATTGCGAGTTTCATCCGTTTATAGTAATTTTGTACCACGGTTGTACCATGGGCAGAGGGACACACGGTTCTTAATGAGGGTTCTTATTTCCTCTTATTTCCCCTTGTTTCCTCTTAAAAGTTTCCGTCAAGGACCATCCCCCATGAGTCACTGCAAAATTCAAAAATAACGGTAAAAATGAATACTACAACTCGCATTCCAATCGTGCTGATGTCCGTAGAGGAAACAGCGCAGGCAGTAAGCATCAGCGTCAAGACAGTACGCAGTCTTATTCGTCAAGGCAGGCTAAGAGCCGTAAATTTCGGTACACGCATGACCAGGATCTATTTGCAAGACCTTCTTGAAATAGCCAAGGGACAAGGTTATCAGGTGGTTCTCCCTTCTTCCCTATCGTTAGAAGGAGCAACGTCCAAGAAAGCACAGAGGCTAAAAGATGCCGAGACTGGCTCAGTCAACAAGTTGGCAAAGTGTCGCAAGACTCCCAGGGCTGGTGAAAGAGCACCTGATGGAGTAACCCACGACACCCATTACACAATGGCAGAGGTGTTGAGCACCTTTAATATCAAGTATGGAAGATTCTATGAAGTCCGCAATCGTTACCAACTCCAGTCAGTTCACGCATGGGGAACGACCTGCTTCAAGAAAGAAGACGTGGAAAGGGTTATCGGGCTTTATAATGAAGAACAGGGAAAGAACATTTCCGATGACTGGTACACCTGCTTCGACATCATGAAACTCTACGGATTGGGTAAGACTCAGGTACGCAGATTTGCAGAAACTCATGGAGTGAGAATCCGAAAGTTCAAAGGCGGAAGAGCCAACTACTATCTGAAAGCAGACTGGGAGGCAGCACGCAAGAAGGCAGAGAAAAGCAGCACTTCGACCAAGGCAAAGCGGAAGTGAGAAACAAACTCATATACGACCCATGCCGTTGCAAATGGTCTGAAACTGCTATCATTGACGGTCGAAACAAACCCCAAACGCAGAGAAACGGATATAAGATAAAATGCGCTACTGAAACCCCATTTAAGTCCGATTTTTAGCGTAAAATCATACTCAAAAGCAAATTCAGGTTAAATTCAGATACTATTTGAAGCCATCTTTGCTTTCCTCTTTTCACGGCAATCTAACTTTGCATCGGATTTGAGAGTTAAAGCGTTGCGACCATGGCTATTCGCATCCTCAGATACACATCGGTAAGAATAATAAAAGAATAACAATATGACGAACATTTGTACAAAGGTCACCGTGCGGAAACGACCTATCAAGAACGGACAGACTTCCCTCTATCTGGATTTCTATCCCCCAATCCGCAACCCGAAGACAGGCAAACTCTCACGCAGGGAGTACCTTGGTCTTTACATCTACACCAACCCAGTTGAACGCTTTCAGCAGGAGTACAACAAGAGTATGATTCAGAAAGCGGAAATCATCAAGTGCCGCAGGACTGAGTCCATCATCAATGAGGAGTATGGCTTCCTCGACCGCAACAAGGGCAAGGAGAGCTTCTTGGAATACTTCAAGAACCTCATGATTGAGCGTGGCAGCAGCCAGAACTGGGCAACCGCCTACATGCACTTCCACAACTACACGCATGGAGAGTGCCGTTTCTGCGACCTTACCGTTCCGTACTGTCAGGGATTCCTCGACTACCTGTTGTCGGATGCCTGTATGCACAACGGCAAGCGCATGATGGGAACAACAGCCAACAACAACCTTACCAAGTTGAAGTGCATCCTTGCCATCGCATACGAGGACGGACTGCTCAAAGAGAATATCGCCAAGAAACTTGTGCGTGCCAAGGCTCATGGCAACAAGCGGCAGTTCCTCACCAAGGAAGAGTTGTTGCAGCTGTCTCAGACTCCTTGCAAGAGTGATGTCCTTCGCCGTGCAGGTCTCTTCTCCTGCCTTACAGGTCTTCGCCTTTCTGACTGCATCAGACTCCAGTGGGAGAACATAGTCAAGTTGGCTGATGGCGGCTGAGGAATGGACATTATCACAAAGAAGACTTCCACCGCTGCAATCCTGCCTATCAGCGAAGAGGCTCTGCAGCTCTGTGGCGAGCGAAGCACTGGACAGGTGTTCAAGAATCTCACGAACAGTACAGTGGCATTGTATCTCAAACCGTGGATAAAGGCTTCCGGCATCGAGAAACACATCACCTTCCACTGCTTCCGTCATACCTTTGCCACCTTGCAGTTGGCAGAGGGAACGGACATCTACACCGTGAGCAAGCTGCTTACCCATAGCAATCTTGCCACTACTCAGGTGTATGCCGATGTGGTGGACGAGCTTAAACGTGATGCAGCAGAACGTATCTCTCTCAAGATGCCAACCAAAGCAGAGAGTGACCAGACATAAGTGAATAAAATAATCAGGATAACAAATGGAAGAAAACAAATCATTATCGTTCGACCAGCTGCCCACTGCAGTTGGCGAACTTCTGACCAAGGTCAATACGATGATGACTCGTCTTGATGACATTGGTCAGAGAATAGGCAATGTTCCGTGCGAGAATGACCATGTTCTTATGGACATCAGAGAAGCAAGTGCCTTCGTCCGAAAGAAGGTCTCATCGCTCTATGCTTACACATCTGAAAGGCGCATTCCTTTCTACAAGAGAGGGAACACGCTCTACTTCTTCAAAGACCAGCTGATAAAATGGATTGAGGCAGGTGGCTCATGGGACAAGCCTTACGAATCGACCCAGGAGGAACAGGCAGACTTCGAGGCTCATCTGGCAATGTTACAGAAGAGCAAGAAGAACAAGCCTGCCTCCATGAAGAGGGACAAGGATGAGAAAATTCCTAATGGGGAAAGAATGACATGACGGATAAGAGAATCATGTAATCTACTTTTTACGAAAGGGAAAAGAGAAACTATTCATTCTTTCTTTGCTGAGTAATCCGTTTCACTTATAATCCGTTTTTCAAGATGAGTAACCAAAGCATAAAATACGGAATCCTGCTGACCAAGGAACAGCTCGATTTCTTGAAGGATGACAGGCAGGGCTTCCACCGCATGACCGCCTTCGGCACTTTTGTATCAATGGCATCCACCAAGCCAAGTGTTTATCTGAAGACAGGCTTCTCCGCTTCTCTCTCCATCGGGCAGTTTGCCATCTCTACCGTTGAGCTGTCTGCCCTTTGGAAGTGTGACCGCAAGACAGCGGCAAAGGTGGTGGAACTGTTCAATCAGGTGGGCATCCTCTCAACCGAGAGGAACAACCGCACCTCCATACATACGATACTATGCATCGCCTTCTGGTACGTTGACGGCATCAAGGAAGCCATCAAGAACCCCTTCTACAACCGTCAATCCGTGACTTCCGCCACCCAAGAGGAATCGGTGTCCAATGTCCCATCCGATACCGCTTGCTCTTCGGAAGGCAATCTTTCCAATGGCATAGGTCAGCAGAAAGACAGCAGCGTCAATCCTGCCACTACTGACATTCTGCAGCCCCATGTTCCTGCCTCTTATAATACCTCTTCCCCTTTCGTTAATTCTCATGTTATCGGGGATGGACTTTCAGATCCTTCTCCGATACCACAAGACTTCAAACAAAGGGAAAAGGAAGGTGATGACCATTTTGAGTATGAGGTTGGACAGCCGTCAGAAGATGACTGCAATCAAGGAGAAGGGGCATCACCCATTGAGTTGCTGCCGTCTCCTGTCTATGATGACGAGGGCAACCTCTTGCAGCCACCGCCCCATGAAGGACGATGCGAGGATCACACGGAGAGACATGGCGCGCATATCACCCCAAGTCACTCATGATGTCATCTCTACTTTTCCCTTATTTCGACTATTGACGTTCCCGACAGGCAAGCTATCCAGAAGCCGCTACCTCTATTAGCCGTAGTTTTTTTTCGGAGGTCTAAACAAGAAGTACCAGTGTCAGACGGTTTCGCTTCGCCCACCGCTTCCTACTGGCATTCTTGAATGTTCGCAGGCTCACATTGGCTGTCCTGTTATATCAAGTATAAACTTTATAAACCCCATCTACAATGACAAAAGACAAGAATAACAACACGGAGAAAACCTCAAGGAAGAGACCTCCGAAGACCAGACACATTGACGTTCGTTTCACAGAAGAACACTACGACTTGGTAGTACATAATGCCCGACTGTCAGGCAGGAGCAAGAGCACATATCTTCATGACTTAGGCATCGGACACAAGCCATCCCTACCCATGACCGCAGAGCAGGAGGAAGCCTTGAAGGGCTTAATCGGGGCAAGGTCTGAACTGGTTTATGTGCGCAATGCGCTTCATGCCCTGCCACAGACCGAGAGACTAAAACTCTTCAAGAGAGCCGACTTCATGGAACGTTGGCTTCAAGGCATCAACACCCTGATAGAGGAATTGAGCCGCATTAGAGACAAATTCTTGGATATGTTATGATAGCAAAAGCGTCAGCAATTCAGCATGGTCAGGCAATGACCAATTACGCAACCAAAAACAATCGCGCGGACATCGTCAAGACCAACCATCTCAGCGAGGGTCTGCCGCCGATGGGCATGTGGGACGAGATGGTGCTGCATCAGTCCATGTTCAAGCAGAGGTATGCCAAGAAGCCCATCGAACTGACGTCCATCCGCTTTGAGCTTTCCCCATCTGAGGAGGAGGCACGTAACTGGACTATGGAGGACTGGAGAAGATTCCTTGACGAGTTCATTCGTGAGATGGATGGTATCTCCAAGGTGAACCACATCGGCAAGAAGAAAGGCAAGGCTGCAACTTCGGTCAAGCCGACCAACATAGCCAACTCACAATATTTTGCCGCCCTTCACCGTGACTCCAAGAGTGGCATTCCCCACCTGCATCTGGTGGTGAACCGCATCGACATGGACGGTAATCTCAATGATGTGAAGTTCATCGGTGAGCGTGCCGTGATGGCTGCGAAAGCCATCAATCAGCGTCATGGTTGGAAGGATGCCATGGATATTCGTCAGGAACGCATTGCAGAGGTGACCAAAGCCTGTATGGATGTGCTGCGTTCAATGCCGTTCTTTGATTGGGATGAATATGCCGACCGATTGAGGGCAAAGGGATATGACATCGAGCTTATCCGTGACAAGAATGGTCAAGGCAGGGTGCATGGCTACCGCTTCAAGTTCGGAAAAACTACCATCAAGGCTTCCGAACTGGGTGTAGGAAGGAATCTCACCGCATCGAAAATCGGGAATACCTTCCGCAAGCTGCACCCTCAGCCAACACCTGTTGCAGTTGGTCAAAGACCTTCTCCTTCTGTTTCAAACGCTACCACATTGGACAGCAGAAATACGGCATCGCAAGGTGGTCTGTCTCGTACAAGCAATGTTGCCAAACCTGACCTTCCTGCCGGATTGAGAAAGATTATTGAAGTCGATGGTGAGCGTTTCAGCATAGTCATGCCGAGAACTGCTTACGACACGATGAACAGTTGTATCGAAGTTCCCGAGAATGGATCCGCAAGCCACACTGACATTCTGAATGTAGCCATGCTGCTCTTCATGAACTACCTTGATGCTGCCACATCGATGTCTGAGTCATGTGGTGGCGGTGGCAGTCCTGGCAGTGGCTGGGGACGTGATAAGGACGATGATGACCGTGAATGGGCAAGACGTTGCGCAATGCAAGCAAACACACTCTGCAAGCCGATAAAGAGAGGCATGAAACGATAACTTTTCAAACAAGAACGGTATGGGAAGAAACAAGAAAGATGCCACACAGGATGTGCTTAACCTGTACAATCAGATGCAGGAGGACGAGAACATCGAGAGTGGCAAGGAAGAAATCAAAGTGACCCTGAAAGAGATTGAATCAGCCAAGAAAGCACTCTATGAGGCAAAGGAGGAACTGGGCAATGCCTATCGGAGGTTGGAATCAACGAAAGTGGCACTTATGGCTGCCCACAGGAGCACGGACAACATCGTGGATAGTATATGCCATGCCATAGTCAAGGCAGAGCAGAGCAACCTCAAAGTCGGCATCAACGATGAAGGAGTTGCCCAGTTGGATAAGCGGAACAACACCGCCATTTCTGCTTTCAAGCAAGCCCTTGACGAGCATGAGAAGCGGATAAACGACCTGTTCACTCACCAGCAGAAAGAGCTTAAACGAATCCGCAATATCGAGGAGGGTGCATACTTCAACGGTAGCACCTATGCCTGGATGTTCGGCTTGGCTTTCCTAAGTTGGTCTATCATCTTTGTTGAAATCACCATTTGGATATGCATCACACTTTTTTAGAAAACTCAAAACATCAGAATCATGACAGACAACGAATACAGCAAGGCAAGAAAAGCCGCTGTTGATGCCCTTATCTACTGGGCAAAGACAGGCATGAGAGAGTTCACCATGCGTGACGCAGTAAACGACTATCTGGAGGCGAGCGGTGCTAACCGCCCCTCCATCGGTGGCGAATAGACCATCCTTGCACACAGAAAAAATGCAGCCAACCGACTGGCGATTGACTGCATATACAATTCATTTTGCAATAAGATTACTTACTTTCCCTCTTTTCCATCGGTTTTATTAGATGAGTTTGTTTTTGTAGTTGCTGTTTTTGATGAGGTTGCTCGTGGAAGAAGAGTTGGATTAGAGCCTATTGACCAACGATTATTCTTCGGTTGCGACGGAGGAACATTTGTGTTTGTGCGACTGGTTTCTTTTCGCTTTTGTTCCGCTTTTCTTTTTTCCTCTGCTCTTCTCCTCGCATTTTCCCGTTCTAAAGCAATGCGATTACGTTCATTAATCTCATGAAGACGTTGATTGTTTATCCTTTGTTGCTCTTGTTGGAATCGTCTCTCATTTTCTTTTCTAATTTGTTCATTACGTTCTTCTTCAAGATATCCTAAATTCCGCAGCATTTTAGTTTAACTTATTTTATAAGTACCTGAGCAACAAAAAGTTGCTCAGGATTTTGCTATGTCAGATTTTTCACCTATCTTAGTGTTGCAAATCAAAATATGTATCAAACCCGACAGACATGGCAAAGGTAGCAATAAAATCTGAGAAACTCTCTCCTTTTGGAGGAATTTTTTCAATAATGGAGCAATTTGACTCCAATCTCTCATCTGTAATCGACTCAACCCTCGGTATGAGATGTAGGCTGTATGGTTATCAATACAGCGAAATCATCCGTTCGCTTATGAGCGTTTATTTCTGTGGCGGCTCATGCATAGAGGATGTCACCACTCATCTGATGTACCACCTCTCGCTTCATCCGACACTTCGCACATGCAGTGCCGACACGATTCTCAGAGCCATAAAGGAACTGACCCAGGATAACATTTCCTACACATCCGACACTGGCAAGACCTACGACTTCAACACGGCAGACAAGCTGAATACACTGCTCCTCAATTGCCTATTGTCCACAGGGCAACTGAAAGAGGGCGAGGGGTATGACGTTGACTTCGACCACCAGTTCATAGAGGCTGAGAAGTATGATGCGAAGCCTACATACAAGAAGTTCCTTGGTTATCGCCCTGGCGTGGCGGTTATTGGCGACTTGATTGTCGGCATTGAGAACAGCGACGGCAACACAAATGTCCGTTTCCACCAGAAGGACACGCTGAAGAGGTTCTTTGAAAGGTTTGAACAGAACAAGCTTATTATCAACCGTTTCAGAGCTGATTGCGGCTCGTGTTCTGAAGAGATAGTGGAAGAGATTGCTAAACACTGCAAGACCTTCTATATCCGTGCCAACCGATGCAGTTCGCTCTACAATGACATCTTTGCCCTCAGAGGTTGGAAGAAAGTGGAATTGGGCGGCATTGAGTTTGAGCTGGCCTCCATTCTCATCGAGAAATGGAAAGGGAAGGCATACCGTCTTGTAATCCAAAGGCAGAAGCGGATAGACGGCGAACTCGACCTGTGGGAAGGAGAATACACCTACCGCTGCATCCTTACAAATGACTACGAGTCTTCCGAGAAAGAGATTGTCGAATTCTATAACCTCCGTGGAGGGAAGGAACGCATCTTCGATGACATGAATAACGGATTCGGCTGGAACAGGCTTCCAAAATCCTTCATGGGAGAAAACACGGTGTTTCTTCTGCTTACGGCACTCATACGCAACTTCTATAAATTCATCATGGCGAGGCTTGACGTGAAGAGGTTCGGACTCAAAGCAACAAGCCGCATCAAGGCGTTTGTCTTCAAGTTCATCTCTGTGCCAGCCAAATGGGTCAGGACATCAAGGCAGTATGTGCTGAATATCTATTCATGCAACAACGCTTATGCTGATGTGTTCCAGAATGACTTTGGATGACACCGACAACTTATGGTCGTGATTTTGCGTATTGCCTCAAGTCGCATGGTGGGGTAAGGGGATTTAATGCGTCTTTGTGGCGATTTTTGCTGCGTTGCACCCTCTTTTGCCACAGTGTCGCTACCTTTTTGACCTCTGTGTCATCTTATGAGGGCGGTTGCGGATTTGAGGTTGAACTTTTGTGCAATGTTGAAGATTAGTAATTCTATTCAACATTTGTGCTAAAAGTCGGCTCCATCGCCAATTTGCCAGCCGTTATGCGGCAGCTTAAAAAAAGACGACACCAAACCAAAAAAATCATCTTGACAACCACCCGACTTTGAACTACGAAGGATGAAATTTTTCAGGGACAACTTCCAGCATTTCCAAAAAACAGTTTAACCATTGACTTGGAGACAAACAAACAATTTGAGCATTAAGGTTTAAACCGAATTTTTCCGAAATTGACCTGACCTGACTTTTCCTGAAAATCGACTTTAAAGCTGTTTTTACAGATAAATCAGGTTTCTCTAACAGACAGGAAATAAATGCTAAGTATTTGGCTTTAAACTTAAAATCAAAAAATAAGTGTTTTCTTTTAATGTTTAACAGGGCTGATTTGACAGTTGGCGGTGGCAAGAAACTTTCAGGACCTACCTCATAGACAAGTTTCAAATCAAAAAAAGTATGATAGAAAACGGTATATGGATTGTAAAGCTTCCTCGAAAATAACTTTTGTGTAGGTTCTAATTGAAGGACAATGGAACCTCCCAGAAAATTTCCAAGACTCTCAAACATCAGGATTTTGAAAATATCGGAAGTAATGCCATAAGGAATATTTGACACCACTTTGAAAGGAAATTTCGGAACTGCAAAATTCCTAAAATCACAACCGACAACTTGAACATTTCGGGCATCAGAAAATAATTTTCGTAAATGTTCAACCAAAGCTGTGTCGTTTTCAATAGCAACAACATTGTTGGCGATTTTTAATAAATGAACAGTAAGAAACCCCTTGCCTGCCCCAATATCTAAAACCGTATCCTGATTACTTATATTTGCTTGTCTTATTGCATCTTTTATTAGCACTTTATCAATAGTAAAGTGCTGACCCGTAAAACGAACGGGCAATTTCTTTTTTGTCATCCTTAATTCCGCAACACTTTGATTTAACTTTATTTATAAGTACCTGAGCAACTGTTCATACAACGGTTGTTACATCCTGCGCATGACATTGCATTTGCAGTTTCTGACAAGATAGGACTTGACAGGAGAGCTGCACCAGCCAAAATAGGCAGAGCACCTTTAGCGGCTCTCTTAAAGAACTCACGACGAGACTGAAGTTCTTCATTCTTACCATTTTTCTTCATAAAATAAAAAATTTAAATTAAACAATATGCCTTTCGGCATTATTTGACAATCTCAATAAAATCAGTAGGAATATACGCAGTAGCGACAAGGCACAATCCCGAGATCTCAACAACAATTCTTTGTTGTCCTGCTATTCTGGCAACTTTTCCAACCACTCCCTTGAAGTCACCAGCTATTACTCGTACTTTATCTCCACTTTTATAGTGACACTGTTCCGCTGTAACAATGCGTACATGCTCACTATCAGTACTTGTTGCTTTGATAAAATTTATCATTGCATTGTATGGTATAATAAGCGGAGGATTTTTACCGTTTGCCTCTGGAGGAAGCGTCTTATCCAAATAATATTTTATAAAAGAGATTGGGGCATCAACTGTCTTTTTCACAAAACTGTCTGATTGTTCCCTTGTGGCGTATATAAAAAGAAAGTTGGGAAGAAGAGGCTGTTGTATTCGCTTCTTCTTCCCAGCAATCACTTTTAGTACATAGTGCATCGGCACGTATGTCTTAATATCATTCTTCTTTGCTTTCTCTACGGCTGCATTTACCCTGTTATAAGTAGCACGAAGAACAAACCAGTTGTAACCTTCCTGCTGGACATATTCCGAGGACACCCCTGTTTGTGAGCTTTGGGCTTCGGGGGAGACATTGGAGGCAAATCCAATGTGAGGAGGTGAATCGCAACCTCGTTTGGTATGCGCATTAAGCAATGCGTTCATATCGGCTTATATGTCGTTGCTCGTTAATAGCAATATAGACATAAAAAGAGCGTGGAAACGTCTGTTGTCTATTCCACAGTCTGAGGCTCTAGCAATTGCCTATCATAGTTGAACAGACAACGTCAGAGCCCACGCCGATATGAATAATCATTTCCATTAGGAGACCATAATAAACAATTGTTGTGCCCGAAAAGGTACAATCCGTGCTTACAGGTCTCCGCAGGAGCGATATTATCACACCCGGGACATCTACCGTTGGCTTTGCTCAAGACTATGATAACTGTTAATTTGCTAGATTACAGACTGTCTTAAACAGAGCGTTAGTAAACGCCTTCATTATGTCTGGACTATCTTTCCCACCCAATGCCCGCTTTGTACCGCTTTGTCATTATGACTCCGCCATACTCAGCACGGCGTAGGCTGCCTTGTATGCCATCACGAAAGAACACGTCTAACCTCAATGGCTATAAACATGGCGATAATAGTCCGCTGCAAAAGTACAAAGAAAATCTCAATACAACCTCATTTTGTTATGGAAAAGTATGTATAAACCTTAAATTTAACCATAATTAACTAAATTCTTGCTCAAATCTCGTATATTTTGTGTAAGGAAATGGCCTCTTATTGGCGTAAAAAGCAAAAGACAGATGCGAATGTCACATCTGTCATTATTGTTGTCGCACATGTCTTTCTTGAAAGAAAGCCTATGGCTGGTTTATTTCAGAATGATTTTCTCCTTTGCTGGATGACATAAGGAGAATGTACTTTTGCCGTCTTTGTTTGTATAGCAGAAGTCGCATGAATTTATAATATCCATGCCAATCACCACATCATAGTCTGAATTGTCGTTAAGCAGAGCCTGAACATTCAACTCTGCTGTTCCTGTTGGAAGGATAACATGAACAAGGTAAGTCCAGGATTCGACATCACCTCCTGCACTCGAAATAAGAGCCTTGTTCTTCGGTTGTAACCCTAAAGCATTTACAACTTCCTGTGAAATCAATGTATTGGTCGCTCCTGTGTCCCACAATACATTTTCAACTTGGCAATGAACAGGAACAGCCACGTTTGCCGACAAATCTACGGCTGGACAGATAATGACGTTTGTAAGAATAGCCTCTGGCTGGGATTCGTATTCTTTTGTATATACAGCCATTCCTACCTCAACTCAATTTTTCCCGTATATGAAGTTTGTTGAGGAACAGGCTCGTCAGTGATAAGGCGAACCAAACGGACATAACCTGTCCGTGCAGCTCTATTTCCGTTAATGACGGGAGCCTGAACTGCGGTTGCAAAATCTATTGTCTTGTTCTTTATAACTTTCATATACCTACAATTTAAAAAATGTCCCGCTGGGTACGCTGTTCTTATGGGAAGCGAGCGGGATTTGTCAATGCAAAGGTAGGCATTCAATTCCAAAAAACCAAACAATTGGAAGAAAAACTAATCTAACTACCCTAAATTTAACATTTTATCAGGAAAACTACTAAACAATGAATACGTCTTTCAAACGCTATTCTATTGCCGCCGAATTATTAACCTGCATTGTCTATCAGCAATATATGCCGACTGAGATACAACTGAGGTACAAGACATCCATTTTCGCCCAATGTTGAAGCCACCAAGAAGGCTCTCTCATCCCTCTTTTTCTTTTTCGATTGTCACACTCTTTATGGCTGATGGAGGTGGGACTTATTATCAAAAATGCGCTCTTTGGATAGCAATCAGCCAAAATTACCCAAAATATTTTCATAAATAATCTTAAAACCACTTTTTACCCCTGTCATAGTTTTTTCTCTTTGCCGAGTGCTTTGAACTATAGATTTTCGCCTGTTCAAAATTTGTACCGTTTTGAATTTGTTGTTTTCAAGAGAGTGCTGTAGCTCAGCGTGTTAGGAGATATAAAAAGGCTTCCACATGAACACCCAAGAGAATTAGATAGATTTATACGAATGTTATTAACAAGAATAAACTCCCAATTTAAAGGGCAGAAAGAAGAAAGAATAATTTTAGGAGGGCGCAATATACCAAACCATGATAATGATTTGCTTGGTTATCGTATACCTATTCCTGAAGATACTATTAAAAATGTGATAGTGTATCCTGCTGTACACAAAAGCTACGTAGAAAAACTTGAAGCTATTACCTTTATTAAGGATAAGATAATAGAAATGGCATAAGAGTCATTTACCTATTTCTTCTTTTCGTTATTTACTTATGTCATAGCAATAGAACTAATAAATTCAAGAAACTCTACATTCAAATGGACAATAACGAAATACGTAAACAGATGGAGCTAGACCAGAAACGTGCTTTCTGTAAACAAAGCTGTACAAAAATTGACCAAGGTCTTGATAAACTTGATCCTCGAAGTGGAGAACGGGCAATTTGGGAACTATTTCAAAATGCTCGAGATTTGGCACGATTAGACAATGGAAATAAAACGGCTCACATCAAAATAACCTTAACCCCAACAGAGTTTATTTTTGCACATAAGGGACAGCCATTTGACCACGACTCTCTTACATCGTTGGTTATGCAGGTGTCTTCTAGAGGAAAGGAAAATGATGACACAGTAGGTCAATATGGCACGGGGTTCTTAACAACACATGTCTTCGGTCGGAAATTGCACGTCACAGGTTCTTTGGATATGGGGAAATATTCTCCCGGAACCTACTCGGATATCAATCGCTTTGTCATTGATAGAACGTATGATAATATTACTGAGTTTGTAGACAAAGTAGCACATCAACTTCTTGCAGTTAATGAGTTTGCTGACGCACCCAAGACCACATACTTCCGTGAATGGACGGAACTGTGTTATGACCTTTCGTCAATGGAACGTGCTTTGGAGAACGCAGAAGCCGCTCTCGTATCTTCATTAACTGTTATTCCATATGTAATGACGGTAAATAATCCAATCGTAGATGTAGTAATAGAGAATAAACTGACAAATGAGATTTATCAGTTCGAGAAAAGACAGCTACCGGATGAGGAAGGTTTAAAAGTAATGGCTGTGCTTATCACTCATAATGAAGAGTACGAAGAAAGAAAGATTTATTATCTAGAGTCTGAGGATGGAGATGATCTGGCAATACTTCCACTCGAAACTCCATATAAAGCAAAGAATTTGAGTGGAATAGCGAAGTTATTTGTATACTTTCCACTCCTTGGCACAGAGAATTTCGGTATGGATGTGATATTTCATTCTAAAAAATTCTTTCCTGTTGAAGAGCGCAACGGATTACATCTGCCGGTATCAAACGCAAATGTTCGCTCAAAATATGAGCAGAATACTCAAGTTCTTGACTCACTTACAGAAATGGTTCAGCAGTATTATCGAGAACATGCAGAAAACATTACCAATTGGGTAAATATTTCTGGACTGTCATTTGATTGCGAGCATCATAAAGAAGATGTGACAAAAGATTACTTTCGGACTTTCAAGAAAAAATGGAGCAACTTCTTCCAAAATCTTCCTATGGTTGATTTCGGTGATAGGAGAATAAGCATAACCGAATCGGATATTCGTTTCTTCTCACAGGAAATAATATCGGATTTCACTGATGAAAAAGCAGGAGAAGTATACTTTGAGGCTCTATATGATGCAGCTATCGTAACAAACAGTATGGTTGCACGCTCAGAGATAATAGCATGGAGCAATGTAGTAGCTTCTTGGGATGAATTGCATCCTTCTTTAATTGGAGTAGAGGAAATAGCTAAAAAGCTCGGAGCATGCGATAATGTTTCTAAATCGACACTATATGCGTTTGATTCATATCTTTCCCAGAAAGGATTTAGTACTTTATTTGACACATGTGCCCTTATCCCTAATAGAGCCCATATTAAGAAGAAGAGAGCAGAACTTCGTGATGCTTCCGCTATTCCGGAATGGCTTGAACAAATCGTCACGGAGCTTGTCCCGGACAAAGTAGATTCTTTTTCAGATGATATGTTTATTGGTCTTGCCGGAATGACAGAATTTACACGCAACGACCTACGCGATGCAATTACAAGCCGCCTTAGAACTTTACGACAAGACTGGCTTGAAAAAGGCAATATTTATGAATCTTCCGTGGTAGAAACATTACTTAAACTTAGCTTAATATTCACATCTGAAACATCATCTATAGGCCGTAGAAACACGACAAAGATTATTAAAGAACATCTCGGAATAGCTGCCGATGCGCGTATGATGGCACCTCTTGATAGTAATGAGAGAGACATAGCGGAATTGCCTTTCAAACATTTGGTTGAGTGTATGCTTCTTGAAATATCTCAACAAGATAAAGAATGGATAACAAATAATAGCGATTATATTATTTCGCTACACTCTTCACTCTCAGAATGGACAGAATATTATAATAGAAACAACCATGATGGTCTATGCATCAAATACGGTGCATTCCCAAATCGAAACGGCTGCCCATCTATGGTTCGCAACCTTGAAAAAGGTATTGATATTCCAGATGAATTATCTGTGCTATATCAGGAGGTAATGGATAACGATCTTAACGACAGACTGGTTGACAATCGCTTTGAGTCATTCTGTGATTTCAATAATCTTTCAGCCAAGGATGTGGCAGAAGAAATTGAAAAACGGTTGGAAGAAAATGGATTCCAAGGCTCTGCAGTCCTTGATATCATCAATAATATTGACAAGGATGAATGTTGGGGACGCTGGTTCCCTCGGATTGCCTCCCAAAAAGCGGAATTGTTCCTAAATCACGTTCGAGAAGACTGTAAAGAAAGTGTTTTCAAATTGATGAAAATAAACGATCCGGATAAGTTAGAACAGCTTGCTGAACTTGCAGATGAAATTGATCTTGATGAGATTATCAAGAATGGTCGTGCATCTATAACTACTCAACGTAATAGAGAAGTTGACTTCAATTTCAAATTTGAATTGGGAAGGTATGTTGAGCGAATGATTCAGCAATATTTATCTGATTACATAATAGAAGACGATATAACAGTTGTAACTGAACAATATGGTGCGGACTTGAGTATCTGCAAGAACGGCACCCCGGCATACTACATTGAAGTGAAGTCTCGCTGGGGGACAGATCAATCCGTAATGATGTCACCTTTACAGATGTCACAATCTGTTAAAGAAGCAGATAATTATGCTCTGTGCTGTGTTGATATGTCTCATCTTAAACTCTCAGATGACGAATTACATTCATATCCACCGCTCGAAGATGTATTTCCACTGATTAAAGTTCTACCAGACATCGGCAATCTGAACAAAGAGGTGTCAGACATCGCTAATGGTCAAAATAAACGCCTCGTCCGAATTGGTGGTGATTTCAAATGTGTAATTCCTCAGGAGACCATTAGGGCTTACGGAGTTAGCTTTGTTTCACTCATTGACACAATCATTTCTAAAATCTTATCAGATTAACCAATGGACAAGTTCATTAAGTCATTGTTTTCATTAACTATTTTACCTAATTTTGTAATGTGAAAGACAAGATAATGGCACAGAATTACGAAGATATAGTACGCGAGTGGTACACTCGCTTGCGTCCGGAGTTTCTTCGCCGTCTGACGGCGAAGTATTCCAGCTTATCGCTCTATGATGCCGAAAATCTTTATCAAGATACGTTTATAGCCGTGCAGGAGAATCTTATGCGTGGTCGTATCAAAGAGGATACATCGTGGAGCAACTACATCATGACAATCGGGATGAACCTGGCCAGCAAAGCATGGCGTAAGATTGGCAAGACCGATTCGACCGATGAGGGATTCGATGATGATACTGGTTCAAAAACAGCCCGCAAGGTGCAGGAATTATTGAAAGCTCTTCCGGACGATGAGGATGAAAAGCCTCTCTATAAAAATGAAGAGGCACTTTCTTTGCTTGGCAATGAACTGACTCATACGCCTGAGCCGTGTGGCTCTATAATTCGTCTATTCTATTATGAAAATATGTCTATGGACGAGATAGCCGAGGAGATTGGTTATCGCAACGCCACAACCGCAAAGGCAAAGAAAAGCCAGTGTATGACCGACTTGATCAAGCGAGTGGCTGATGCGTTGCGTCGAGCCGGTTTTGATGTTACACCTAAAAAACGGAATCGCAATGGAAAGAATTGACCTATACGATAAATATATTAATGACCAGCTTTCAGAGAAAGAACGGTCAGGCTTTGATGCCCGGTTAGAATCTGACGAGAATTTTGCATCGGACTTCAAGGTATATCTATTCACCGTTGATGGCATCTGTCGTGAAGCTCATCAGGACAATCTTGATTTTGGATTGGCATTGAAAAACCTTTCCAAAGAGCAACTACGCAATATTATAGGTGCCAAGGCAGAGAGTCCTGTTAAGCCAAAAATCTTGCATTTCAAACCGTGGATGTGGCAAGTAGCATCGGTCGCCGCAATTTTCGTTATTGTTTTTGGAATGTTTTTCAATATCGAAAAGAACGCTAGTTATGCGGTGGACAATGCCATATATACTTGTGCTGACATCAGCCCTGACCTGGTCAGAGCAGGTGGTAAGCCGATTGACATTACGTCAATGACTCAAGACGAGTTAAAGACTAAACTTACTGAATTGGAATCCCTATATCAATCTGCCTCTACAAATGATGAGATAGCTGATACTGGCTATGCTCTCGCCATGGCATACTTGCGCCTTCATGATAGAGACAGAGCAAAAAGTGTGCTCAATCAACTTATCGTAAGGTTTGAAGGCAATGCAGACTATGCAGATGATGTGAACAAATGGAAGTCTATTCTGAATCTCCTAAAATGATAAAGAGAATAAGCATATTAGCCATTATATTTTTTATTGGCTGTATGAGTAGCTTTGCTAAGAAAAGAGCCTTGCTGATAGGCATTGGCAACTACGATTTTACCGCTACCGGCTGGTCCGTAATACATGGAAACAATGACGTTGCTCTGCTTGAATCAAAACTTAAAGCAAAGGGGTTCTCTGTTACTTATCTCACTGATAACAGAGCTACAAAAAGCAACATCAGGTTCGCATTATCTGATCTTGTAGCTTCAGTAACCGCTGGAGATATAATTTATCTTCATTTCTCAGGTCATGGCCAACTTATCGAAGATATGAATAATGATGAGCAAGAAGATCTTGATCAATCTTTTGTCTGTTATGATGCTTGCTTCTCGTCCAATTATAAAGTATCTGGCACCAGTTATCGTGGACAGAACCATTTTATAGATGACGAGACGTTCCCATATCTTAACAACCTCAAGCGAAAAGTTGGTAAAACCGGTTCTGTAATAGTAGCATTTGATACATGTTATAGTGGCGGTGCTGACCGAGGAGAACAAGCAGACAGTTCAGACTCGGAAAGTGATGTGGAATGGATTGACATTACACGCGGCACAGACGATGAATTCAAGGCGAACGCATCAGCAGAAACGTATCTTCGCACTATTAGGAAACCAGGTAGCTATACAACTGGAGGTGGTAAAATCACTATAATTAGTGCTTGTGAGAGTGATAAGAAGAATTATGAATGCAAGGAACGTCATTCTGGTCGTAAGTATGGTTCTCTGAGTTATTGCATCGGCAAGATGCTCGACATGAACATTCCCATAACCCAATGGGAAACATACTTTCTGTGTCAGAAATTTCGCACATTACATATTATCCGACCATCGCAAAATCCAGTAGTTGAAAGCTACAAATAACGAAAACATATAGAAATCGAGTAGGAGGTAAACACTAATCATAGGTTGTTTATCTCCTATTTTCGTGTTTACCGACCTCTCACACCACCGTACGTGCCGTTCGGCATACGGCGGTTCTTAACGCGGGTGCACTTTCTCGTAATATTCCGTAAGCGTGGGATAGTGCGCCCGTTTCAAGTTCTCATTGGATATAGCACGTGTAAGTATGGGGCTATGGACGGTGCGCCAATAGCCTTTTCGGGTATTTGCCCACTGCCATGCCTGCCATTTGGCGATGCCACACCTTTGTAGGTTCTTGAAGCGTGTCCGCACTCGTTTCCAGCATTTCCATATACACATGCGTATGCGACTACGCAACCATTCATCAGTTTCCCTTAGATAGTTGCGCATCTCGGCAAGCCGAAAGTAGTTCACCCACCCTCGGATTGCATAGGTCAGTCTCTCCTTGCGCTTCTCGTAGCCCCAGCCGTTACTGCGCGATGTCAGTTCTTTCAACTTTGTGCGTAGTTTGGCTTTGGTCTTCGGATGAACGCACAAGAGAGCCTTTCCTCTTCACATATTGAACGAGTAGCCGAGGAACTTCTGTCCGTGGACACTGCCGACATGCGTTTTCTCGCGGTTTACTTTGAGGAAGAGTTTCCCCTCTATGAACTTCGATATACTTTCGCATACTCTTTCAGCCGCCCTCGGACTTTTGCAGAAGATGACGCAGTCGTCGGCATAACGCACAAACGGAAGTCCGCGCCTTTCAAGTTCACGGTCGAGTTCCGTCAGCATTATGTTGCTCAGTATGGGACTGAGCGGTCCGCCCTGCGGCACGCCCTCCGTCGTGTCCTCATACTTGTGTCCGACCATTACTCCTGCGTTGAGATACTTGTGTATCAGTGATATGACCCTGCCGTCTTTGATGGTTTCGCCAAGTAGCTGTATCAGTTTGCTATGGCTGACCGTGTCAAAGAACTTTTCGAGGTCAAGGGCTACGCAGTATTTATATCCGCTGTTGATGATTTCCTGCGCCTTTCGCAGTGCTTGGTGCGCGCTCCGTCCCGGTCGGAAGCCGTAGCTTGTCTCCGAGAACTTCGGTTCGTACACCAGGCTCAGAACCTGGGATATGGATTGCTGGACTACGCGGTCAACCACGGTGGGTATGCCGAGCCGGCGCGTCTTGCCTACCTCTTTGGGTATCTCTACCCTCCTTACGGGATTGGGGCGGTAGCTTACGCCAAGCAGACTTTCAGTTATTTCTTCCTTGTGTTCCCGCAGATATGGCAGCAGTTGCTCTACTTCCATTCTGTCGATTCCACCGCTCCCCTTGTTGGCCTTGACTTGTCTATATGCTCTGTTAAGGTTGTCGGGAGTGAGGATGTACTCTAACATCCTGTCTGACGATAGTTGCACTTCTACGAGTTCGTCTCCAACTATCCCAATCAAAGTAGGCGCTCCCTCATACCTTTCGCTTTCCGAGCTATTCTTCCGAGGGCAGCTTTCTGATGTTTTCGGCTTTTCTCCTTTCATCGGGTAAATAAAGTCTTGCTCGTGTGGTTAAGTTTTGCCCTTCGTCTCCGCCCACGAGCTTTAAGGCGTTGACTACTATGGCATCTGCTGACTTCTGTGGGTTTGTTGTTACTGCTTGCCTTGCGGCTCGCCCCACAGACCTCCCCGATTAAGAACATAATCTTTCAGTCTTATACTCCCTTGATTTACTCGCGTCAGTCCGGATAGCTATCGGGCTTCGGTTTGTTCAGCAACCTTACCCCTGACTTTGAGCCTTGTATCAAGTTTCTGTGCGTGGAGCC
The DNA here is from genome assembly GCF_008680225.1 of Prevotella sp. LMAG:51. Classification (NCBI taxonomy): domain Bacteria; kingdom Pseudomonadati; phylum Bacteroidota; class Bacteroidia; order Bacteroidales; family Prevotellaceae; genus Prevotella; species Prevotella sp. LMAG:51. Next base: position 349,538 of record NZ_NALQ01000026.1, on the reverse strand, counting down.
AGACTTTTGTCCTTAGCTTCCTTCCGATTCCCCTCGCGGTGGACACCGTTGCCTCGGACTATGCGCTTCCCGCTATCGGGGCGCGCTCGGGACTTTCACCCATTAGATTATGCCCATGTCGGGCGAACTAATATGAAGTCCATCTCCGAAATTGAGATGGACTTTTTCGTTTACCCTTTTCTTGTTTTGGTATTACTAAGTGTTAGACAAATTTAAAACAAAAAAGGATATGATTACAAAACAGGAATTTGACATCGCCACAAAGTCGGCCAGAGCCAACTTAGCCTTGGTACTTCCAAAAATGATTAGTTATAAAAGCTACATTCAGGTATCTGTACTTGATATTACAACTTCTCAGGAACTTGCAGATGTACGTGATGGTCGCATCAATCAAGTTTTGATTGACAAATTATGCCACATAGCACACCAAGAATGGGTGTTGTCTCGAGATGCCACTTCGCTCTATTGCGTAGCAATGGCCGTAGCAACTATCGTCAAAGAATATGACTGGGGAACGCAATACCTCATCGGTAACGGCTTATGGGAAATTGCACAACGAATACAAAACGCTTAAACTCAGAACACATGGAAACTCAGAACTTTAATTTTGTCGGAAATATCAACGGCCACAGAAAAAAACTTGTAGTTATAACACCAGTAGAAAACGGTGGCGTTTATACCAATAAGTATTGCCCGCAAGAGCTTCTTACTGGTGGCCTTGGTTTTGTTGTGGCAGTCAATGGGGAAAATCTTGACGAGTTTGTGAAGGATTGCCAAAAACAAATGATAGCTATGGAAGCAGCCGGTGTGCAGAAAACGTTGCTCGATGTTCACATAGCAGGTCTAATGGGCGCAGTAATGGATCACCTCACACGGTGCGGACGGTTGATATTTGGAGACCTGCTCATCTATATGGATTGTTTCTGTCTTCTATTGGAAGCTGATGGCTTTTCAGAAGACGAAATCGGTGACATATACCCTCGTGTAACCCGCACTATCGTTGAACTTTATCCAGACTACATTTTCAACACAGCAGATCTCTCGCCATTCAAAGGAAGTCATTTTGACTTTGTACTCTACAATCTCACCCACAAATAAATCAGAAACTATGAAGAAATTTCTATCCACAGTTTTAATCATCCTCATTGTCACCTGTGTCTCGTGTGCTGATTCAATCAATGAGATAGAGAAAACCTATCAACGAGGCATTGAGAGGGCTAAATCCGCCCAATCCCCTGACGAACTATCCCAAATCACAATTGATGTGCGTAATGACCTTATTAATGGGGCGAAAGGAATCGGAGGAGACCGAAAACTGAGTGAAACAGAAATGCGCCGTTATTACAATGCTCAGCGTGAGTTTGAGCAAGCGGTCGAGAATCGACACTATCAGCTTACCGGTAACAGGGGCGTTTGGAGGGAAGTAGAATGATTTACCTTTCTCAACTCAAGGTATATAAAATAAAAGAAACCTATAAAACTCAAAGATATGGAACTATCACCAATGGACAGAATGATTGTCCCCGGTTTGTTTTCGCCGCAGGAAAAACAGTCTTTATATCAAGTAATGTGCGCAGTACGCCGGATTGGTAATCATCACATGATGCAGAAAGAGAAGCACATCCACGAAGTAATGACAATAACCGGAATCACATCTAACGACCAAATCCAATCGCGGACATTATCCCAGCCACAGATGACCGACATACTGAAACGTATGGACAACGGCAAAAAACTTTACTTCGCCAAATTTGTTTCTATCACCGGACTCATAGGCGGACTCTCGGAAAAAGAAACAATGTTCATCAACTGGCTTTTCTCTGAAATCAACGTGCCTACAGACTTCTAACTATGTTTAATCCTCCAAAACATCGTTTCCGCGACTATTTCCGTCAGGATCTTATCAACAATCTGATGAACCGGTCAAATCAAGGGACAATACAACTCTATAAACATCATATCATAACGGAATGTGTCATGTACTCTTGCGATATGTGTTTGGAGTTTCAGCGCAAATCCGATGGGCTGTTGACTTCAGTCTGGATCGAACATATCACGAAAGAAGCAGGTGAAGCTCTCAAAATCATACTGCCAAGAGATTTCAATGATGCTGACATCCACGTCGCAATCGACAAGGTACAACAGCTTATGCGCTTTCCTGCCACAAATCTACAAGAAGAAGTTGACAGATATTATAACCGTATTTAATTTTACGAAGAGATGAAGCTTTTAATAAAAATCACACTGGTTCTTGCCGTATCGGTAATGACATTTCAGCCGATGGCAGCAAAAAAAGATGAGCCGTCATATAATCTCAGTCGTGCGCTTGAAGAAGCACAGCGCGGCAACAAGCAGAGTGCAATGGAATACTTCAACAAAGAAGTAACCGATAATCCCAAGAACGGATATGCTTATATGGCGATGGCTGCTTTCCACATGGATAATTCAGACTATGGCGAGGCTCGAAATGCAGTTGAATCAGCTCTGAAATACCTGCCTAAGAAAGATAAGGGTAGCCACGCATGTATACTTCTGTTTCGTGGTCAACTGCTCGCTATTGAATGCGACACCGTTGGCGCATATTCCGACATGGCTACTGCAATTAAACTTGATCCAACCAAGGAAGAAGCGTATGAGAAACGAGCCCAGTTGCTTTATGAACAGGGGCGTTACGATGATGCTGATACTGATTATCAAAAAATACTCGTACTCAATCCCGGGGGTGTGATGGGTAGAATGGGGCTTGGACGCAATGCTTTTGCCCGTAAAGATTATGATATAGCAATCGAACATTATAATCGTATCATAGCTCTTAATCCTGATTATTCTTCCAGTTATTCTTTTAGGGCAGAAGCTTATCTCGCCAAAGGAGAACATCTGAAAGCCATTGAGGACATCTGTAAGGCATTGGAGATAGACAGCGATTCAAAAGCCCATTACCTTCTGTTTCAGTTCCCTCCAAATCAGCTTCCGCTTATCGTAACTAAGTTAAAAGGGCTTTCTGCAAAGCATCCCCATACAGGAGAATATGAATACTATATTGCTCAGCTATATCAGGACAAGCGTATGTTTGTCCAGTCGAATGAAGCACTTGAACGGTCTTTTGACATAGATGCGCAAGGTTTTGTATTGGAGATGATTGCTGACAATTACTCGAAAATGGGTGAATATGAAATTGCGCTGAAGACCTTAGACCGTGCTATGCAGATGATTCCCGATGATGACGACTTGATAGCCAAGCATGCTGATATGCTCGGCGAATCGGGAAACTTTGAAGGTGCAATATCTCAATGGGGAGAATATATAAAAAAACATCCTGACTATTTTGGTGGCTATTATAGACGTGGTTTTTTTGAAGATAATTCCGATCGCACGGAGGATGCCCTTGCAGACTACGAAATGTCAATAATGTTAGCACCAGAATATGCTTATGCTTATCTTGGCAAAGCTGACATTCTTGAGAGACTTGGTCGACATGAAGAGGCAATTACAACTTATCAAAGAGTTGTTGAATTAGATACCGTCCCCAATAACGAATCATGTGCTATGTACGCTCTGTTGGCACTAAACCGTCGAAAGGATGCTATTGCATTTATGGATAGAGTACTTGATAATGACAGTATCAATCCAGGTAATTATTATGATGCTGCTTGTCTTTTTGGCAGATTAGGTGATAATAAAAAAGCGTTGGTGTATCTCGAAGAATCGTTGAAAAAAGGATTTCACCGTTTTATGCATATATGGCATGATGATGATTTGGCAGAGTTACGTTCATTTCCTGAATTTGAAAAGTTAATTGCAAAATACAAGAATAGAAAAATTTGTCAAACAAATAATCAAACAAAAGAGGAAGTCATGAATACAGACAGCGTGTCTGATATGTCAGAAATCCCGTTTACGCCATGTGGAGGCATTGTCAAGGTAAATTGCTTGATAAACAATCTCCCATTGAACTTCATATTTGATACTGGAGCAAGCACGGTTTCACTTTCCTTGGTTGAAGCTAATTTCATGATGAAGAATGGCTACCTTAAACCGAGTGATGTCGTTGGAACAGGAAATTTCTATGATGCAAATGGTGACATATCAGAAGGCACAATAATAAACCTCCGTCAGATAGATTTTGGAGGTTTAAAACTGGATAATGTCCGTGCTTCCGTTGTAAAGAACCAAAAAGCACCGCTCCTTTTAGGACAATCGGTACTAGGACGCCTCGGTATAGTTGAAATAAACAACCAAAGCAAGAAACTTATCATCAAATCCAATAGATGACAAATTTCAAACATAGTTCATTTACCTTTTTCTTGTTGATGGTATCACATTATATAACGATAAAATATATTAGACATGAAGAAAGCAATTATGTTTTTGATGTTCCTACTCGGAGTTGTTACGGCTGAGGCCGGAGAACCTTATGGCGACTATGTTTGTCGCTATATAGTAGAAAATGGTAGATATCATGAAATCTACAATCCGATCAAAATTACCCACTATGGTATTCAAGTAAAAAACACAAATGCAGGTACAAAAATATGGAAAGCAAATTATCAGGGTCCGATAAGACTGACAAATCGAGGCGGAAGTGAGAGATTCCACAACTTTTATCTCACTAATCAACGTGTAGAATTTTCTATCAGTGATCGCCCCTGTGCCTCATACAACGGTAAAAAATACTATATTATCAACTTTGATGGTCAATGGCAACTTGCAGAAGCAATATAGAACGATTCAACTATGAACAACTATTTAGAAATTCTCAGTGTCACGTGTGTGGCTGTATCTATTATTGCACTTTCAGTTGAAAAGGTCATAGATTACTTAAAAAAGTGCCTGTCACATCCAAGCGGAGACTCATCGGAGCAGCCTGATACAGCAAGATTGATGTTCAATGTCCTTAGCGAAATTGGCTGTCAGCCAGAGAAGGACAATGATGGATCTATCAATGTTCAATATCAAGGAGAAAACTTTCATATAGACTTTGGCGGGATGTATGCCAGAGTCTGGGATCCAATGTGGGCTGGAATAAAGGCCAATGATCCGAATCTACCACAGATACGTGAAGCGGTGAATGCCGCCAATTTCAACTTCGGACCAACAATCGTTCTTTCATCTCCTGATGAAGATGGCATTATTGGTTTTCACACACGGCGCGACATAATGCTTCATCCCTCATGCCCAGACAATGCACAGTATGTAAAAGCTGTTCTTGATTCATTTTTCAAGGCGAAAGAACAAGTCAAGGGGAACTTTCAAGAAATCAAGGCTAGTCAAGATAAAATCATTAAAAAAAGACGTCCAATAGGTTTTAATACTGATTATACAAAAGACGAAATAGCGAAATAATACGAGTCATCTCTGATGTCCTGCATACAAAATTGCAGCACACATAACCACCATCCCACCAACAGAGAATCCAATTAGTTTCAAAAGCTCCATGGAGTGAAACAGGAAGATGTTGGCAGCAATCACAAGTCCAAGGAAGGCGGCAAGGAAGAAGAACACAATGAACAGGCAATAGGCGGCTGGCAAAGGGATAGATACCCTTTTGTCAGCCATCTTTGCTTTCTTGACAGTTGCCTCCACCTTGGATTTGAACGTGTCAGCAGCAAGTGTTCCTTGCGCTTTGGCTAAAGTTATCAGCTGAGATTCCACATCTTTCGGGATATGCACTGCGCTCGCTTCCTTCAACGCATCTGCAAGTGGCGACAGCTTGCCTATAGTGTCATTGATGTCTGACAGCGTTTCTGTAAGGACGGCTATTTCCTTGTTCACCTCTTTCTCTTTTCTGTCACGCTCCTGCTCAAGAGAGAACTTGTCCAACTCTGCACGGAGGTCTTCGGTATTTGTAATCTTCATTTTTTTGATGTTATTATTCTATGATTTGGAAACTGTTATCTTCTCATACTTTTCTTTGGCTTTCTGCCCAATGCCTTGATGGCAGCTTGCGCACAACGACGAGCCCATTCCTTTTCGTCCTCATCCTTGTCTCTTCCCCATCCTTGGTCAGAAGAACTGCCACCTCCGCCACCTGACGGAGATACATCAGGAACAGCGAGCATGGTGAAGAACGCCATCGCCAGATTGGTGAGCGGCTGCCAGTTGAAGACTTCACGACTATCAAAAGCATCCTCGAAGATACTGACAACATCGTTGGGGATATAACGGGTGAAGGTCTTGTTTCCAGTCTCGATGATGACCTTGGAACGGTCGGGCTTCCATTGGGTGTAGTCCTTTGCAAAGGTCGAACGTCGTGTTCTATTAGCAGCATGTTGTTTAGGTTGCTGCTGTGTCGGTTGCAGGACAGAAGGGCCTGTCTGCTGGGGAGACATTGCCACTGATGGCTGGTGCAGTCTCTGCCATGTCTTCTCTATCTTTGATGCTGTCAAGTTACGACTTGTTCCAAGGTCGGAAGCCTTATAACGCACATTCGGGTTCTTCTTGCTGACAAGTGTATAGCCCCTTACCACGCCTTGCTTATCCACTTGTGACTTGACATAGTACCCCTTGCCATACAGCCTCTGGAAATAATCATCGAATGACCATTGAGGCATGGCACGCAATACTTCCATGCACTCCTCGTTGACTTGCTGGATGTAGGAAGTCCGTATCTGGTTTGCCGTTGTCCATCCTCTTCTCTTGGCAACCGTCTCCGCTGCCCGTTGTGCGCGAAGATGAATCTGATGGTCATTGTTGATGTTCCCCTCCTCGTCCACACGGCAGACAAGGGCATGCAGATGAGGGATGCCGCTGTCTGACTCTTTGTGAAGCCAGACAGTGGCTTTGCTCCCCAAGATATTAGTGGGCAAAGAAAGTGTTCTTCCCTTGCCGTCATGGATGGTCTGCCTGTCGAACTCCTCGGCAACTTCCTGCCACAACTTCCGCCAATCGTCTATTGTGAAGTCTTTGGTGTGCTCCATTGCCGGACTGACCTCTATATGGATTACAGAGTTCTTGATGCAGGGATGGCTGTTTGCTGTGAGTGACATTTCAAGCCAGATACCCATTGCATCCAGGTCGGGAGACAGGTATTGGTCACATACATGATGTATCTTCTCCGGCTCTTTCTTGTTCCTCGACTCTCCTTTGATGTACCGCAGGGCATTGATGCCATGCGATATTGCCTTTGCCTTACCAATCATAAGTTTATTCCCTCCTTATAATCATTCGTTGTGCGTGGCCTAAAAATACCAGCTTTCATCACGAACTGCAAGTACTCTATTACAAGGTCGGTTACAGGAGCCACTTTCTCGTACCAATCAAGCATTATACGATGGTTGCGGAAGAGGGACAGTTTCTCCTCTTTCGTCAGTCCTGACAGGGCATTGGCGAAGTTGACCATGTCACGGCGGCTGTCTCCGAGATTTCGCAGCAATGCTTTTTCCTCGTCAGAGAGACGAGCCTTCAGCTGCACACTATACAACAGCGAGCGGAAAAGCGCACTTTTATTGATGCCGCAGCGTGACACCAACTGTTTTGCCATACGGTAGTCCTTTTCCGACAATCGGATGGTAACGGTACGGTTCAGCTTATCCTTGTCTTGTTCATTGCTTCCTGTGGCAATATTACCTTCGGCAGCGTTACCAACTGTGATGTTCTTTATTCTCTTATTTGTCATATCATTATTCTATTATTGTGTATAAATTCGGCAATGATGCTGTTTCATTGCCATTGTTATAACAGTATTCTTCCCTGTTGGGAAGGCAGTCAATACAGCTCTTCCTACAAGAGGTATTTGGCAGGATGCGAGCCTGCGAGCGTCCTTATCATGCGAACGGCAGTGAGTATGCGAGAGTGCCTTGGTGTGGACAGAGCGTAGCGATGTAACACAAAGGCATATCTCGCAACAAAAAATCTGCGGCTCGGCTAAACACGTATCTGCTATGGTCAAAACCATTGACAGGATATGTATGGAGGTGCTTAACTGCTGCCTGACGACAGCAGGCAAATTGTCAGTCTGCCTTGTTTCGCCCACCTCACAAGAAGCCTTTAAGGTTTGCCCACGACTTCATTCTCTTCCCTCTTGTTCATTCCTTTCTGCCTGTTTGACGTGGTAGGGATTAACGATGAATCCCTTTCCATTGAGTGTCCACCCGTCAATGCAGGGGAAAGTCATATAGGAGGCTATCCGTGACGGGTAAGTCCTGACTAACCCCAATAGTTCCATCCGCTGCAATAGATTCCTTACCCGTTTGCGTCCAAGATTCCATAGTATCGACAGCAGCTCCTCAGAATATTGCATCTGACCGACATGCAACAGCAATGGTCTTCGGAAAACAAAATGAGGGAAAGAAGAATGAGAAGGCGAGGCCTCACAAAGATGCGTGTCTGGTATGGCATATTCTTCCGATTCTTCAGAGAACTGCATCCTTACAAGCAGGTCATGGAAAAACCGCCTGTTGGATATCTGAATTCCGTTGTCATCCCTCGTTGTCCCATCCAACCAGACTAATGCTTCTGTGGAAAGACGGAAGATGATACTTCTGACATTTGCAGGGAACATCAAAGATGCAGTTTCCTTGTTCTTTTGATTCATGCTCTATGATATTTTGTTATTTGATTGATATAGGAGAACCAAAGCATGGGACACACCACAAATCTTTGATGTGGGACAGTGTTTCTTGTCCCATGCAATCGCGCTCCTTATTAATGAAACCTTCTCATGACAAGAAGCGGCAAGTGCAGATGTTTTGCATTTTCTGTGCAGATATTTGGTGAGGTATATGCACATACTCTCACAGACATCTGCTACCTGCTTGCTTCTTTGCTGAGGACCTGACATCAGTACGGTCATGGCTTAGCCATTGCGTTTACGTTGGAATTAGCAGGACTTACGGCATTGCCACCTGGACGCTTGTCGAAGTTGTTGTAAACCTCATCGATGTCTTTCTTGCAGACGGCAATGGTGAATAGGGACTGCCCCAGGAGAATAGCCTGCTGCTTGTCCACATAGTCTGCCACCCGTTTCATCAGAAGAAAGGAACGGCTCACCCGATGTCCCTGTATCATCTCTGTGCTACGCTGGTTGTTGCTCAACCCATAGTTGAGGTAACGGTTCACGGCTATGCGGTCATCATGGAGCATGTCATCACAAGATGTCTTTCCATCTGCAATGGCAATGCTCACCCTGAGGGCATCAGCCTCGTACATTCCTACTGATTCCAGAAAGCCTCGGATAACCTGTGCTTCCTTGGAACTGTCATTCTTTCTCTCACTCTTTCCTGCACTCTTCTTCAGTGCGGGAGCGGATGCAATATCGGCAACCTGCTCCATGTTCTTGATTTCGTCCATTCAATAATGAATTAAAGGGTTAATAACTGGTGTTGTCTATTTGCGGCTGATGATGTAGCGGTTGGCTTCCTCCTCTATCTCATCCAGCGAGGAGATGCGCACGCCTGTGAGGAATGCGTCGAGATCCTCCTGCTTGAAGAAACACAACTTGCCCGTAGGCTTGTACATAGGAATCGTTCTCCGCATCATCAGCTTGCGGAAGTAGGAGAGCTTGAAACCGCAATACTCGGCAGCCTCCTTAGTGCTTAACAGCTTTTTCTTTTCGCTCATATATAATCTGTTTTTGGTGAATAATACGTGCCTCATTCGTCATGAAGACAGTGCAAAGGTAGTGAGGAAATAAAGCCGAAAAATGAATGTAAACAGCACAAGGAGAACGAATTGCGAATAATAAACGGCAATATAAACAGAACCCATCGGATTATAACGGAATTATAAACACACCATAAACACCAAATAACCCAGCATGAGAATACAAGGGAATGCGCCTTGGCGTTCGCTTCGGAAAAGGGCACAAAAAATCCCGCCACTTTCTTACGGTGACGGGGAACAAGGAGTATGTCTGTCCTTACAGATTTGACATTAACAGAAAAAGTCAATGCCCTTTGAAATACTGGAGGTCGTATGTGTCGAGTTCCGGACGGATGCGCGTTGCCTTGCGGAGCAGTCTGGCAATCTGTTTCTGGTATTGTGTCGATGCGTCCTTGGTCTCCTGCTTGTACCTGCTGACGGTCTGTGTGCCGTTATTGATAGGCCACAGTTTCTCGAATATCTTCCACTTGCCCTGACGTATGTTCAATGCGGTGCATACGGCATCGGCAATATAGGCATACAGCGTCTGGTTGATTTCTCCGTCCTCTTTCCTTATGGCAGGTTTCAGCTCGCTGTCAAGGAAACCGCCTTCCTGAAGCATCAACAATAGGAACAGGGCATCTTCGGATTTGAGCGTCTGGGGTAACTGCTCCTTTACGCCAGAGGGAATGCTTGCAACCATCTTCTCATAATACGCTATCTCTTCTTCCTGACTCATGGACTTGGGTGCAGGTGAAGGAATGACAGCCTGTTTCACCTCTATTTTTGACATGGCACTCTCTCTGTCTTTCTTCTTGAGTTTATCATTCCACAGTTTCAGCAAAAAAGAAGAGATTTGTCTTCCATAGACCATACACACCATGTACGGCAGGAGGAATATGACGGCAAAGAGGGACAGCATGACTATGGCCGTGCTCCAGTCAAGATGCTTGTCGGGAGTAAGGATGAAAGACAACAGCAAGGAAAGGAGAAACCATGTGGCAGCTATGACAGAACGGTCTTTGGAGAGCCACCTGTCAATGATGGAGTCATACAGGAGGAAAAACTCGCTTACGAGTGCTATCCATGCGAACAAGGAGAAGAAGGAAAAGACAAAGCCTTCCGTGTTTGCCTCCATACGGAAGGCAATCACGGCAAACATTGTCAATGCTATTGCCGCTGTCAATGTCAGGGGCAGCAGCATGATGAGAACAGTATCTTTAGGGCGATTCATTGTCGGTTTAATGTTGATTTCTATAACAGTGCATCGGTGAGTGACCAGTAAAAGTAAGCCTCGGGATTGCCCATCCTCAACTTGTTCAGCTTCGTGGTCAGTCTATTACCTATCGCCATGCCTGATACCGACAAGGGGTTGCCATCGTAGTGTCTGACCTCACGGATGCCCTTTTCAAGCAGGGTTGCGAGATAGGCAGCCTTGGAAGCGTCTGCAATAGCATCCTCTATCTTGTAGTTCTGTCTGTACATGAAAGGACGAATGCTTGTGATGCCTTTCTGGAGCAAAGCGAATTTATCCTTATCCACAAATCCTCTTGTGGAGATATTCAGGGCAGTCTGCCTGATGTCTTCATAAATGAGAGATACATCATTCGTAGGCAGCCCCCTATAGCCAAGTTCTACCGGCGCAATCTTTGAGAATGCAGCTTCTGTGATGGTGAGATTGTCCACACGGTCAAAAAGTCTTCCTACATCATACAACTGCTTGATGATTTCAAGGGTAGCCAGCTTGTCGTTCTTGTAATAGGGAATACCTGTGGTCTCGGGTGCAAAGGCGGTCAGCTTGTCACCAAGGATGTCGCCAATGGACGGGACATTGACCAGCGGACATTCTCCGATCATTTCTATCAGCTCACTTTGAATAGGCACACGCTCCACCTGCTGATAATGGCAGTCCTCATACAGTACGTCCAACAAGATGTACGATGTCCTGTCCATGTCTGCCTTGAAAGCCACCTGATAGAAGAACTTGGAATGGCTCTTGGGCACATCCGTCCCAGCCTGTTTCCGTTCCACAAGCTTATAGTCAATGAATCCGCAATCCGCATACGAGGCAAGGTACCGCTCGATGTCCGTACCCAGCGGACACATGATGTCGATGTCTATGGACAAACGGTGGGGAGTGTCATGTAGCAGAAGCATCAGGCATGAGCCTCCCTTGAAGTGGAACGGACATCCTGAACGGACAAGCATATCCAGCAGGGAAAGCGCACGGATGACTTTCTCAATGAGGTTGGTGTCCGAATAGTTCAGCTCCTTGGCTTTTGTCTCTATCCATTCGGTGGTAAAACATTTGTTGTCAATCATAATAACCCTTCTATTTTCAATCCGCGCCTTTTCGCATAGCGTCTCAGACGGGTGGTGTTAATAATATAAAGTGCCTTGGCATTGTCCATCATCCGCTCTGCCTCCGCACCATGCAGGTAGGAGAAGTCTGCATCCTTGTTTATATCCACCAGCAGTTTCTCCAAGGTGGGTACGGTGACTCCTTCCATTTTCTGCAAGGGAGCCTCGGTAACAAGCGGCTTCACGATTATGCCTCCTTTTTCAAGATCAATGTAGCGATAGACCATATCCTCGTCAGGCATCAGCCACACCTCCTTGCCGCTTTGTTCCTTGATATACTCAAATATGCTCTCCATTGCCTGACGGTCTGTCTCCACGTATGTCATGTTGTTACCTGACAGATGGTGCTGCAAGGGTGCTATACTCTTGCCGTTGTATATACAGAAGGGAGCAAATGGGAAACGTTCTTTCAGGTTCCTCGCCAGATCCAGCTCCTCCGATGTCAGTTCAACAGTGAACAGGTTCTTGTGTCCTGCCGAAGCATACACACCTCTGGCTATGCGGACAAGTTCTCCCTTATCCACCATCCTTGAAAGCATACAGTTCATGGTGCTGCGGGTTGTCAAGCCCATTGCCGATAGCCAACCCCAGAGGTCATCCAAAGAGAACGAGTCCTTCTTTGTCGAGTATTGCAATATAAGGTTCTTGTATGTGTCCATCTTGCTTTTGAAATACTATTTTGCATGCAAAGGTAATATAAAAACGGCAACAATCAAAATCTGTTGCCGTTTTATATCAATATCAGGCGATTTCTTGACGTTCCGCAAACTTTTTGTCCCAATCAGGCAAAGGCGGCATCAATCAGGCTGACGGCATCGTCTTTTTTCTTGTTGATGATTTTTGCGTAAATCTGCGTTGTCTCCACCTTGGTGTGGCCAAGCAATTTGGAAACAGTGTAGATGTCGGCTCCCAATGTCAGCATCATGGTAGCGAATGTATGGCGGCTGCAATGGAACGTGATGGGTTTTGTTATACCTGCCGAGTCAAACCAGTCTTTGAGCAGATGCTTTGTACTTACCTGTACGGGAAGTTTTGGGAATATGCGGTCGTCATCCTTGGCAGTACCTCTTTCGGGAAGCCATTGCAGGGCTTTCTTCGACAATGGCAGGTAAATCGGTGTCTTTGTCTTGTGCATGATGATATGCAGGCGGCATTGACCGTTGTCGTCTGTCAACTGCCCCCATGTGATTTTCCTGATGTCGCTCGTACGAAGTCCGCAGTAACACCCGAAGAGGAAGGCCTGCTTTACATACAGGTACTTGCATTCCGCCTCTTCTAAGCGTTTCACCTCCTCGATGGTAAGGAACTCACGCTTGCTTTCCGGTGCTTTTACCTTGTCCTGTGGCGTGAGCCTGTTCATCGGGTTCTCTGGAAGAACGTCCTCGCGGACTGCCATATTGAGTGCGTTTCTCAGGCAAGCCATGTAGTTGATGACCGTATAGGCCTGTATCGGCGTTCCGTCTGGCTTCCTGTGCTCATTCCTAAGATAGTCTGTCAGTCCGACGAGATAATCCCTGCCCACATCCCGGATGGCAATGTCCATACCGTACCCTTTGAGGGCATGGATGGTGTTGGAAATGAGCTTTCGGTCTTTGATGCCACGTTCCTCCTGCCGTTTCTTGTATGTCTCCATCCAATCGGACAACTTTACTCTCGATTTGAGGGAAGTGTTCTTCAGACCTGCCTTGTTGTTCGTGAACTCCAGGATACGCTTCAGTTTGATGGTGTTGGCAGCATTCAGCGTCGCTTCGTTGCGTGCCTTGGCTGCCGCATTCGTCTCTGGTATGAGGTAGAGTTTCAGGAACTCATAACTGCGCCTCCCGTTGTCATAGCAGTCGAGGTAAAGCGATTCTGAACCGTTGGCCAGTTTCTTGCTACGGAGTCTGATAGGTTCTTTCGGTGTTTTTGACTTTATCTTCTTTATCATGGTGTATGCTGTTTGAGGGTTGTGCTTTCTACATTATTATATATGAGAAATCTGTCTTTGATGGTCCTGTGGGCTTAGGGTATCATTTCATCCATCAATCCCACAGTCTTGTCCTTGACGCTGTCAATGATTTTAGCATAGCGTTGGGTATGTCTTATGCTGGAATGTCCAAGGAGTTTTGAAACCGTATAAAGGTCAACTCCAAGAGATATAAGCATGGTGGCGTATGTGTGCCGCGCCACATGAAAAGTCACGCGCTTGCCCTTTATTCCCGCTTTCTCAACCCATGTATGCAGATGGTCAGAGATGAGTCCTGCGCTCAATCCTGCAAAGACAAGTTCCTCGCCGTCTCTTTCTCCGGGATTACTTCCCAGCCACCTCATTGCCTGTTTGGGAAGCGGAATATATACCAGGTTGGTGGTCTTCTTCATGCGTGTACATACTCTCCATGCACCGTCGTCAAACGTGATGTCTTTCCATCGCAGGGACAGGATGTCTCCACGCCGCAGGCCGCAGTTGCAAGAGAACAGGAAGGCACGCTTGACAATATCCTTGTCGCATGGGGTGTCTATGAGCCTTTTCACCTCGTCTATGGTCAGGTACTCACGGACTGTCTCTTTGGGAATAATCTTTTCTGAAGCATTGAGTTTCGTGATGGGATTGACACGAATCACTCCCTCGTTGACAGCAATATTCAAGGAGGTTCGGAGTTGTCCAAGCACATTAAACCCCGTCTTGCCGCTCAGTGTCTTTCCGTCCTTTGTCTTGTACCCGATTTTCAGGAAAGCGATAAAGCCAAGGCAATACGAAATGTCAACATCCTCCAAAGCCACTTCTTCATTCCTGTACAATGACAAAAAGCGTCTGAGGGAACGGATGCTACTGAGGTCTCTTACTCCTCGGCTCTTTTGGATTTCTTCATACCTGCCAATCCAGTCCAATAATGACAGTTTGCGTTCTTGCTTCTCGCTTTCTACGGCTAAACTCTGCTGTTTTTGGGCTTTCAATATTTCCCGTTTTCGCTGCCTGCATATCTTTTCAGCCTTGGCGAGAACAGCCTGATTGGCTTTTATAGCCTTTTGGTCTGTTTCGGGTACAATCACCAGGTCTGGTATGCGTTCGTATGTGCGCACACCTTCCTTGTAGAACTCCAAGTAAACTACTTGTTTTCCACCTGCCCGTTGCCGCAGTTGAAGCCTTACGGGTTCTTTCTTATATGTAGTCTCTTTTGTATTCATATTATACCCTGTTGTGTGGTTTCGGGTGCAAAGGTAACAAAAATAATTCAACCTGTCGCAAAAACGAGTAACAAAATATCGAAGAAAATGAGAATTTGACAGAACCAAAAGGAATGGGGTATGTATTTATAAAGTATTGTGTGTAAACATTATATGGTTACTTTCGTTTCTTTTAATTTCTCTTGTTTTCCTTACATTGGGAATTAGGCTTCCCGAGACTGAAAAAAAGTGGCACGTGCAAGCACGCTGCCTATCGTTGCTTAACTCCATTCAGCGAAGTGCGTACGGAGCGTCTGAAACGCTTTGGCGAGATGGTTATTATAAAGGGTGATTCAATAGTCATTGTTTTCAGCAGAAGAAGAGACCGAAGGGGTCTGGGTCGGTGGCAGCTTATGTCCCCTAATTGAGGGAAATGGAGGGTTATCGTAATAGGTGGATTCAACACCTGAGCTGTAATGCTCGAAGATGCAGTCCATGAGGATTACCTCACCCTTTGAATACTCCGATGTCACTTCTGCCATATAACTGGGCTTGCTGTTGGTGCGTAGTGCAGCAGCCATGATGCCAAGTGTAGCAATCACTTTGTGCCAGTCCCAGACATGGTTTTTACCGAACAGGAGCTCGACCGAGTCAGATAACTCTTCAGGCAATTGTTTGTGTGCATCGAGGACATGAAGCATCGATACTGCCAGGCCGTCGAATATGACAGTCTGCTCATTAAGCACGTGTCGTGCAGGTATTCCGCCATTCCCTTCTTTCTTCGCCATGTCCAACTTCAAGGCATAATACCGGTTGTAAGATTCCGCCACCTCATTTGCTCTTGTCCTGCCTTTGAGATAGCGCACAAACTGCATGGCACAGAAGTCGAGAATATCGTCTGGTGTCTCAACAAAGAGAGACAGACGCTGTGAGAGGTTGACCGAAAAGATGAAGCTCTTGGAGTAAGGCTTGGCAGAAATATGTCCGAGGTTTGCCAGCCCTGCGATAAATTGCCGTACAGTGGCACGCTGCCATTTCCATTGGCGTGAAAGTTCTGAGATGGTGGCAACGAACTGGCCAGGCAGCAACTGCAACGCACCTTCGGCTTCAGGTGTGGCGTATGCACCTGCGGATGCTCTGGACAACAGGTCGCAATAGGCTTCGAGCTTGCTGTAACGTTCCTCCGATTTGGGTTTGAGAAACTCCAGCAATGAACGATCCACACTTTGTGGAGTCTCTCCCTCAGAAGAGACATGTTTTGATGATTGGTTCATTTGAGTCATTCTTTAATTTGATATGTTATTTACCAGAGCAAGTGTTGTCTAATCTCTGCCACAAACAAGTGGCATTTAATAGTAGTTTTTGAATATCTGTTCCAACCGTTCTTCATGCTTTTTGAGCGGTTTGGAATCATCGCAAAGTGCAAGCACTTTTTCAGATGGGTAAAAGACCGCTGCCATACTGAGTGTGAAGAACAGATGAAAGACACTGTTCATATACGGAATGGCATAGCAGACCATTGCCACAAATACAGTGAAGAACCAAAGCCGCTTCCTCTCATGCAACAGTCTCAGTACGCTAACCATAATCTTTCTGGATATAAGAATGAGAGTAATAAGACAGGAGAGAGCCACAGCTATGTTCGGGTCTGTCATACAGCAGCACCAGTTGATGAAGATGAGAAGGAACGTAACCATGCTGACATAGAAAAGCTTGCTGTTACGGAGTGAGACCATCTTCCACATGAATGTTTTCATGAACTTGTATTCCTTCTTGTATAGACAGAAGAATGCCACCAAGAGCAGGAAAGGGAAGATGAAACGAATGATGGTAAGAGTCAGTGTCATATTTAATCGTTATTTTATTTGAGGATTATTTTGAGGCAGATTCCAATGACTCCAGTCGTGCAGCAATGTATCTGTTCAACTGGATGTTATAACTGGGAGACATCTGGTCAATCTCGGGGTCTTTTGAAAGCTTTTCATCTGCCTCAATCAGGAGACGAAGATACAGATCGACATTAGAGCCATGGTCAGTCTGAGCGTGGATGTCCTCCTTCTCAGTTTTTAGTAGAGAGCCGACAGGCTGCATTGTATCGGGGTCAATATCATCGGGCAACTGATAAGCATTCCGAATACTACGCATGACCAACAGACAGAAGAACACAATCAGGCACAGTATGGATTTGGCCATCAGGTTCAAGTCAAACACCATCATTGCCAGCACAGCCAGTGCTATGATGGTAATGTAGAAGGCATATACCTTTTTCTTAGTATTCATAATCGTCGAGTTCAAGTTTTATTATTCCAAAAGATGCTTTTTCGATAATGTATTCAACATCACGCAATGTGAGGGCATTCCTCTTGACACGTACAGATGCGGACGGGTCTTTCCTGCACAGGGCTGCCACTCCTTGGTTCAAGTCATATTCACTTATATTCCATGTGCGTGATTTGATGAAAGAGTAATGCTCTCTGTAACTTTGAAGAGTGATAGCCTTGTAGAACAGGGTTTTCAACACACCATCCTGAGGTATTCTCATCTCTATAAGCCTTTCCGTGTCTATGACCTTTATCCATGTCCTGTTTTTATGTATGATGTCAGCAATGAGATAAAATGTTCTTTTCTCCATCAAAGACCGCAGTTGAAGTCGTTCATGATTTGAACATGTTCACGTTTCACCTTGAAGGTTCCACGCTTCTCGTGAAGACGTAGGTCTTCAAAGAGGTCAGCTGACATCACCTCAATGGAGTTGTATATCGTGACATTGAGCTGGTGGACAAGTCCGTCAACATGTGTCTTGCAGTTAATCTTGAACATGCGTTCCGTGACGGGGAAGCAGTAGGCGCAGCTTTCATGGCCGAAGACCGTATCAACTGGTGGTTCCAGATGATAGAGGATGGCAAGATCAGCATTCATTTCCAACATTTCCAGGACATTCTCCATAGACTGAGGCTTGGGAACGTCATACAGAAGAATGGCGTAATCCTCATAGGAAGTGACCTTGCTGAGGAAAACATTATCTATGAGATCTGGCAGGATTACTGGTCCTGACGTTTTAAATTTGTAGATGGCTTCCTGTAACATTTTCGAGGTTGATTAGAGAGTTGATATGTATAAACGCATGAGCTGTGTTGGCAATTTATCGGACAGTTCCTTGTCTAAAAGATGTTTGCTGTCAAGCCTTGAAACAATCGCCTGGAAGTCCTTCGCAATATCTATCATGGCTTGTGACTGTTCGGGAGTAAGCATTGCCACGCCAAAGGAATCCATCGACAGGTACGGCTGGAGCATCATCCACAAATAGGCATTGGCTTGAGGAGCATCTTTTATCTTACCTCTTTTTAGTACCTCGTGGCAGATCTTTGCATTGAGAATCAATCGGCGGTTGGTTCTCATGGACATATAAACCAGTGCTTCCTCTGCGGAAATTATCTTCTTGGAGGCATTTGAATATACATTTGTACAGATGTCGGTTGTCAGGTTCGTAATGCCAGTCATATTCATTGAGGAGCATTTGTCAAGATGCGCAAGAAAAGAGCGGAAGTGTCTGTCCTCATTGGCTATGTAATTGAGGAAGTCCTTCTTTGAATGGATTCCCATCCTGTTCACCTCGGAAAGGTACTGGGAGTAGTCTGCAAGTATCTCACGTACATCTTTATTATAGATTGGACTCTTATCCAAGCTGGAATAGAAATTACCAGCAGCCTGTTTTAAGGAATCAAGTCCACTCTCTTCAGCATATTTAGATGTGTGTAATTTCACGTATGCCACATCACTCAAGGTGCATTTATCAGCCAATCTTAGCAGTGCCGTGCGAATGGAGTCCGTGTTTTCCGCAAACACCATTGATAAGCCGGCATGAGCTGTGAACGCTGGGTCTTTCTCGATGTAATGAAGAACTGTATCTGACAACTCTTGCCACTGGTTGATGTAAGCAGCCATTTGTTCAGAATTGACTACTTGTTGTTCCTGTATGGAATGAAAGAAGCTATTATATTTCCTCAAAGCGTCCTCAGAAGACTCAAAATCATATTGAGTTCCAGTAGAACACGAAGAGGAAATGAATAAGGTGCATAAAAAAAGCAAGTGAAAGATTAAACTCTTATGAGTCTTTTTTCTTTCACTTGCTTTACTTTCTTTCATTTCGCTTTTGAGACCTGAAGCAGAAGGGTTGCAAAGGCAACGCTGATAATGGAAACAGTGTGGTATTATCCTATATTTCATTGGCATTTATATGTTAAATTCGAGTGCAAAGATACGGTTATTTTTCCATACCACAATGAAAATAATGCCACTTTAAATTATTTTGTTATTCATACTCTATAAAGTATGATAAATTACCAACCATGGAAAGCATTAAACAAGGTTAAATAATCAAGAAAGGTTAATTATATTGCCTCAGTATGATTATTATTATGAATATAATTTGTAACTTTGCACGCAATATAGAATGATGCGTATGACCAAACCTCACTACCACAAACGGATGGCTGTAAGGTTAGGTTGTATCTAACCATCATAATATCAGATAAATACCTTTTTACAATGGCAAAAATTGGCTACATCATGGCTATCTCCCAGTACGACAGATTGGAGGAAGACCGAAAGTGGATGAACGACTATGGTTGCATCCGTATCGTTGAAGAAAGTGACGAGAACGAACGCAACAGACCGCTCTGGAAACAACTGATGGTTGCCCTGCAAAGGGGCGACGAACTTGTTATATCCAAGTTTTCCAATGCCTTGCGTGGCAGTCGGGAACTGGCAACATTTCTGGAATTTTGCCGAGTCAAGGTCATCCGTATTATAAGCATCCATGACCAGATTGATTCAAGGAACGAGCTGTTTCCCGAAACAAGGCCGTCCGATGTATTGGAAATGATGGGGGCTTTGCCGGAAGAGGTTCTTGCCCTGCGTAAGTCTGCGGAGCATGTCGTCAATTTACAGGAGAAGATGATAGTGTCACTACCTCCCGTCTCGTCAGCAAAGATGCAGAAGCTCGACAGAGAAAAGACAGTCATCAACCTGTATGTTGCAGGTCATCCCATTGATGAAGTATGGAGAGCCAGCGGTTTCAGAAGCCGAAGCTCTGTGTTCCGCATACTGAACAAGCATGGCATCAAGCTGAACCGTGGCAATCATTCTGGGCCAATCAAGAGAAAGGGCATATCTGACAATCCACAAGACAAAGAATAAATAGCATGAAAAAGATACTGTTCCTACATGGTTTCTTTGCTACTGGCAGCTGTCCGATGGCGAGAGCACTGAGGGAGGCCTTTGATGGGCAAGCCATCGTGCTGACTCCCGATCTGCCTCTCCATCCCAAGGAAGCACTGAAATACATACGCATGCTTATCGACAAGGAGAAGCCAGACCTGCTCATAGGCAACAGTTGCGGGGCTTTCCTTGCACAGATGCTTTCTCCTGTCGTGGGCATCCCTGCCTTGCTCGGTAATCCTCATTTCAAGATGACGGACTTCCTGAGGGAACGCATTGGCGAACATGAGTACAAGGCTCCGCGCATGGACGGTAATCAGACAATAGTCATCAACGAATCACTCATCAATGAGTTTGAGCAGCTCGAAGCCTTACAGTTTGACTATTGTAATCCGTATTACAAGGATCGTGTGTGGGGACTATTTGGTGAACAAGACACACTGGCTCATTTTGAGCCGTTGTTCTTGCAGCACTATAACAAGAGCTATCACTTCCCTGGCGGACACACGCCCACAGAGCAGGAAGTCAAGACTTGGTATGCCCCATTGGCACAGAAGATGCTCATGGAGTATTCAGTTAAAGAAGAAAGGTTTTTCCGTCATTTTAAGGGAGGAATGTACAAGTATATCCATTCCGCATATGACAGCGAGACTCAGGAGCGCATGGTGGTATATCAAGCACTATATGGTGAGGAAGCATACTGGGTTCGTCCCGAGAAGATGTTTTTCGAGCAAATAACAAGAGACGGAAGGACATTTAACCGATTCACAGAAATAGACAGATAAAGATGGAAACATTCAAAGACGTTATATCAAGCGACCAACTTGTCTTGGTCGATTTCTTCGCCACATGGTGTCAGCCATGCAAGATGATGCACCCCATTCTGGAGCAGGTAAAGGGTGTATTGGGCGACCGCATCCGAATCATCAAGGTGGATGTGGACAAGTACGGAGTAACAGCAAGCCAATACCGCATTCAATCCGTGCCTACGCTGATGCTCTTCCGAAACGGAGAAGTATTGTGGCGCACAAGCGGTGTGGTAGATAAAGCCGAACTGCTGGCTACGCTTGATCCATTCTTAAAATAAAAAGATGAAAAGAATAAAGGAAGAGCAGCGAGTTGTGGAGCAGATGATACGTTCTGTACTGCAGGAAGAAGGAGGGCAATAATGAATTATGTCCTGGGTGCCAAGAGTTGCTACAGTACGCTACTGCAAGACTGGAACGCTGTAAGTTTGGCGAGAACAAACCAACTAGCAAAAAGTGTCCCATCCACTGCTATCGTCCTCAGATGAAAGAACGAATGTGCAAAGTGATGCGCTGGGGTGGGCCAAGAATGTTTTGTATCACCCGGTAGCTGCCATCAAGCATGTCATAAGAGAATTGTAACAATAAGAAAATGAGCATAAAACAGATAGAAACACTCGTCTTTGATTATGGAGGTGTCATCGTGAACATTGATGATGCTTCTGTTGTGAAAGCCATGGAGAGCCTGGGCGTAACGGCGTTCAAGCGACTAATCCATGTCCGCAAGATCAAGAGACTGATGCACCAATATATTAATGGTCTTGTAGCGGAATCAGAAACATTGAAAGTTATGCTGAGTCTTTGCCGTAAAGGAACCACAACCGAGGATATTGAAAAAGTGCTCGAAGAGCTGTGTGGTAATCTGCCCGTAGAAAGACTGGAAGCATTAGTCAAACTTCGGAAGCAGTACAAGGTCTATCTGCTCAGCAACATCAACGACACGCTTTGGCAGAAGTCGGTCAGTCTGATGAAGCAGCTTGGATATTCCACGGACGAGTTGTTTGATGAAGTATTCCTCTCATACGCCATGCGGAAGGAGAAGCCATCCGTCGAAATCTATGAAGAGATGACGAAACAGACTGGATTGAATCCAGCCACCACCCTCTATTTCGATGACCGTGCCGAGAATGCCGAAGCTGGCAGAAACTTCGGCTTCCAGAGTGTACTGGTAAAGACCAATCATCTGGAGGAGCATCAGGAATGGCAAGAAATTAACAAGAATACAAAAGAATAATCTTATGCACATAATAGGAAACTTACTTTGGTGGCTCTTCGGAGGTCTCGAAGCTGCCATCGGTTATTTCACCGGAAGTCTGGCTCTTGCATGTACTATCATCGGCATTCCCTTTGCGATACAGACATTCAAGATTGGTCTGCTATGCCTATGGCCTTTTGGTTCTACAGTAAGAGAAACGAATAGTCCAACTGGTTGCATTCGCATCCCGCTGAATTTACTCTGGCTGATTTTCGGAGGTTTGTGGGCTTGCCTCATGCATCTGTTCTTCGGCTTTCTCTTATGTATAACCATTATCGGCATTCCTTGGGGGAAACAGCATTTCAAGATGGCCGGGCTTTCGCTCGCACCATTCGGCAAGGATGTGGAGTTGGGAATTTAAAGAGATAAGAAAACGCAGTTGAAGAGTATGAACACATTACATAGTTACCTCGCCTACTATCTCCTTGCCATCAACGCTGTTGCATTCATCGTGTATGGCATTGACAAATACAAGGCCAAAAAAGCCAAGTGGCGCATTCCAGAAACCACGCTTTTGTTGCTGGCAGTCATTGGCGGCAGTATCGGAGCATGGGTAGGTATGCGGATTTGGCATCACAAGACAATGCACAAGAAGTTTAAGTATGGCATACCCGTAATAATCATCTTTCAGGTAGCCTTAGCGGTTTATCTTCTAACAAATATTGAATGAACAATGAATAAAAGAGAATACACACAAGTTAATAAAAATTGGCTTACAGCTAAAGCACAGGAAGAGGGAGTGAAACCGCTCCCCAAGGGTATATATTATAAGGTGTTGGCAGAGGGCAAGGATGACGGAAAGCATCCTACGCCCAGAAGCATAGTCACTGCCCATTACACAGGCCGTACCATCGACGGCAAACAGTTTGACAGCAGCCGTGGAGGTGCACCTTTGGCAATACGTCTGTGTGACCTTATCGAGGGATGGATCATCGCTATGCAGCAGATGTGTGTGGGCGATAAATGGGAGGTATATATCCCTGCCGAAATGGGTTATGGCAAGTTCTCACAGCCAGGCATCCCTGGGGGCTCCACACTCATCTTCGAGATAGAGCTTCTTGGCATTGCGTAAGTAAAAGAAACTAAAGTGGCAGCACGTCAGAACGAAGAACTCACTCCCATTGTTTATGTGGATGATAACAAATATTACATCGAACTGAAATGCGAGCGCGGAACATGTGCCGTAATTGCTTTTGAATAAATATGAAAGTACAAGAATACAGAGATTACATTGCAGCAGGGAAACCTGTCGTGGCTGGTAGCGAACCACACCTCTTCATGCACCAGATGGCACAAGAGGCTATTCGCATTACCATGGAGATTAATAATAAGTACCACACACCTGAGGAACTCAGGAAGCTGTTCTCCGAACTTTGGGACATTGACGTACCAGAGACATTCGGCATGTTCCCTCCGTTCAATACGGATTGTGGCAAGAACACCCACATTGGTGAGCGTGTGTTCATCAATAGCGGTTGTAAGTTCCAGGATCAAGGAGGCATCTTCATCGGCAATGATTGCCTTATTGGTCATAATGCAACACTCTGTACTATCAATCACAATCCCGATCCTGAGCATCGTGGCGACATGACATTCAAGCCTATTCGTATAGAAGATAAGGTTTGGCTTGGAGCAAATGTTACGATACTGCAAGGAGTGACAATAGGCGAAGGAGCCATTGTTGCAGCTGGAGCTGTTGTAACAAAAGATGTAGAACCAAGAACTGTTGTTGGTGGTGTACCTGCTAAGTTCATAAAGAAGATTTAGAAAAATGAAAGATAAGATAATCTCATTCATCTGGCAACACGTTCTGCTTCTCACCTTTTTCTTAGCTTACATCCAAACTACAGAGGCGAAAGGTCAATCACCATGTCCTTCATATGGGGCAAGCATTATGAATGGGGATTTATATTGCGGTCATCAGGAGGATAGTGCTTTTGCCATGCATAGCGTCATGAAATTTCCACAGGCTTTATACGTAGCAGACTACTTGCACAAGAAAGGACTGACACTGAGCGACTCTGTTCTTGTACACAAGGATAGTCTGGACGCTGAGACATGGTCGCCTATGCTTTCAATATTTGAAGGTATGCGTTATTTCACATTTGCAGAGTTAACAGAATGGTCATTGAAACAGAGCGACAATAATGCGTGCGACCTTTTGTTTGCATCATGCGGACAGCCGGATGCAGTAGAGAAATATATCCATACGCTTGGATTCAAAGACATCCATGTGCAACTGACGGAGAAGGAGATGAAAAAAAATCCTCATAGAGCCACAGAAAATTCAGCCACTCCGAAAGAAATGGCAAGGCTCTTGGAGTGGTTCTATCTTCATAGGAATGACAACAAGAATCTCTCCTTTATCTGGAATACAATGGCAGATTGTAATACTGGTAAGCAACGCATAGCAGCAGTCTTGCCCAAAGGTGGCAAACTGATTCACAAGACAGGTTCAGGCTTTCCTTCTTCTGACGGAAGACAAGATAGAAACGATGTTGGAATCGTTCTTTTGCCCGATGGTTCTCACTTATCAATTGCCATCTTCTTGCAAAACTCAAAAGAGGAGAAAGAGGTGGCAGAGATTGCAGAACAATGTTTGATGCGCATCCAGGCAGATGGATTTCTACGTAACATGCCGTCTGACCTTCTAATGCCATAAAATTTATCAATAACAAATAATATATGAACATAGAAAAATGTAAAATACAACATACCAATGCAATCATCATTGGAGAAAAGAAAGAGAATGCGTTTCTATTTGTACATGGACAAGCAGGCAACAAGGAAGAAGCGATTCGCTTTGCAAATATTGCTGTTCCTTTAGGCTATCAAGTGATTGGGATTGACTTATCCGTTATGGATGTGCCTTGGAATGTTCTTCCTAAACTTTTGGAAGTAAAGGATTTTCTCAAAGAACACTATTCAACAATAAGTCTCCGTGCCAACTCAATTGGATGCTGGTATTCCTTGTTGGCTTTTGAGAATGAAAAGATTGAACAAGCATTGTTCGTTTCCCCAATTTTGGACATGAAAAGATTTGTTGAGGGTATGGAAGAGAAAGATGAACAGTATTATGAATGGGTTGTATTACATCAAATAGCAAATTGGTCCAACAAGACATATATTTTGCGTGCTGAAAAAGATTTGGTTGTCAGCGACAAAGTGAACGAGACATTTATCAATCAGTTCATGTGCAATGTTGTAACATTAAAGGACAGCGAACATTGGTTACACACTCCGGAACAACTGTCTTCATTGAGAAAATGGGAAGAATCTGTTCTAAAACAACAATATGATGACACTCAGATACATCTTCCATAGTGGATTCCTGCTTGAAACGGATCGGTGCATCCTGGTCTTTGACTACTGGATGGATCCTGCCGATGTCATGAGTGGGTACATGAATACATGTAAACATGTGTACGTGTTTTCAAGCCACTTCCATGAGGATCACTTCACGAAAGCAATCCTCAGATGGAAGAATAGCATCCCAAATATCACATACATCCTGTCAAAGGATATACTCAAACGAAGAAGAGCGCAGAAAGAGGATGCCGATGTATGGATGGCCAAAGGAGCGGTATGGGAAGATGAGAACCTGAAAGTGACAGCCACAGGCAGCAATGACAGTGGCGTGAGCTGGATTGTTGAAACAGAAGGTAAAACCATCTTTCATGCTGGTGACTTGTGCAACTGGTACGCACGCTTTCTTGTTGACGGCACGCCTGAAGGAGAGGTCTTCTGTGAAGAGTTTGGTCAATACATCAATCCAGTGGCAGAGGAAAAGCGGTTCCTTGGTGAACTGAAAGACATTCGAAAGATAACCGATTCCTTTGACCTCGTGATGTTTCCTGTGGACGGACGCATCGGCAATGGCTATACGCTTGGAGGGCGTCAATTTATAAATCGCTTCAAGGTTGGGATGTTCGTTCCAATGCACTTTGTCATGAGTGGGTTTGAGAGTGCGTGGCGCATGGAGCCTTTCTGCAAAGAAAAGGATGTCCCCTTTTGGTGCATCGGGCACGAAGGAGACAGCTTAACAATATAATAATAACACATCAAATCATCAAAACAATGGACGCAAAAGAAAAAGTATTAGCAACAATGAAAGAGGCAGGTCAGCCTCTTAACGCAGGTAAAATCGCAGAACTCAGCGGTCTCGACCGCAAAGAGGTAGATGCAGCCATGAAGCAGCTGAAGGCAGAGGGCGCAATCGTCTCTCCTGTTCGTTGCAAATGGGCACCTGCAGAGTAAAAACTTTAATGGCTTGGTACTGCGGTCTTGAATAACAGGCTGCAGTACCTTCCTTTCCTATCTGAACTTCTGTACCACCAATAGGATGATTACCCGACTGCAAAGGTATACCTTTGCTACGTTTTTTTTATAAAGTAACAAAACATTCGCCACATAGTAGCCATGCAAGATCTTTGTTTGTCTTGTTATATGCGATTTTTTATGGAAATCGCATCGTTTTTCAAAAAAAAATCGTACCTTTGCACCGAAATGTCAGATACACATGAATACTGAACAAGTATGAGGTGACACAGAACAGGAAGAAATATATGGCATTACCAATAAACATCGACGAACTGCAGAAGGGGAAGACTATGGAATGGTCACTTCCTTGCGACGGTGCCCATACATCAGGCTTTTGTTGACGAGAAGGCTTATCTTGTCTCTATTGGCAAGGAACTGGATGAGGGTGGCAAGAAAGAAGGAAAGAAAGACAATGATTTCCTAAAAGACTTCCCAAAATACTTCCCAAAAGAATCTATGGAAGAAATAACTGATAGACAGCGGATTATACTATCATTGGTGCAGAGTGATTGCACTTTAACTTCCCAAAAGATTTCCCAAAAGATTTCGGAAAAAGAACCTGTAACACAGAGAACGATAAAAAAAGATATTGCAGACCTGCAATCCAAAGGCATACTCTCTCGTGAAGGCGGTCGCAAGAATGGCCGATGGGTGATAACAAACAAAAATGACAACAAAAATCGTGAGTAGTGCAGAAATCAGAGTTATTGGCAACGCTTGACCCATTCTTAAGATAATGAAAGCATATACATATATAGATAAAGGCAGGTTTGAAGATTGACACCACACCGCTCATCACCCACCGTTTTCCGTTGGAGAGGATAGCTGAAGCCTATGAACTCTTTGAGCAGAAGCGAGATGGAGTTATCAAAGTGGCCATAACTCAATAAACAGATAAAGGAAAGATGAAGATACATCAAATCATATTCAACCCCACGGGAGGAACTCAACGAGTGAGCGAAATCCTACTCTTTCTGCTTCTCACCTTTTTCCTGGCTTACATCCAGACTACAGAGGCGAAAAGTCAATCCCCATGTCTTTCATATGGGGCAAGCATTATGAATGGAGAATTATGTTGCGGTCATCAGGAGGATAGTGCTTTTGCCATGCATAGCGTCATGAAATTTCCACAGGCTTTATACGTAGCAGACTACTTGCACAAGAAAGGACTGACACTGAGCGACTCTGTTCTTGTACACAAGGATAGTCTGGACGCTGAGACATGGTCGCCTATGCTTTCAATATTTGAAGGTATGCGTTATTTCACATTTGCAGAGTTAATAGAATGGTCATTGAAACAGAGCGACAATAATGCGTGCGACCTTTTGTTTGCATCATGCGGACAGCCGGATGCAGTAGAGAAATATATCCATACGCTTGGATTCAAAGACATCCATGTGCAACTGACGGAGAAGGAGATGAAAAAGAATCCTCATAGAACCATAGAAAACTCAGCCACTCCAAAAGAAATGGCAAGGCTCTTGGAGTGGTTTTATCTTCATAGGGATGACAACAAGAATCTCTCCTTTATCTGGGATACAATGGCTGATTGTAATACGGGTCAGCAACGCATAGCAGCAGTCTTGCCCAAAGACGGCAAACTGATTCACAAGACAGGTTCTGGTTTTCCTTCTTCTGACGGAAGACAAGATAGAAACGATGTTGGGATCGTTCTGTTGCCCGACGGTTCTCACTTGTCTATTGCCATCTTCTTCCCAAAGTCAAAAGAGGAGAAAGAGGTGGCAAAGATTGCAGAACAATGTCTGATGCGCATCCAGGCAGATAAATTCCTACGTAACATGCCGTCAGACCTACAACACAAACAGACATTGGCTATACTCAGGGCTATTGATGGAGATAACAAAGGGTTGACAGCTGTCCGTAATGCCCGGAATGCTCTACCCAAGTATTCTGACCATGTGGAAACAAAGATGATTACCCCATCCATGCGCCTTTATGAGCCCAAGGGAAGTCAAGACCAACGCCTTCCTGTCTTGTTGTATCTGCATGGAGGAGGCTGGACTTTTGGGAGCATCAATAGTTGTGGAAGGTTCTGTGATGCCCTGGCTGCATCGGGCAAGATGAGAGTTATAGCTCTTGACTATCGTTTGGCTCCAGAGCACCCTTATCCTGAAGGACTGGACGATTGTATCTCTGCCGTCAATTACATCATCGACCATGCTGCAGAGCTGCATATTGATGCCAACCACATCACCATTGGCGGTGACAGTTCGGGAGGCAACCTTGCCCTGGCCACAGCTTTGTCAGAAACATGCCGCGGCAAAATAGAATCCTTGCTTCTGTTCTACCCTGTGACAAAGGCTTTTGACGATGGTTCGGAATCATGGAAGCAATATGGTAAAGGATTTGGTTTGGATGCCGAAATCATGGAAGCTTTCATTCGGGCGTACACCATCAATGCAGACAATCGCTGTTCCGCCATCAGCGTAGGCCTGTGTAGTGATGAAGTGTTGAATATGCTTCCGAGAACTTTACTCATAGCTGCAGAAAGGGACATTCTGCGCGATCAAGGATTGAATCTTGCAGAAAGAATGTGCGGACAGATACAGAGGATAGAATATAAAGGAGCCGTACATCTTTTCATCACAGTTCCCGGGCAGGATACGGCATTTGACAGAGCAGTCAAAGATGCCATTGGATTTATCTGTAACAAATAATAAAACAATTCTCTGTCACTGAAATGCGTTTCAACAATATTGTTACTTCTCCTTGTAAAGAACGTAACTGGGCATATATAAATTTTCTTCAGGTTGGAAAACATATTGTTATGCCATCCTTCAATATCGAGGAAGACAATATAGCGTATCAGTATGTCAAAAATGCCTTTCCTGATTGTCATATACACCTGTTAGAAATGACGGAAATAGCAAAAGAAGGAGGAGCTTTGCATTGTATCAGTTGGAACATTCAAAGATGAGGACTGATTAAACCCAACAATAATGACCGCACCGAATATTGAATCATCAACACGAGAAGAGCGTTTGGATTATGTTCTGAATGAATGGAAATGCTTACACAACTGTGAGTTGTGCGGCAAATGCCATGTTCTTAAAGGCCGATGCGAAGAATTGCTCTATGCTGACTATATAGACGGCAAGCGGTCGTATATGGATATAACATTGGAAATAAGAAGCAACAGATGAGTCTATGACACTAGATACAACCTATAATAATAACACATTAAATCGTTAAAACGATGGACGCAAAAGAAAAAGTATTAGGAACAATGAAAGAGGCAGGACAGCCTCTTAACGCAGGTAAAATCGCAGAGCTCAGCGGTCTCGACCGCAAAGAGGTAGATGCAGCCATGAAGCAGCTGAAGGCAGAGGGCGCAATCGTCTCTCCTGTTCGTTGCAAATGGGCACCTGCAGAGTGATGGTACAGGACTCGACAACATATTATGTATGGATAGGCGGGTCATGTGACTACGGTCATAAAGAACCGACGCACGAAGCAAGAGCAGAATCCCAAGCTCGCTTGGGTTATGCCTTGCAAGAAGGAGGAAGACGAAAGTCAACGTGCTGGTGGTACATGACATGGCAACATAAGCATCAAGGAAATCGCAAGGATATGCGAGACATATCATCTTAACAATCATTAGTATTATGACCGAGGACAACCGTACATATATAGCCATCGACCTGAAATCGTTCTTCGCTTCCGTGGAATGCGTAGAGCGAGGTCTCGATCCGCTCACCACCAATCTTGTTGTGGCAGACGTGAGCAGGACAGAGAAGACCATCTGTCTGGCCGTTTCCCCTTCCCTCAAAGCCTACGGCATTGGAGGAAGGGCACGACTGTTTGAGGTTATGCAGCGGTTGCGTGAAGTTAACCGACGAAGGAGCGAGCGGAGAGCCGAGCTTGCTCGGGCTATCCCGAGCGAGGAGGAGGAAGACGCAGTCAACAATGAGCGAAGGTACAAGAGCCCTTTCTGTCGCCTGACTGGAAAATCGTGGAAGGACGAGGAACTCAAAGTTCACGAAGATTGGGAAGTTGACTACATTGCTGCCCCTCCTCGCATGGCCAAATACATTGAATACAGCACACGTATCTATCAGATATACCTGAAATACGTCGCTCCAGAGGATATTCACGTTTATTCCATCGACGAGGTCTTTATGGACGTGACGGCTTACCTTGACACATACAGGATGACGGCCCATGAACTTGCCATGACCATGATACGTGATGTACTGAAGAATACCGGGATAACGGCTACTGCCGGCATCGGCACAAACCTTTACCTCTGCAAGATAGCCATGGACATCATGGCAAAGAAGGCTCCTGCTGACAAGGACGGTGTGCGCATTGCGGAACTCAATGAGATGAGTTACCGGGAACAGCTGTGGGACTATACCCCAATCACCAAGTTCTGGCGTGTGGGCAAAGGCATAGCAGAAAAACTTGCTCAATATGGTATGTACACCATGGGCGATGTGGCTCTCTGTTCCGTAGAGCGTGAGGGACTGCTTTACAAGCTCTTTGGTGTAAATGCGGAACTCCTTATCGACCATGCCTGGGGATGGGAACCTGTCACGATGGACTATGTGAAAGCCTATCGACCTGAGACCAATTCGCTGAGCAGCGGACAGGTGCTTACAGAGCCCTACACATTCCATAAAGCAAGGGTCGTTGCCCAGGAGATGGCGGATGCCGTTGCTCTCGACCTTGTGAGCAAACGTCTCGTTACAGACCAACTGGTGCTGACAGTAGGCTATGACATCGAGTCTTTGACGAACCCTGACATTCGTGACAACTACCATGGCGATGTCACAACAGACCACTATGGCCGCCAAGTGCCGAAGCACGCTCATGGGACAGCCAACTTAGACAAGTTCACTTCATCTACCAGACAGATTATGAAGGCTGTGGCATCCCTCTACGACCGGATTGTCAACCCCAACCTGCTGATACGTCGCCTGACACTAACCACCAACCATGTCATCAGTGAAGAGAGTGCCAGAACAACGAGCTCCACTCCCATACAGTTAGACCTGTTCACCGACTATGAAGCATTGGAGGCACAACATAAAGCCGAGGAAGCAGCACAGGCTAAGGAGCGAAGGATGCAGGAGACATTATTGAGTATCAAGAGCAAGTTCGGCAAGAACTCCATACTCCGGGGACTAAACCTTGAAGAAGGGGCTACAGCCATAGAACGCAATAAACAGATAGGAGGACACAAAGCATGACGGATAAATACGCCCATATCATTGACTTGCCCCACCACGTATCAAAGGTCAGACCACAAATGACCATGTACCAGCGTGCAGCTCAGTTTGCCCCGTTTGCGGCTCTAACAGGGCATAGTGCAGCTATCAGTGAAACGGCAAGACTGACAGACAAGGTGATAGAACTCTCTGAGAGTGAGTGTAAAGTGCTCAACCAGAAAATCACATTACTTTTAGCGCACCTCGACGAACATCCGTATGTCTGCATTACATACTTTGTTCCTGACTTGCAGAAGGAAGGTGGCAAATATGAGACACATTCGGGTTCCATCAAGTCCTGGGATGAGTACGAACAAAGGATTACCTTCGACGACAACACGCAAGTCAAGGCAAATGAAATCATTGACATAAAAGGGGAATTGTTCGACAACAGAGCATTTTGAATGTCCATCACCGATTGAAGTGTAGCCACATAATGCACCTGTAGAAGCATCCAATAAGGCTGCCACTACAATTCTTAGTCATTACATGTAGAACTATGACTATCTATCCCGTCTGAAATCATTGCGCTCGTCCCCATGCCACCATGCTCCTAAGAAAGCGAACAGCACGCGGAAGACAACGACAATGACAACAATATCAAATATCTCATTCATAAGCGTTCTAATATAAGTTTGTAACAGAAATACCCATCTCTCTTGCCTTTCTTATGGTGTAATAAGTTCCTCCTCTTTCCCTACCATCATAATAGGCAATAATCTGTGCTGCATTGCATACCATAAACTCATCCCTGTCAAGGAAACACCTCGGATAATAATGTTCCGACAATACAATCACCTCGTCTGCTTTTTCTATAAGTTCATCGTAACACCTCCTGTCATGTGGTTTGAACCTGCCAGCCTGTCCTCTGAAAGGTATTGCGGCGGTGAGCACCATTCCTGGGTGAGAGAGCTTCAGAGACTGTACGGTCTGAGCTGCCATAAGGTCTATGCCTGTGGCAAATCCCGAAATGAAGTTTCGGATGCCATTGTCGTATGCTACGACAATGGCTCGTGACAGACGTTGCCTGATAATCTCTTTTCGTGAGAAGTCATAGTAACGATGTCCTGTGAAGGCTGCTGATTTAGCCCTGTCAAATGAGTTGTTGTTTCTTTTTTTCATTGCTGTACATATTTATATGATGTCTTGCCGAGGAATATGCCATCTGTAACATGCGCCCCGACCTGTTCTAATTGATTACTATAAGCACAAAAGGAAGAGCCGGTTGTCACCACATCGTCCCAAATGCAGACTATCTTATTCTTGAAGAAATCTGCATCCACCTCAATGTTCATACCCTCCTGTAATCTCTTCGTGCGTAATTCTTTCTTTACTTTTGTTCCATGAACGGCAGTACGTTCCCCTTTTACTCTTACATGTGAAAAACCATCAATGGCACCCGATAGCCTGCATACAAGTTCGGAGAAATACTTGTTGCGAGCCTCGTTTCGTTCCTGGCTGCTTGCAGGAACACAAGAGAAGACTACCTAGCCTATCTTGCGTCCATACTTCTTCACCAATATCTTTGCAACACATTTGGCTACTTCTGCATGGTTGTGACCATCCTTGAAGTTATAGATGATTTGTCTGTCAAAAACAGCATCAAACCCAATGTTTTTTATTCTTGCAGGATAGTAACGTAAGAAACTGCTTAGGTTCTTGTCTTCTTGTCCTTTGATGTAAACCTTGACCATGTTCATTGTTCTTCTGATTTTTATTTCCCTCTCGTTAAATCCTTTCGGACTGTGATTGGGAAGATTTTCTGCATTCAGAAGTGCGGTCAAGGCAATCAGACAAGTCTGCCGTGAAGAATACTCTTTTTCTGTGAAAAAGGAAGATTGTCCACGAAGCACGACTTGCCATTTTGCATTGAACAGTGGTAACTTCGCAGAAAATTCTCCCTAATCACCCGTCCGACAGGAAGTAAAGAGCATCTTTACGTGAACCCTACATGATAGGACTTGCCAAGATAGTAAAAGAGGATGTACTGCTTTTCGCTCTTTGTTAGTCATTCGGGGTCGTATTAGTTTAGATACCACTCATTGATGTTCCACACCTCAATGTCATAATTCGTCTCATAGCCTTGGGTTTGGTAGGCAATTTCAAGTTCCTTACGGAGTATGCGCCTTGCTTCTGCTTTCAGCACACGTTTTGAGGTTTGTTCTATCTCGTCCTTGTCGAAGAACTCTTCCAACTCTATGCGATGGTTCTTCACAATGGCATTCACTGCCGCCCATTTGCTTGTGAAAACGCCTGCACACTTTTGATGGTTCATGCTATGCCATGCATCGGTTTCATAAACTACAAATATTTGTCTCATAATACTTTGTGATTATTAGGAATAGGCAGCGTTGTAGCCACCTATCCCTAAAGTGTATTACTATCCAATCTCTGAAATGATGAAGTCAATATGACCAGCAAAGATGTCATCTGCCTTAATCTCATGCTCATTGCCTCGGTCGTTCTTCTCATCACCAATGAAAGTGATGTCTCCGTCTTTATCCATTCTGACAGCAAGGATAACCACGTCACAAGGCTCATCATAGTCGTATGCGGCTACGATGGGACATTCTCCCTCAAAGTGCCACTCATAGCCATCATCCACCTTTTCACCATGAAGTCGAAGTGCGGTTGCAAGTTCTTCCTGCTCTCTGTTTTTCACTTCCTGCACACTGTCATAGATGGAAAAGTCCTTCAGTCGTCCGCTACGTGTGGCGTGAACTTCTTCGCCGTTCTCCTTGTCAGTGTCATACTCATGGAACTGCACCGGCACAAAGTCGATGGGTGCTGCCATCCATGAAATGTTGTTCAACGAATAGCCGTGCTCGGAAAGGAACAATTCTATTTCGTCCTCCAGCATGTGGTCGGCTACGTTTAAAACCTCGATGCGCACGTTGGCGCTGTCCATTACGATAATCTTCATAATCTGATATGTTTAAGGGTTATACATTAGTCTTTATCATAGAGCCGTGAGAGGAATGCTTGCAGTTCTGCGTCCTCAATCTCTGCAAGGGTGCAAGGCTTGAAATCCTTGTCCTGCTCAATCCTCAAAGTGCCAAGTCCGTACTCGCTTGCATCATAGGTGATACTTGCCATTTCGGTTACAGACTGGTAGCCGTACTCCGTCTCTTGTAGTCCAGTAACGATGCCATAGAGCGTAAAGTCATTGCCTTCCTGCTGTCCTTCCATGATGTACCAGCGGATATTGCCAAGGTAAAACACAGCAATGCAGAGAGCATCCTTATGCTTGCCATCCTGTGAATAAAGAGGATAGTCTGCCAATCTCTTCTGCAACTCAGATGTTATCAGGCGGTTAGTCTTTGTTGCACACTCCTGGGTTCTTGCAGTGCTCGAACCTTGTTCGGCTCTGCTGTCATTGTTCTTTTGCATGTTCAAATCTGTTTTCATATCTCTAAGATTTTTTCTCCCTTTCGTTAAGTCCTTTCGGACAGGATTGGGAAGATTTTTCTGCTTTCAGAAGTGCGTACAAGACAATCATGCAAGTCTGACGTGAAGAATACTCTTTTTTGTAGAAAAAGGAAGATTGTTCACAAGGCACGACTTGCAAACTTGTTGAAGGACGCTATAACTTCGCAGAAAAATATTCCCGAAATCCTACGGACGACATGGAGGAACATTATAACTCAGAAAAGAAACCATAGTATCGCCAGAAAGGAAATCGGTTAAAACTGTATCGGGTGGGCTAATTCCAAATCATCTTGCTGTCAGTGGTGACAAAAGTGAAGTGTCATCAATACAAAGAGCCCACTTCAGAAAGAATGGAGTGTTTAGTTCCATCCTTACGGAAGTGGGCATGGATTGAAGACTTTTCACGTCACCACCTTTTGAGGAGGGTCTTCTGTTCATAGTCGTTAGATCTTGAATGGAAGACTCTCACCAAAATTGCAACATGGTTTGGGATTGGTGTGGGGCGAAGCATTATAACAGCTGGGGGGGAATGTCCTTGCAGACACCAACAGCCAGTGCGACAATAATGAACTCTTCGTCTATCTCTGATGACGGAATGTTCATGTCGTACCTTTGATAGAGTGGCTTCCTGCCCATAGTCGATACACTCGACCATGGAGCAAGGAAGTCTCTCCATCAAACTGTTAGTGTTTGCGGACATCGGTGTGGGCGAAGGTTAAGCTAAAGAAAGAATTATACGTTATAGCAGGAAAAGAAGTATATTGAAACGAGGACAGCCATCTTTTTATAAGTTGAAAGAAGGGAGGGTCAATGAAGAGTGCAGCTGTGAGCAAGAGCATCTTCTCGACGAATGGACACGCAGTATAGGCAAACTGATTAAGTGGGTAACGCTTGCGTCCCACCTACTCAGTTTGTTAGATACCGCATGTCGTTTCGTGATGCTCCTTCCTGCTGAGTGACCTGGCTTTACGTCATGCTCAGCTGACATAAACGAAAGGTTTCTCAGGTGGAACTCCAGTTGCATCCTTCATGGTGTGGGGCGAAGCTGTATCTTGGTAAATGACAATACGCAGGAAAAAGAATAACTCATCGTTTTCGACGAGATAAGGATTATAAAGGTCTTACATAGAAGATTATACAGTTGTGTACATGTATTCACGTCCACATGAATACAACTACACAAAAGAATGATTGCCACCACCAGAACTGGAAAATCTGATAGTGGCAATCTTCATTATTTCAATAAACAAAGGAATAGTTCACGTTAAAACATACATCAGACACCTTCATGGTGGTAATGACC
Organism: Prevotella sp. LMAG:51; assembly: GCF_008680225.1. Classification (NCBI taxonomy): domain Bacteria; kingdom Pseudomonadati; phylum Bacteroidota; class Bacteroidia; order Bacteroidales; family Prevotellaceae; genus Prevotella; species Prevotella sp. LMAG:51. The sequence continues at coordinate 312,890 of NZ_NALQ01000026.1, read as the reverse complement.
ATAGACCTATCCTCGGTGGTGAAACAGTATTGGTAGGATGTTTCATCGGATGCAGATACGAGGGTGTAGTGTTTCTTCAGATAGTCTATTATCAGACGGCTGTTGGAGATAAGTTCCGTATCAATGACTGAATACAGGGTGCTGTCGCTTCGCAAGAAACTATAGAGAATAGCCTCGTTGCCATTACCCATCTTATATGCCAACTGAAAACTATCAGCGGTCTTGTTCTCTGCCTCGAAATGGTAACGCATCATTGTACCACTCATGTAAGCTGTTACTTCATCCAAGGACGCACCTTTGATGTGATACGGCTCAACCCATACTTTGAGCTCGGATGATGGTTTTTCAGTTTCTTCGATAATGTCATTATCACCACAAGAGGTAAACACTGTTGCCACCAACAATGATAGGATGGCGGTTAGGAAATACTTTTTCATTGTCTTTTTATTTTATTGTTTACTAATATTTTGAACTATGTTCTCACATCCACACATATATATGTATTCATGTCTATATGTATTCATGTCCACATGTGTACACGTCCACACATATACATGGCTACTTATCCACATGGCTACATCACCTCATGAATTTCTTTCGACCTGATTTTCTTTACCTTTCCATGCTTGGACTCATAAGCCTCTATACCTTGTTTCATGACATATTCCATAAAGGAACGGATAGTAAACCCTTCTTTGTGGGCAATGGCTTGCACCTTGTCCACAAGGGCTTTTGAGCATATAAAGGAGAAGTGTCGCCAAGAGTCATCAGACTGTTCCTTGGTTGTTGCTTTCGTAGATGGTGCTGGAGCATCATTCTCTGGTAAAGGAGCAGCCGGCTCTTCATACCTGTCCTGCGGCTTGATGGCAGCATTTCCCAAGATATTGCCAAGCAGGATGTCCATATTCTTCTTTCCCATTGTCTTTATTGATTACGTGAAATAATCTCCTCCGTCAACGCAAGGTAGTCTTTGGCTCCATTGGAGTTAGGGTCGTACTCGAAGATGCTTTTTCCGCTTCCTGCCGACTCGGCGAGGGCTATGTTCTCACGGATTCGGGTCTTCATGGTGATGCTTTCGTAGCGAGACTTTACGGCTTGCTCAACTACCTTGTTCAGTTTTCGATGGTTGAAGCGGGCTATGAACACACCTCCCAGGCGAAGAGAGGGCTTCACTCTTTGGAGGTTGGTCACAAAAGCATCAAGCATCCTCATTCCTTTGAGCGGAAGCAGCTCAGGAGTCATTGGCACGATGATTTCATCGGCTGCAAGAAAGGCATTCGTGGTGACGATGCCCAATGAAGGTGGGCAGTCGATGAGGATGTAGTCATAGTCCTGTCTGATTGGGTCAAGAAGCCTACTGAGCAGCTGTTCTCTTGCCAGGAGATTGGTCAGGGCAATCTCTGCACTCGCCATTTCAAGTGACGATGGCACAAGGTCGAGATTGTCCCTGATATGCTTCACTGGCAATGGTGCTCCATCTACGAGAGCATCAAAGATGCTGGTCTCAATGTCATCCTCGTTAGGGATGAAATACAAGGTGAGATTAGCCTGTCCATCGAGGTCGATGAGCAGGACTTTCTTTCCCATTTGCGCCATGCAAGCCCCGATAGAGGCTGTGGAAGTGGTCTTTGATACCCCTCCTTTGTGATTGGCGAACGTAATGATTTTCTGTTTCATACTTATTTGTATATATGTATCAATGTTTACATGTACTCATGTAAACATGAAATGAAAAGATGCATGATTATCGATGCATAGCCATAAGGCAGTCATTAAGATCATTGTACTCTCTATAGCGATATGACTCATCAATAACCTTACTGCCGTAAGCATTCATAATCGACTTTGTGGCATTCTTGCCTGCGTTATCATTATCAAGATAACAGTGAATGGCCTTATATTTTTCCAAAAGAGGAATGAGTATTTTGATCTCACCAACTCCGTTGAGTACAAAGTAGTCAAATGAGCCATTGATGGAAATGCCGTTGTCTTGAATTTCTGCTTGCATCGTAAGAAAAGAAAGCAAATCAAAGAATCCCTCAAAAACGCAGCATTGCTGTTGAGATGATCCGTCTGCATAAATTACAGAGATACTCTTCTTTCCAATACAACGCTTGCAGAATACATTGCGTGCTTCCATACCATTAGCTACATTCTTGAATGCGATGGCATAGTATCTTCTGCCCCGAAAAGTATAGTGAACCTCTTTACAGAATTGTTGAGCGATTCTATAACTGATACGTCTCTTGAAAATATAATCGGTTAGAGCTGGATGAGTCAGAGGTACAACCATTTCCACAAATGTCTCTTGGTTTAAGTTATCAGAAAATTCCTTTCTTTTTCCTTCTAACCATTGACGTTTGTTTTCCTCTTCTCTTAGCACAGCGTTATAATCTTTACTGTATAGCAGTTTCTTTTCTTCAATTTGCCTTTGAAGAAATGAAAGAACTTGATGTTCAGACCATGCAGGATGCAGACGTTCAACAAGGTTGATGAGATTACCGCCAATGCCGCTTCCAAAATCATACCATAGGTTTTCTTTGATATTAACAGCAAATGAAGGGCTATTTTCTGGGCGGAGTGGGGAGCAATAGAAAATACCCTTGCCTTTTCTGACACCATCCCCATAATTATTCTCTTTCATCCATTGATAAATACTTACAGATTTAATTTCTTCAATAGTCATGTTACATTGAGTATAAGTAATTGTACACGTGATTGCAGGTGTATGCGCGCGCGTATGTAATATATATACCTGTTAAACTTAAACCTAAACTTTCTTGCTTTCTTCAGTGCTTGGATTCACAAAACCCTCTGATTTATAAATATATGCATCATCTTGCTTCACAATAATACCTTTGCCTGAAAGAAGTTTAAGTAAGTCCTTGATTCCATTTGTTCCACGCTTATAACCTGCGTCCTCATATGCACGTGAGACCATTTCAACCAAATCACTGTATCGTGTAGGAGAGTTGTTCTTGAAAGCCTTGCTCAATATCTCCTGATGTACTTCGTTATCCAGGCTCACAAGAGACTTCTCCCTGCGTTTTACAACAGTCACAGAAATGCCATTGTCAAGAACAGGTAACTTGTTGTCATCAATATGGAATGCAAAGGTGCTGAACTCTTTATCTCTCATGTGCATAGGTCTAACCTCACTGATACTGTTATTTTGTAGGTTCTTACTGATAATCAGTACTGTTTCTGCCTTATTTTCAAGTTCAGTACCTATGTGTCCACGTGGATTGTTATCGTTCTTGTTTAAGTGGAGTACAGTATGGATATGAAGGTCATACACACTTGTCCATGCCATGAGAACGGTCATCACATCCGTGGCTTCTTTACCATTGTTTATGTCATACATCAGATCTCTGAGTCCGTCGATGATTACAAGACCTACCTCTTGGTGCTTTCTCAAAGCATAATCAATGAGAGCGATACGAAGTTTCGGCGTGTATTCACGCAACCCCCAAAACAGAAGGCGTGGGTCATCCTTCTTGACAGAAAGCCCTGACAGTTTATAGATTCGCTCCAGAACATTATGGCAATGATATTTGCTCTGTTCCGTATCGAAATAGAGAATCTTCCGTTTCCCCTCAGGAAGGCACGCCCGGTAGTTAAGCACTGTAGTATTTGTAACTGCAGCTGCTACCATTGCAGAGATGTTGAATGTCTTTTTACTTTTTGCCTTACCTGTTGAAGCACTGAAATTTCCAAACGTGGCAATGGTACAGTCTCCAACGAAGAGAATTTTGGGAGGTATTGTAACCTTGTCTGTTGCTTTGATTTCACCTTTTGATAGATAGGACTCCAACTCTTCATCACTGAAATCGTCCTTCTCTAACATTGAAACTTCCAGTGACTTATGTTCAAGATTCGATTTCTGAACTAATTGCACTGGTTTATCTTCTCTTTTTTCCATCTTGATTTTGTTTTTTTTTATTTGTCTCAATGTCCTTTACGGATATTGCACACCTGTCAAGCAACTCCACCAAACGAGAGTCTGGAAGGTTGGTACCATCAATGCTGTTCTTCTTTGACCGCTTCTTCATCTTTACTTGATTCTATTGATTCCATGTTTACGGACAGGCTGGATAACTCCTTGTCATTTACCTTGTTCCTCTTAATCCACGCTATTAGCTCTTTCTTCTCAAAGAAAATCATTTTACCACGTGGCTTAAAATGAGGTATTTCACCACTACAAGTGAGCTTGTAAAGAAGACTCTTGGATATGTCAAGGTATTGGCACACATCCTTCATGTTAAGGATTTCCTTTGTGGTGTAAATCGCATCTTCTAACGATTTCAACTTTTCGTTCACCACACCTGGATCCACAGTCTTCAACTCTTTTATTTGCATTTCCAAGAGTTCTATTCGTCTTGAAAGTTGCTCGATGTCTTTTTTCGCCATTTCTTTAATTGTTTTGAGTGATACATAGAGGGAGCCACCCTCATCGTGAACCGATTCGAATGCAAAGGTATATTGATAGTGTTGCTTTATGGGATGATGTTACTATATAGGAGGAGTTATATAGTAACTATATAGCCACTTTCGTTTCATGTGGTTGGAATCTTATGTCCTTTCATCACTTATTTGCATCTGAATATATCATACTCATAGAAAAACAGTAATATAATAAGGGTATATATTACTTTATTACAACGGTGCGAATAGGCTGCACCATGATTGTATAACTTTGCACTAATTTGCACAAATATGCATGAGAAAAGAAAGAAAACATTATTATACAGTACTATGGCATACGTTTGTGTGCCATGTATTATTCTTAATATAAACTTAACACAAAAAGAAAATGAAGCAGTTAAAAAACAACTTCGTTCTCTCTCTTTTTGTGTCCATGCTATCCAAGCTGTACAAAGAAAGAAGAGAAAGAGTTGCCTGAAAATGAACTTTGGCAACTCTATCGTGCTGCTTATGAGCAGTACCAGTGTGAAATCCTCAAAGGAGAGAAAAATTACTCTCGTTTTGTGAATGATTTCTTTGCATACCATCTTCCTACATCGTGTACAGGTGAAGAGCAAATGCGTCTTCATGTGATGCACGTCTTTAGCATCAAAGAACTCCTTGAAGAACGTCGAGACCTCGTCAATTCCTTTTTTTCAAAAGGAAGTTTTGATGAGGAAGACTATCATCAGATGGAGCATCTGTTTAACACCGGCAGCAGCATCGAGCCAGAAAGAGAGAGTCTTGCCAATTTCTCAGAGAAGCAGATCAGTCTCATCACGGATTTTGTCAACACTACAAAACTCTTCAGACAGGATGTCTCAGAGAATGACATGGCAAATCTATTCAAATGCAAACTGGACGCACCATTGCAAGCAAATGTCAATAGACATGTCGCACTATTCTTCGGTGCTCTTAGGCAATATGGCTTATTGCCTTTCTCATGGCAGATGATTATTGAGGAGAACAGGCTGATTTCTTCATCAGCCAATAACCAGCCACTTCGTGCCAGTCATCTCAGATGCGGGTTGTCACAGGCAAAGAATGTCAAACTCGCAAAGGAAAAATCTTCCTTGAACAAGATGGAAGATATTGGCTTTGAAGCCACATGCAATGCTTTTGTAAAGAAGTTGAAAGAAAGTATCTAAGATGTAAGAAAGATAAGCAAATATGATATGTTCAGCGATATAACAACTATATTCCAGTACCTATATAGTTGATATTATTATTCTTATGATTCTGAGGGGCTACCTTTGCAATCGAATCGATTTAGATACGGAGGTAGCCTCTCCATTTACGTAATCATAAGCACATAGACAATGAACAATAATACAGAAATAATATTCTCGGATAAAACGGTCACTTACGACCAGTTTGTCACAGATCTTGCAACAAGGATTGCATTGAAGATACATCAAGTAGAAAAAGGTCAGCTTGAAATCAGCCAGGCCAAAGCGTTCAAGATGTTTGGTAGGGCAGATGTTGAACGGTGGATTAGGAATGGTAAGTTAAAGCCGTGTAGGGTGTCACCAGGCAAGAAACGCTACAGGTTGATAGATCTACAGAAACTTGCAAACATTCAGCAGAATTACATTCTGTAGCCAGGTTCGAGAAGTACATTAAAAAACTCAGATGCAGCACCATACTGTATCTGAGTTTTTTGTATAAGTATCAGTTAAAAGAGAAAACTGTTTTATGGAATCAGACGTTGATACATCTGAGTCAAGTTTTTATCAACATTGGTTATCTTGAACTGAACTCGAGCATTGTGAATATTCTTAGGTAGGATATTCACAAGTTTGTCCATTACCTGATCAACATTGGAAAAACCTGTATCTTCAATAGCACAAACCTGCTTTCCCATCACATAGGCTTCTGCACGGACATAGTTGTACTTTGATATTTTCTCAAATGACTTATCCTCTTTTTCAATGTACTTTGACTCTTGATCAGTGAAGAACACAAAATCTATTACCTTTTCGTTAAGAATCCACGCAGGAGTGAAATCTATCTTGACATATACTTTTGCCATTCTGTTGATAGAATGGTTGAGTCCAAAATCAACATCATTCATTGTTGCTCCACATTCGTTCTGGGCTATGGTTGCCCAACTGTGTCTAAAGGCATAGAGCGATGCTCTGTAACCTGGCTCTACCTTTTCCCAAATCTGCTTAATGCCCGTATTGACGTTTGCACAGAAAGAATCAGATGTTGCTAAACGATCGTGGAAGTTAAACAACCATGGAGAACGTTCATCTTTTGTGAGATACTTCTCAAATGTTGGTTTCAAGAATGCTGGTACACGAACTTCAAAGTAACCTCTGTCAGAACGTGTCGACCTCGTCTTCTGTCGTTCGTAGTGAAAGATGTTCCCATCGTACTGATCCTTCTTCGCATTAAAGATGTCCACAGCATTTAAGCCGCACATACAGAATGAAATCAATGCCACATCCTGACCAACTTCCATTAGTGGGTGAGTGAATTTACTTCTATCTGGAACGACATTGAAGAATGCACGCAATTTGCTTGCAGGAATGGCACGCTTCTCAGGCACATCACTTCTTGGGATAGCGACATTACTCCAAGGATTCTTCAGTTTAAGTATTCCTCGTTCTTCGTCATTGAATTCTCTTCTGGCAGCTTTGTACACCTCCCTCATACATACTGGATATTGTTCCTTGCTTCGAGTTGTGGTGGAAAGGGATTCTATCCATCGGTTAAGGAAAGCAGAAGTAAGACGTGAAAACATGATATTGTCTGTCCCAGCGAATCTTTCCATATGTTGCAGAGACCACTTATAGTTACGTGAAGTGCGTTCCTGTCCTCTTTTAATCAATTTCTCGATATGCGCTCTTGCGTAATCAGAGAAAGAAAGGTCTTTTCCATAGTCGGTCACATAAGTGAGTACTTCGTTTGCTGACCACGTAGAAGCATCAACTTGATTAAGCATATTATAAAACTTTTCTATCAAGATTGAAGTTTGCTGTATTACGAAGGGATCAATGATGTCTTTCTTATCATCACTTAATCCCTTATCGTTTACCATCCATGATGTTCTAACGTAAGCGAACTGTCTGTTTTGAGTAATACGGATATATACATTGTACATTCCGTTTCTTGTCCTTGACTTTACAATTGCTTTTAATGTTGCCATGCTGAAAATTGTTATTTTGGGTTATTCAAATTGTGATAAAATACCTGTTTGCAGAGTTCTAAAATCTGGGAAACACCGAGATTTTTTTGGGAAACATCCAGTGTTTTTTGGGAAACAAATGAATGGCTTGGGAAACACGCTCCTGATTTTTGGGAAACATTTGCCCTGATTTTGGCCTCTTATTCTGCATTTGGAACAGGCAGAATATGCACAAAAAACTAAGGGCAAGTACCTGTTTCCCAGATACTTGCCCTTTATATAGCTAATTTTCAGCACGTTTCGATTATTCTTCGACGGCGGCCTGCGCCGCTGCGAGACGTGCGATTGGCACGCGGAATGGAGAGCAGCTTACGTAGTTGAGACCTACTCTATGGCAGAACTTGACTGATGAAGGCTCACCACCATGCTCACCGCAGATACCGCATGTAAGGTTTGGACGGGTCTTACGGCCATTGTCGACTGCCATCTCTATCAACTGACCGACACCTGTCTGGTCGAGCACCTGGAATGGGTCTACGTTCAGAATCTTCTTGTCCAGATATACTGGCAGGAAGCTTGCGATGTCGTCGCGGCTGTAGCCGAAAGTCATCTGAGTGAGGTCGTTTGTACCGAAGCTAAAGTATTCAGCCTTCTTTGCGATGTAACCAGCCGTAAGGGCTGCACGAGGAATTTCGATCATCGTGCCGACCTTGAATTCAACTTCAACACCAGCCTCCTCGAAAATCTTATTGGCTGTAGAGCGGATAACTTGCTCCTGCATGTCGAACTCGTTGACTATACCAATGAGCGGCACCATGATTTCCGGCTCCGGATTGAAGCCTTCCTTCTTCAGCTGCACGGCAGCACCGAGGATTGCTTTTGTCTGCATCTCTGTGATCTCTGGATATGTGTTTCCGAGACGGCAGCCGCGGTGTCCGAGCATAGGGTTATGCTCGCTCAGGCTGTCAACGCGCTTCTGAATCTCTGCTACGGTAAGACCCATCTCCTCTGCCATAGTCTGCTGACCTGCGAGATCGTGTGGCACGAACTCATGCAATGGTGGGTCGAGCAAGCGGATGTTTACAGGGCATCCGTCCATGGCCTTGAGGATTCCGTAGAAGTCCTTAGTCTGATAAGGCAGCAGCTTCTCGAGCGCCTTCTTGCGTCCTTCTACTGTGTCGGAGAGAATCATTTCACGCATTGCCTTGATCTTCTCGTTGTCGAAGAACATGTGTTCTGTACGGCATAGTCCGATACCTACGGCTCCGAAGTTGCGTGCAACCTGGGCGTCGTGTGGTGTGTCTGCATTGGTACGAACCACGAGTCTCGTATATTTGTCGCAAAGCTTCATGAGGTCGGCGAAATCACCTGTCACCTCTGCTGGCTTTGTCTTCACCTCGCCGAAATATATTTCACCTGTAGAACCGTTGAGCGAGATGTAGTCGCCCTCCTTGAGTGTGACACCGTCGATTTCTACAGTTCTTGCCTTATAGTCAACGTTCAACGCACCGGCACCTGAAACACAGCATTTACCCATACCTCGGGCCACAACGGCTGCGTGTGATGTCATACCGCCACGTGCGGTTACAATACCCTCTGCGGCAGCCATACCTGCAAGGTCTTCCGGACTTGTCTCGATGCGCACCATTATGACGCGTCGACCAACCTCATGCCATTTTTCTGCGTCGTCGGCAAAGAATACGATCTGTCCGCATGCTGCACCTGGAGATGCAGGAAGACCGCGTGTGAGGACCTTGGCTTTCTTCTGAGCGTCTTTGTCGAATACGGGGTGTAGGAGCTCGTCAAGTTTGTTTGGCTCACAACGCTTGAGTGCTGTCTTCTCGTCGATCTCGCCCTCGTGGAGCAGGTCCATGGCTATCTTTACCATTGCGGTACCTGTGCGCTTTCCGTTACGTGTCTGCAGGAACCACAGTTTGCCCTCCTGTACGGTGAACTCCATATCCTGCATATCGTGATAGTGCTTCTCTAGCTTGTGCTGCAGAGCGTCCAGCTGAGCGAAGATTTCCGGCATGGCCTCTTCCATTGAAGGATACTTGGTTGCACGCTCCTCTTCTGGTATCTGCTGCTGCTCAGCCCAACGCTGTGAGCCGAGCTTTGTGATCTGCTGTGGTGTGCGGATACCTGCTACCACGTCTTCGCCCTGTGCGTTTACGAGGTACTCACCGTTGAACACGTTCTCACCAGTCGCGGCGTCGCGGCTGAAGCAAACACCCGTTGCCGATGTGTTGCCCATGTTTCCGAATACCATAGCCATTACAGAAACGGCTGTTCCCCACTCTGCCGGGATTCCTTCCATCTTTCTGTAGAGGATGGCACGCTCGTTCATCCAACTGTCGAACACGGCGCAGATGGCGCCCCAGAGCTGGTCCATAGGATCTGTAGGGAAGTCCTTGCCGGTCTGCTCCTTAATGGCTTTCTTGAAGAGGTCTACGAGCTGCTTGAGCTCGTCTACTGTCATTTCGTTGTCGAGAGAGATTCCGCGCTGTGCCTTCACTTTCTCTATGATGGCCTCAAACGGATCGATGGCTTCCTTGTTTACTGGCTTCATTCCGAGCACCACGTCTCCGTACATCTGCACGAAGCGGCGGTAGCTGTCGTATGCAAAACGCTCGTTGCCGGTCTTCTTTGCCAATCCCCTCACCACTTCGTCGTTGAGACCGAGGTTGAGGATTGTGTCCATCATGCCTGGCATTGAAGCTCTTGCCCCTGAACGCACGCTGACGAGCAATGGATTCTCAATGTCGCCGAACTTGCTGTTCATCAGTCCTTCTATATGGTGTACCGAAGCGATTACCTCATCTCTGAGGAGACTTACTACGGTTTCCTTTCCTTTCTCGAAGTATTCATTACAAACGTCTGTAGTAATAGTGAATCCTGGAGGTACTGGTACGCCGATAAGGTTCATTTCCGCCAAGTTGGCACCCTTACCTCCGAGCAGGTTTCTCATGTCTGCCTTACCTTCTGCCTTACCATTGCCGAAGGTATAAACTCTTTTTTCGCTCATAGTTTAATAAAAATTACGTGTATTTAGTTAGAATTATTCTCCGTTTTTCTGAATTATTTTTCTTAGTTCTTTAGAATTATGGTTCAGTTTTATTGGAAATATGTTTCCTTTGTTCTGCAAAAATAATAAATTAGGGAATAAAATGCAACATTTCAGACAAAATCTTAACATTTGTGCATGTTTTAATTTTTCAAAAAATGATTTATATCAAAATACTCCTTATGTTTATGACCATTTTGCAAACTCTACTTTATAAATATCAAAGGAACTTTGCTCCTCGTGTCAACACGAACTTCACCTTCTTTCCCTTCATGGCCTCAGGCTTTTTCCATTCTCCTCCCGACACGGCGATTGTGACTTTCCTGCCTTTTGGAGCGCTTGCCACCGCAGACTCGAGGTCGTCAAATTGTCCGCTGCCGTTTTTCGACACATAAATGTCATAGTATACGTGATGTTTTGCCAGCTCGGCCACTTGTCTGCAAAGGGCGTCGGCGAGCAATCCTGCAACCTTGTTGGCGCCAAAGATGTTATAGTGTGTGTTGTCTTGCCTTCCGTCTGGCAGCGATGGAGTTTCTCCCGGCTTGAATATCATGTGCAGTTTCTTGGAACCTTCTTTTCCCATCGACTGTTCCAAATCGTGTGTAATCTTGTTTGCGTCAACGAAGACTACACCCATTTCCTTGGCCACGCGCCTTGGCGAGACGAGATATTCACCGTGGGTGTCTATCAGAGTGTCGCCCTCGGCGAGTTGTTTTGAGGAGTTGTCACGCAGGTCATCGTCGGCAACAGCCGTCTTTGAGTCGCTGAAGTTGCGGCGCACCACGCTGTTCATGAGTATCGGCGTGGCGCCCTTTTCTCTTGCTTCCCTTACAAAGCGTCTGAGGTTGGCGTCGAAGGTGGTTCCTGGTGTGGTGTGGCGAGCCGAGTCAGTTTTCTCGTCGTTGTGGCCGAACTGTATTATGAGGTAGTCGCCGGGCATTATCCTGTCGAGCACAGCTTTCCATCTGCCTTCGTTGATGAAGCTCTTCGATGAGCGTCCGTTCATGGCGTGGTTGTCCACGATGATGCCGTCGTCGAAATAGTTCTGCAGCATCATTCCCCACCCTCTCTCTTGCTTGTCTCCGCTGATGTCTTTGTTAGCCATCGTTGAGTCTCCTATCATGAAGATTGTCTTTGTCTTGTCTGCCCTGAACGACGAGATGGCAAGCACTGCAAGGACCATTGTCAGAATCGTGTGCAATGGAGTTGCCAGGTCTGCAATCGATTTTTTAATTTTCATTTGTTTTATGTTATAAATGTATTTGTTTTGGTATTTGAAATTGTGAATTGCCTCGTAACGGATAGTGAATGGAGTACTGGCATCCTGATGGAATGCCATGATGACAGATGCCGGATAGGCTTTCAGAAATCCTACTACATAATATATATAATATATATTGTGGCGATTATGCAATAAATCATATTATGATGGTCTTCAAAATTTCCAGGCACTATATGCCTACTATAATTACGCTGGGGGCTTAATCGAAAAAGTGCCGACAGAAACTACTTACTGCCGGCACTCGATATACGTATTATCCCTTCACAATTTCTATCAGTTGTTCTGGTGTTACTTGTTCCTGCTCTCCTGTTTCCATATTCTTGAGCGTCACCACCCCTTTCTGTATCTCGTCGTCGCCGGCGAGAGCCACATATGGTATGGCGTTGGCATTGGCGTATGCCATCTGCTTTTTCATCTTCGCTGCATCAGGGAACATCTCCGTGCGTATTCCGTTCTGTCTGGCTTTGGCAACGACAGGAAGACAATAGCAGGTTTCTTTCTCTCCAAAATTTATGAAGAGCAGTTGGGTGTCGGTCGTTATCTCCTTTGGATAGAGGTCAAGAGTGTTAAGCACATCATATATTCTGTCGGCTCCGAATGAAATTCCCACTCCACTTATTCCTGGCATTCCGAAGATTCCTGTGAGGTTGTCGTAGCGTCCTCCGCCTGTGATGCTTCCCATTGGAGTGTCCAACGCCTTGACCTCAAAGATTGCCCCTGTGTAATAGTTGAGTCCACGAGCCAACGTGAGGTCGAGCTGAAGTTCGTTTTTCAAGTCAACCTGTGATGCGGCATTCAGAATAAAACGAAGTTCCTCTATTCCCTTCATGCCCACTTCAGACGAAGCAAGGAAGTCTTCCATGACCTTGAGTTTTTCTTCATTGCTTCCGGATAAAGTTATGACAGGCTGCAACTTGGCTATCGCCTCTTCACTTATTCCGTCAGTTCTCAATTCTTCGTTCACCTTGTCGAGACCGATTTTGTCGAGCTTGTCGATAGCCACCGTAATGTCCACTATCTTTTCAGCCTCTCCTACAATCTCGGCAATTCCTGATAGCAACTTTCGGTTGTTGATTTTTATCTGTACTCTTATTCCAAGACGCTGGAATACGGTATCCATTATCTGCACCAACTCCACCTCGTTGAGCAGCGAATCGCTGCCCACGATGTCGGCATCACATTGATAGAACTCTCTGTAACGGCCTTTCTGTGGACGGTCTGCTCTCCACACAGTCTGAATCTGATAACGCTTGAAAGGCAACTGGATTTCATCTCTGTGCATCACGACAAAGCGTGCAAACGGCACGGTGAGGTCATAGCGCAATCCTTTCTCGCAGATTTTTGAAGAGAGTGCAAGCGAATTTCGTTCTGCCAGCTGTTCGTCGCTCACCTTGGTGAGATAGTCTCCGCTGTTGAGCACACGGAAGAGGAGTTTGTCACCCTCCTCGCCATATTTTCCGAGCAACGTCTGCAACGTCTCCATAGCGGGTGTCTCTATCTGCTTGAAGCCGTAGAGGGCGTAAACGGAGCGAATTGTATCGAAAATATAGTTTCGTTTCGCCATCTCCGCTGGAGTGAAGTCGCGCGTGCCTTTGGGTATTGATGGTTTGCTCATCTGTTGTATTTATGTCTATATGTTAATTTCTTACGATTGTCTGTTCTCTATCCGGACCGACCGACACGATTTTTATAGGAGTCTCGAGTTCCGTCTCGAGGAATTCGATGTAGTCTTTGAATTCTTTCGGGAACTGGTCTTCTCTCGTTATCTTTGTCATGTCTTTTTTCCATCCTGGCAGTTCTGTATATACAGGCTCTATGCCATGCTCGATATCGAATGGGAAATCACGAGTCTCGACTCCATCCTTGCGGTAGGCCACGCAAGCCTTGATTGTGTCGAATCCGTCGAGCACATCGCTCTTCATCATGATGAGCTGTGTAACTCCGTTTATCATTATAGCGTAGCGAAGTGCAACGAGGTCGATCCATCCGCAGCGGCGCTCTCTTCCTGTAACGGCTCCATATTCGTGTCCGAGATCACGCAGTCTGCTTCCGGTCTCGTCGAAAAGCTCTGTAGGGAACGGACCAGCTCCGACACGTGTACAGTAAGCCTTCATAATGCCGTAAACCTCTCCAACCTTGTTGGGGCCTATGCCGAGTCCTGAGCAGGCCCCCGCACAAATAGTGTTTGAAGATGTTACGAACGGATAGCTACCGAAGTCAACGTCGAGCATAGTGCCCTGTGCGCCTTCGCAGAGCACGGTTTTGCCGTCTCTCAGCACTTTGTTGATGACATGCTCAGAGTCAACAATCTCAAACTGGCGCAAGTATTCTATACCTTCCATCCATGTCTTCTCCACGTCGGTTATGTCGTAGTCGGTATAGCCGAGGTCTTTGAGCATCTCTTCATGGCGTGCTTTATGCTGCTGATATTTCTGTTCGAAGTTGTCGAAGATATCTCCTACACGAAGTCCTGTACGTGAGATTTTGTCTGTATATGTCGGTCCGATGCCTTTTCCTGTCGTTCCGACCTTGTTCTTGCCCTTTCTTGCCTCGTATGCGGCGTCGAGCAGTCGGTGTGTAGGCATGATGAGATGGGCTTTCTTTGATATTTTCAGACGCTTGGTGAGCGGGTGTCCGCTTTTCTCCAGTTCTTTGGCCTCTGCCATGAAGAGGTCAGGAGCCAGAACTACTCCGTTTCCGATGATGTTTGTCTTTCCACCCTGGAAAATACCTGACGGGATACTGCGCAGTACGTATTTCTCTCCTTCGAACTCCAGCGTGTGTCCAGCGTTTGGACCGCCCTGGAATCTGGCAATGACATCATAGTTTGGTGTCAGTACGTCTACAACTTTTCCTTTTCCCTCATCGCCCCACTGCAAACCGAGCAGGACATCAACTTTTCCTGTTTCCATTTTTATATGTTGTTTTTATTAGCCGAAGAGTTGAAAATTGGCAAATTGAAAGTCAACGGAATTCTTTGGACCAAAACAAATCTAATGAATTGGTGACAACAAAACTTCATGACGTTGACGGACGACATGCCGACGGTCAACCTTCGCCTTCTGTTATTTCCTGTTCTTTGCCACGGTCAGCACTTTTAAAAAACGTGCATGAACCGTTTCTGCGTACAAAAATACTACTTTATTTTATATTTACGTGTACTACACGAAAAAAAGTACACTTCTACATGCACTTTCTCATTGCCGCCTCTACTATTTTTTCCTGCAACTCCCCCATATCTGCAAAAGCCACGAGACTGTTGTTTGCGGCATGTCTCACAGCCATGGAATTGTCGGCGAGGGCCGCTATTGCCTGGTCTAAAAATTCATTGATGTCTCTATCATCTGGTTCTGCTCCTTTTCTGAAGAGACACGAGAGCAGGTTGAAACCGCAAATCTGCTCCAGAGTCTTGTCTGAAGCTATCCACGCAAAGGCATGGAGCGACGCGCTGTCCGTATATTGAAACAGGTTGAATGTGGCGTATTCTGCCATCTCTTGAGTCGTAGTCTGCTCCATCCAAAGGTCAACGAGGTCTGAACTCATCCTTTCGGCTGGCATTATCAACGTGGCTAGGATCTTACACTCTCTGACGTTTTCTTTCCACAGGGCAGCGGCCAGGTCATAATCCTTGCCGTACTGTTGTGCTATGTTGCGGAGCGCTGGCAGCTGGATTCCCCAATTCAGGTATCCCCCGATGCCTTTCTCTCTCATCGATGCCGACGCCACACCATTCATCTGCAGCGAGAAGCCTCGTTTAATAAGTTTTATGGTATCCTGTACTTGTTGCTGTTCCATGTCTTGTATGGTTTCATAATTCTACAAAGCTCCATATTCCTTGCCGTATCTCATCATCTGCTGGTCGTAGTCCTCAGAATAGTCAACAAGAATATCCTTTACATCCCCTCTGTCGTCCGTAACAGGCGTGAGCTTCGGATTCAGAAAGCCCTTATATGGCGCAAGGTCAAGCCTGGCATATCTGTCGAGTACTTCTTTGTGGAGTTTCTCGTCCACATTCACGCCATAAGTCTCCACGAGCAGTCTTGCCGCCTCGAGGTCTCCCTCGCTTTTCACGCGTTGTATCTCAGCAAGGAGTTGGGCAAACAGTCGGCGGAGAGCCTCGTAGTCGTTTATGCGCAAGTAAGTCTTCCCGTTGTCGGTATATAACTCGGCCACACTGTTCTTCTTTCCCTTCTCATAACACCACCTGGCTATTAGAGCCCTGTTGCGCATGTGTGCCTCCTCAATCTTGTTGCCTGGCGCAATTCTCACGAGCTGAGTCATGAGTCCGTTGAGCATATAAGAATAATATGCTGCATGATATGCCTTGCTGTTGTCCAGGAGTCCGAGCTGCAGCAGCTTTGGATCCGCTATGAAATACAGACCGAAAAGGTCCGCCCTCGCCTCCTCTATCGTGCTGCCATATGATTTGAGTGCGTCCGGCGACACTCCGTCAAGCAGTTTCCCGCTTCCGTGTCCCAGACATTCGTGCAGATCGGTGTGCAGATTGTCGCATTGGTCACCCCATTTGTCTATCAATTCCACCATCTCCTTGTCTTGTATGAATTCTTCTTTGAATCCGTTACCGTGTGCAGCCTTATTGTATGCGTCGATAAGATTGCTTATCGTGACGCTCTTGCTGCCGTGTGCAGCCCTTATCCAGTCGGCGTTCGGAAGGTTTATGCCGATTGCCGTTGACGGATATTCGTCACCGCCGAGCATTGCGGCCCTCACCACGTGTGCCGTCACTCCCTTCACTTTCTCTTTCTTGAAGCGGAGGTCTACGGGCGAATGGTCTTCAAACCACTGAGCCTCATCGCTTATAGTCTTGGTGCGCCGTGTCGCCTCCTGGTCTTTGTATTCCACTATGCCCTCCCACGAGCCT
The DNA here is from genome assembly GCF_008680225.1 of Prevotella sp. LMAG:51. NCBI lineage: Bacteria > Pseudomonadati > Bacteroidota > Bacteroidia > Bacteroidales > Prevotellaceae > Prevotella > Prevotella sp. LMAG:51. Next base: position 296,065 of record NZ_NALQ01000026.1, on the reverse strand, counting down.
TTCAGTCCTAGAGGGTCGCCATACACTTCGATGAACCCGTTTACGAAATCAACGTCGGATTCATGCTCTCCTACCCATTCTATGCAGTAGCGGTTGAAAGTATTCAAGTCGCCTGTCTCATAATATTTCACAAGTGTCGAGATGTATTGCGCCTGTGATTCGTTGAGCGCCAGCTGTTGGGCTTTCTTGAGCCAGTATATTATATGACTGATGGCCGGAGCATATTTCCCTTGAGCGCTCCACACGTCTTCTCTGATTTGTCCGTCGGTGCCTTTCACAAGCGTAGAGTTGAGGCCGTGCGACACCGGTTCCGGTCCGTCATCTTTTGCCTGGTCACGATAGTATTCTTCCACTTCTTCCTGTGTCAGCCCCTGGTAGAAATTGCATGCCGACTCTTTAACGATGTCTACGCCGTCTTCTGTACACACGCGTTTAGGCATATAGTGCGGGTCGAATATTGGGCGGCGCAGCTCTTCAATGAGCCCATCAACGGTTTGCCCGTTGTCTAGCGGCAATTGGCTGGCAGGCAATGCCCTCACCTGCGTTTCGAAGAATTCTTCTGAGAAACGAGGTTCAAACTTCTCGCATCCATAATGATGATGAATTCCATTTGAGAACCATACCCTTCTGAGGTACTCTTCAAACGACCTGTACTCTTCTTGATTTCTGTCGCCCTTGAACCCGCTATAGATTGCTTCAAGGACCTTTCTGATCTTGAGATTGTGGAATCCGAACTGGTCGAAGGTGATGTCGCGTCCCCATAGCGTTGCCTCAGAAAGACAATATATAAGTTTCTTCTGCTGCAATGACAATCGTCCGAAGCCTTCAAGTCTGTATCGTAGTATCTGTATGTCTGCGAACCTGACGTCTGTGTATTTATAGTTTTCCATTTCTTCCTTTTGGTGGTTATGGGAAATCTTTCCCAATGCTGCCAGAGCCTTGGCTGTCTACTGCTATTGTCGCTACTGCGACTGCATCTCACGCAACCATGTTCCAGTTACTGCTCCTGTGTGTCCTGCTCTATCGGCTCAGGCACCTTCATTTTCTCAGGCTTCGGTTCAGACGACAGCTTATACTGTCTTGGAGTGATGCCTTCGAAGCGGTAGAAGGCAGCGTAGAACGATTGCCGGTTTGCGAATCCCACCATGCTGCTTACATCCTCCATCGTCATCCCACGATACCGGTCGTCCTTGAGTATCTGCATAGCCTCGGAAACGCGGTAGCGGTTTACGAACGAGGTGTAGTTCATGCCGAATCTAACATTGAGCACAGCAGACACATATCTAGTGTTAGTACCGATGTCATAAGCCAGGCGCTTTGCTGAATATGCCTTCTCCTTATACATCTTCTTGTTTCCTATATAGTCGATGATTCTGTTTTCCAGTGTTTCCATCAGCTCAGGATTCACAAGATTAAGATAAGTCACCTCTTTTGTTTTCTTTTCTCTAATATTATATTTTGCCATACCTATTAAATGTTTTGGACCATTACGGTCTTTCCTGCTACAATTTATATACCTTAGTATTATGTTTCACGTGCATTATGTCTTACGTTCGATACGCAGACTATCGTCTCATGTGCCATGTTTGCCTGTAAGCAAAAGGCTTGGACCCTTGATTGAATTTATCTGTTGATACGACGCATCCCGGAAATGAGGGAACAGAATGAAATGAATCCATTCATTTCTTATCCCGAGCCGAAGCTTATATTATGCAAAGATAATGCAAATTATTTACAAACAAAAAGATTTTGTTGAGCTTTTTGTTTTTTTTAAGTTGACATGTCATTAGAATTCTTGGGCTTTGGCTTTTGTCTTGATTTACTATTTCTTCTGAAAGTCATTCATTCCAAGACCTATATCATCTTCGATAAAGCAGACAAACAAAACATTAAAAGCTTTTCAGCAAGCAAAAAAGCAACGTTTTGACAAACATAAACCGCCTTCTTGTATCAGAAGAATAATAGGTTTACGCAACACAAACAAGGGGAATAGAAACAGGAAACATGGCAAAGAATTAAAGGATTCTCAAAGATTGCCTCAACAGCCCAAAGTGACATTAATCTATGCAGAGCCTTTTCAAATCATAGAATGACCCATTGTAAATGTTGAAGTCAACGTAGCCCTTGATGCCTGGAAGTTTGCCGGCATCGGTATGCTGCCAGAACTTCCATTCGCCCTGGTATTCTATTTTGTCCACATAGTAATGAGCAATCCAGTAAGGATAGTCGTCGAAGACGGGAGTGTCGAGATACTGCTTCTTGAATTTATAATATGTATAGATTATCGGCTTTACATGATACCTGTCTTCCACGATATGAAGCCATGTGAGAATGTCCTGCTGGAAATCCTCCACGCTCTTGTCTTTCGGCTTGTGCTCAACATCGAGCACTGGCGGGAGATCTCCCGACTCGAGAGGTACGTTGTTGAGAAAGAAATAAGCCTGCTGACGAGCCGAAGAGTGGTTGCTCCAAAAATGATAAGCTCCTCGGATATAGCCATATTCCAGAGCTTGTTTGAAGTTATACTTGAATGAGGGATCTATCTTGCTTGAGCCCTCGGTAGCCTTCATGACAATGAAACGGATGGGACATTTCTCTATCATGGCATTCTGCAGCTGATCCCAATCTATATCTCCCTGATAGTGGCTGATGTCGATGCCTCTGATTTCATAGCCGCCCGGATAGTTTGCATCACCATAGAGAGCTCGCCATCTGAATCCGAATGGACCAACGAAGAAATAATAGAATGCCCAAACATACGCCACAGCTATAAGTATTCCTCCCGTCCACCATGCCAACCTTGCACGCGTACCGAAGAGTAGCCCAAACACCCCTCCAATCTTATGTTCAGAGCGTCGCTTTGTTACGGGGCGATGCTTCGTTGAGGAGCGTCGCCCTGTTGGCTTTACGGTTCTTCTTCTGTTGGTTGTCATGGTTTAATTTATTATAGATATATAAACATCCAAACCTCAAACCGGCCTTACCCCCATAAAAGGAAGTGTAGAAAGGTTTGAGGTCTGGATTATCATATTCAGGAATCTTCCCTACGCTTTTCCTCCTCTCTCTAATGCGAGAGTCTTGGTAGTGCGGTCACAGAGCTCAGAAGGTCCCCAATACTGCACAGGTCCGGGATATACGAACGATGTCTCCTTCGACCACTCATCGCGGTGTTCAACCAGTTCCTTGAACGGCCTGCCGTTGAGGTCAACAAGCGCCTTGCGTATAACAGGCTTCATCTTGCCATTGCGTCGTTCCACGTTAAAGAGCGACGTGATAGGCACTCCACCCGCTTTCCAATCTGCTGGTTTGGCTGTAGTATTGCGCACCACTGCCATATAGCCAGTCTTGCCGTTGGCGATGAGATGGGCTGCACTTGCTCCAAGAGCATAGCAATAGTTTGCGTCGAAATTGGAAGGCGCAGCGCAACGCCCCTCATAACCGAAGAAATGATGGATAGAGTTGAAGCTTCCATTAAACTTCCCTTCTTTTTTCCAGGCCTGCAGCTTTGCATCCACCATTCTCGAAAGCAGACGTTCTGTCTCGATAAGCGAAACCTGAACGTTGCCGTGTGGGTCGCGATCTAGCGAGAGTTGTCGCGCCACGTCATCGGGTAGCGTTTCAAACGTTTTGAGGTTCTCTTCAGATAGATGTTCTAAAATATATTGCTTCTGCTCCATAGGCGAGAGGTCCTTGTAATCCTTGCCATGAAGGGCGAGCAGATCATTTAGTTCGTCAATGAGTCTGCCGATTGCCGGAATGAACTCAATAAGTCCCTCAGGAATAAGCACGACTCCATAGTTCATGCCACGGTCAGAACGATATTTCACCATACGGCAGATGTCTTCAACGATATCGTTGAGGCTCAGATCCTTTGCCTCCACCTCTTCTGATATCAGGCACAGGTTAGGATGGCATTGCAAGGCACACTCCAAAGCAATATGCGAAGCAGAACGACCCATGAGCTTCACGAAGTGCCAGTATTTACGGCTCGAGTTGCAATCGCGCTCAATGTTTCCGATAAGTTCTGAATAAACTTTCGTTGCCGTGTCAAAACCGAAAGACGCCTCTATCTGCTCACATTTAAGGTCGCCGTCGATGGTTTTCGGACATCCTATCACCTGAACAGGATAGTTCTTCATCTTGTAGTACTCTGCCAACACGCATGCATTGGTGTTGGAATCGTCGCCTCCAATGATGACAAGCGCCTTGATGTTGAGGTATTTCAGTATTTCGTATCCTTTTTCAAATTGGTCTTCCTTTTCGAGCTTGGTTCTTCCGGAGCCAATCATATCAAAACCGCCCGTGTTACGGAAGTCATTGATGTAGGTCTCAGTAATTTCAATATACTTGTGATCTACCAGTCCGCCCGGTCCGAGCAGGAATCCGAAAAGTCTGCTATGTGGATTGATTTTCTTGATGGTATCGAAGAGTCCGGTTATTACGTTGTGACCGCCAGGAGCCTGTCCACCACTCAGGATTACACCCACGTTGATAGGATCCGTGCCTCGCTCCTCGCCTTCTACGAACTCCACGACAGGCATTCCGTATGTGTTGGGGAACATTTTCTTTATCACTTCCTGATCAGCAACGCTTGTCGTTGCCTCACCTTCCTTAATACCTACTGCTGTCCGCAAGCCAACCGGCAGAACCGGCGTGAAGGCATCTCTGACTTGCTGGAAAACACTTTTCTCCATAAAAAAATACTTTAAATAGTTTGTTGTTGTCAGTCTGATAGTGATTGCGCCGCAAGCGACGCTGAGCATCATGAAAAGAAAGCGCTACAACCTACATCGGGAATGTTTACTATTCCCAAGCCATATTGCTCTTTACGCTTTGCTCCACTGAACATTAATATATATCTAACACCTAATGACGTTCGTCCGCAGACATACGGGATCAGCACCCTGCCTGCTTTCTTCGTGCAAATGTAAGATTTTTATTCTGAATAAAGAAAAAAAATCACATTTAATCATCATTAAAACATTTTTTATTGCATTTATTGTTTTACATCAAAGAAAAAAGGCTATATTTGTCGCTGATTATAAAACGTATTTGTTTAATCTAAAATTTCAACAATATTATGGCAAGTAAACGTGATTTGAAGAAAAACATCAATTATATATGCAGCGAGCTTTTCGCCGAGTGCGTGGCAAGTTCAATATACAGCGCCAAATGCTCGAAAGAGAATTCCGACGCATTGCTCCACTCCATTCTGACTATCCACAACGATTTCGTATGCCGCATCTCGCACCCGGAGCCAGGAATGGAACCTAAGAAATACTTCGCTGACCTAACCAAGAATTTCAACTCGCAAATTAGCGAGATAGTCGATCAGATTGCCAATCTGAACTAACAGAGGAGGACAGGCAACACATGATAAGAACAATTTGCAAATGGATGCTCTACAAGAAACTGGGATGGAAAAAGACAGTAACAGTAGAGCACCCTGATAAATTTATTATATGTCTGGCACCGCATACGAGCAACTGGGACTTCTTCTTTGGACAACTCTACGAAAGGGCTGAAGGACTAAAAATCAATTTCCTGATGAAAAAGGAGTGGTTTTTTTGGCCTCTTGGACCGATTTTCAAACATATGGGAGGAATTCCAGTATGGAGGTCGAAACACACAAGCCTGACGGACAACTTAGCAAATACGGCATTGGACAGAGAGGAGTTCAGACTATGCATAACGCCGGAAGGCACAAGAAAAAGAGTGGAAGACTGGAAAAAAGGTTTCTACTTTATAGCCCTGAAGGCCAACCTGCCGATTCTGCTCTATGGCGTGGACTATGAGAAAAAGGAAATAACATGTACGGAATGTTTCCATCCTACAGGCGATGTGGAAAAAGACATGAAGCACATAAAGCTGTATTTCAAGGACTTCAAAGGAAAGAAACCGGAAAATTTCTCCATAGGAGACGCAGCTCAAGAATAGAAGTGAGCAATAACTTATTGCAACTGCTCAGTGGTTCCGGCCATCATCGACTCGGAAAAATGAAACACACCGGAAAAAGATGAAAAAGAAGATTGTCATATTGGCGGCAGTAGCAATGCTTTGTGCATGCGCAAGCCACCGCGACTCCTCAAAGACAAAATGGAAGGAGACCCCCTACGCTTCTGTGAAACAAGACGGCAAGGGCAAAAAAGAAAAGAAAAGCAAAAAGAAGAAGAAAGATAAGAGGAATAAGCAGGAAGCCTCAACAGAAAACAAGACCACACCCATTGTACCGGCAAAACGAGGTAAAGAATATGACGGGGAACAATGGGTGAGAAATATGTCGTGGCCACTTAAGCCAACGAAAGGCCTGCTGAACAAGCATTTTGCCGTGTGGGCAAGTCATGGAAGATACTACGACAAGAACAAAGACAAATGGGAATGGCAAAGACCAAACCTATACTCCACGACGGAGGATCTGTTCACACAGACAATCGTAGTGCCTTATCTTATTCCCATGCTCGAAAATGCCGGGGCAACGGTGTTCTCTCCAAGGGAAAGAGACTGGCAACCAAGTGAGGTGATAGTGGACAACGACAACCCACAACTGCCCTACTACACCGAAACCTCACTACAAGGACGTTGGACTGATGCAGCAACGCCGGGTTTCGCTGGAGTAGCGCAAACTATATTATATGGTAATACAAATCCCTTCACATGGGGAACTACCCGCAAAACGAAGGCAGACAAAATGCCTACATGTATGATTTCATACCAACCTCGAATAGAAAACGAAGGAAGGTATGCCGTATACGTAAGTTATCCCACGCTCAAAAACAGCGTGGACGATGCTGAATACACCGTTTACCACAAAGGAGTCAAGACTGTATTCAACGTGAACCAACGCATGGGAGGCGGAACATGGGTTTATCTCGGAACATTCGAATTCGGGAAAGGGTGCTCTTCTGACAACCGTGTAGTACTTTCTAATTCAAGCCGCTGCAAAGGAGTAGTAACGGCGGACGCCGTACGCTTCGGAGGCGGTATGGGAACGGTAAACCGCAACGGCCAGACAAGCGGAATGCCAAGGTGTCTGGAGGGCGCAAGATACTATGCACAATGGGCTGGAGCACCTGAAAACGTATACAACTCATATAATGGGACTGACGATTATAAAGACGATATAAACACCAGGTCGAAAATGACGAACTGGCTTGCTGGAGGTTCTTGCTTCGTTCCTGACAAGGACGGAAAGGAAGTGCCGCTTGAGATGTCACTTGCAGTACACAGCGATGCCGGATACGCCCCCGACTTCAGGTCTATATTCGGTTCGCTGGCAATATGCACAACGCAATTTCACGACGGACTTCTCGCTGACGGTTCATCGAGACAAACATCAAAGACTCTTGCTCAGAACCTGCTTTCCGGATTGGACAACGACATGAAGCGGCTATTCGGCAAATGGAACAAAAGGGATCTCTATGACCGGAACTATTCGGAAACAAGACTGCCAGAAGTACCGTCGGCCATTATAGAGACCCTGTCGCACCAGAGTTTCCCGGACATGATTATGGGACAAGATCCTAACGTGAAGTTTGTGATAGCAAGAAGCTTATACAAGACGATACTGAAATTTACAGCTGAAAGACACCGCAACGACTACATCGTGCAACCACTCGCCCCCAAGAACGCCTATCTTCGTTTCGTTGACGAAGGAGTGGTGGAACTGACTTGGGACGCACAAGCTGACCCACTGGAACCATCAGCAAAGCCAACAGGATATATTGTATATACCGCAGCTGGAAGTCAAGGGGGATTTGACAATGGTGAGCTTGTACAAGGCAGGAAGATACGAATAAAACTATCGCCTGATGCCGTTTATAGATTCAGGGTTACAGCGACGAACAAGGGAGGAGAAAGCTTCCCCTCAGAAACTCTGACAGCTGTTTATCACCCAGGAGCTACTAAAAGCATACTGATAGTTAATGGATTCTACAGACTGGCGGCTCCTGCCATAGTGAAAAACGAATGGCAACAGGGATTCGACCTGGCATCTGACCCTGGTATGCAAATGGGAATGACAGTGGGATGGAGCGGACAACAGATAAACTTCGACAAGTCGCGTCATACCACTGTAGGACCTGATGGGTTGGGATATAGCGGTACGGAACTGGAAGGACGTTTCATAATGGGAAATACCTTCGACTATACCGCTGAACATGCCGAAGCAATGGTTCCGATGAAGAAATACAATGTGGTGAGCGCATCGTCTCATGCTGTTGAAAACGGAAGGGTGAATCTTTCAGAATACGCATGTGTAGACTTTATATTGGGCAACCAGAAATATACCTCCACGGCGACAGAAGATTACAAGACGTTCTCATATCTGATGCAGAAGGTTCTTGAAGACTATGTCGCAGCAGGTGGCAACATACTGGCAAGTGGTTCCTATATCGCCTCAGACATGCAGTCTGACAGAGAAAAGACTTTTCTGCGCAACGTGCTGCATATTGATGATTATGCAGAAGATACCGGACAGTCTGTGTCGGGAATGGGAACAGCATTCGACATTTATGATTCACTCAACGACAGGCATTACGCCGCAACAAGAGTAAACGTGGTAACACCCACTCCACAAGCATTCTGCACGCTTACTTACGCCAATGGCAAGTCGGCCTGCGTGGCATATAATGGAACCGCCAACAGGACTCTCGCAATGGGTTTTCCTTTCGAATGCATAACATCGGCAAAAGCAAGGAGAATGATAATGAGGGGATTCCTGACATTTCTAAATGAATAAATAAACAAGAGGGAACAAATAAACAAATTAATTTGACCCGGCAAATGGTCAAGTAAACCTCCTCATTCACCTGTCAGACCATCGACAGACAGAAGGAGAAATACTTGTCTGACCCATTAATTTGAAAACAAATAAAAACAAAATTAAATGTACAAGATTCAAGCTAACGCTTCGGGAACAAGAAGCATAAACGTGACAGACGAACATCTGGCAACAGTAAAGAAATATTCATTATTAAGAAATCTCATCGACAGCACAGGCTTCATTGACGAAACCGTACTCGACAAACTCAAACTCAACATGAGGTCGATGCTGGAGTCGAACATGGGAGCAGACAAAGGGTTGATAGACCTGTGTCTCGACGTGATTTACAACAAGAACATGAAAGCTTTCGGACTACACCAACTCGTACTCCTATATATAGAATGGGACGAGAAAAACAACGGTGAAACCGAAATGGAGGACTGATGGCAGAACTGAGACTAACAGATTGGCTGCCAACGACAAAGAAGGAAGTAGAGCTCAGGGGATGGGATGAACTAGACGTCATTCTGTTCTCTGCAGACGCATACGTAGACCATCCGTCGTTTGGAGCGGCAGTAATAGGAAGAGTGCTTGAGGCCAACGGATTGAAGGTGGCAATAGTGCCACAACCCGACTGGCACGGCGACTACCGGGACTTCAAGAAACTTGGAAAGCCGAGACTGTTCTTCGGAATATCTCCTGGCTGCATGGACTCAATGGTGAACAAATATACGGCAAACAAAAGACTGAGGTCGGAAGATGCATATAGCCCCGACGGAAGACACGATTGCAGACCGGAATATCCAACCATCGTATACAGCAGAATCCTAAGAGAGATTTACCCAGACGTGCCTATAGTGCTAGGCGGCATAGAAGCTTCCCTGAGAAGACTCACCCATTACGACTACTGGCAAGACAAGCTCATGCCTTGCATTCTGAAAGAAGCCGGGGCAGACATCATAATATATGGTATGGGAGAGAAGCCCATCGTGGAACTAGCCAAGCAACTCGTTGACGGCAAAGAAATCAAAGAGATTAAAGACATTCCACAGACAGTTTACATTTCACCAGAAGATGGAATAAGCGGAGGAATAACAGAAAAGGACATCGTTATCCACTCCCACGAGGAATGTCTGCAAAGCAAAAAGGCAGAAGCGGAGAACTTCAGACACATAGAGGAAGAGTCAAACAAAATCCATGCACAGCGCATCATACAGGGATTGGGCAAAGAATACGTAGTGGTGAATCCTCCTTATCCACCGATGGACACTAAGGAATTGGACATGGTCTTCGACTTGCCTTACACTCGTTTGCCACACCCTAAATACAAGAACAAACGCATTCCGGCATACGAGATGATAAAATTCTCTGTTAACATCCACAGAGGATGTTTTGGAGGATGTGCCTTCTGTACCATAAGTGCGCATCAGGGCAAATTTATAGTTTGTCGAAGCAAAGAAAGCATACTGAAAGAAGTGAAGAAGGTAATTCAGATGGATGGTTTCAAAGGCTATCTCAGCGACCTTGGTGGTCCGTCAGCAAACATGTATGGAATGTCTGGACGCAACAAGAACCTATGTGAGAAATGCAAGAGACCATCGTGTATCAACCCACAGATATGTCCGAACCTCAACACGGACCACACGGCTCTGCTCGACATCTACCATTCTGTTGACGCTCTGCCTGGAATAAAGAAAAGTTTCATCGGAAGCGGTGTGAGATACGACTTGCTGCTGTACAAAAGCAAGGACGATAAAGCGAATAAGGCTGCACGAGAATATACAAGGGAACTTATTTGTAAGCACGTAAGCGGACGACTGAAAGTTGCTCCAGAACACACGTCAGACAATGTGCTGAGGCTTATGAGAAAGCCATCATTCGAACAGTTTGGAGAATTTAAACGGATGTTCGATAGAATAAACAATGAAGAGAACCTGAACCAGCAAATTATCCCCTACTTCATAAGCAGCCATCCTGGTTGCATGGAGGAAGACATGGCGGAACTCGCGGTAAAGACAAAAAGACTGGATTTTCATCTGGAACAGGTACAGGACTTCACGCCCACTCCAATGACGGTAAGTACAGAAACATGGTATACAGGTTTTCACCCATATACACTCGAACCTGTGTTTTCAGCCAAGACACCGAAAGAAAAACTCGCTCAAAGGCAGTTCTTCTTTTGGTATAAGCCCGAAGAGAGACGAAACATTGAAAGAGAGTTGAAACGAATTGGAAGAGCTGACCTCATAACCCAACTCTATGCTAACGTCTACAGACAGACATCTGCCGGTCCACGCACCAGCAACCAATGGAAGGACGACGGACAAGATTCACATAAAGGCAACGGCCGAAGCCGCAACAAAAAAGAATATGTTCACAACGACAATGGATATTCGAAAAATAGCAGCGACTATGTATGGAGTAAGAACAGGTACGGAAAGAACACAGGCAGAACGGGAAGACTTACTTCAAGCAACAACGAAAAAGGAAATGACAATCATAGAACAAAAAACGGAAGGAAAGGCGGGCAGGCTGCTAAACGAGGACGGCATAACAGCAGATGACAATTTCGTTGCCGTCGTAGACGGAAGTACAAGCAAAACAGAACTGAAAGTTAACCCTGAGATGAGTAACGGCAGATACTGCATGCTCGCTATCATAAAAGCCATCAAAAAGATGCCACGCGACATCTGTATGGAGAGATTTTGTGAAAAGGTGACAGAAGAAATCCGTTCCATATATAATGCACATGCTGTTGACATTCAGAAGTTGAATGATGTTCCAACGAACAGGATGACGGCAAGTGCCATCGTCTTCAGTCTCAGCAGGAAGGAGATATGGATGGTGGGCGACTGTCAGTGTCTCGTTGACGGTAAACTATACGAGAATCCTAAACCAGGGGAAAAAGAAATTGCAGCCCAAAGAGCGCTGATAATTAGAAAATCCTTGAAAGAAGGTATGTCAGAAGCCGAAATGAGAAGAAATGACATCGGGCGCAAAGCAATATTGCCAACATTGAAGAAAGCATGTCTGGAACAGAACAAGCTCTACCCGGTAATAGACGGATTCAATATCCCTACACATCTCGTGAAAGTTATACCCATAGATGACAAAACGCATGAAATAGTGCTTGCCTCTGACGGATACCCAAAGTTGATGCCTACGCTAAACGAAAGCGAAGCAGAGCTACAGAGACTGCTTGAAGAAGACCCGCTATGCATATACGAAAACATAGCGACCAAAGGCCTCAATGAGGGACAAACTTCTTTCGATGACAGATCATATATAAGGTTCAGAATTTGATGTCAAGTCACCCACAAACGCACTCAATGGAATTCCATTGTCAATTTAAAACTAAAAAAAACATAAATATGAAATTCGTAGGAATAATACCGGCAAGATACGCATCACAACGTTTCCCCGGAAAACCACTCGCCATACTAGGCGGTAAGACTGTGATTCAAAGGGTCGTCGAACAAGTAAAGAAAGTGCTCGACGACGTATATGTAGCTACTGATGATGACCGCATTTTCAATGCGGTAGCAGAATTCGGCGGAAATGCCATTATGACTTCCACTAAACACAAGAGCGGAACTGACCGTATTGAAGAAGCAGTAGAAAAACTCAGTGAGGAGTACGACGTTGTGATAAACATACAAGGCGACGAACCGTTTATCCATGAATCACAGATAAAAGAACTATGCCGTTGTTTTGATGACGACAACACTCAGATAGCGACACTCGGAAAGCCCTTCACAAAAGATCAGGACATTGTTGATCTTGACAATCCGAACTCTCCCAAAATAGTTAGAGACAACAATGGATATGCAATGTATTTCAGCCGCAGCGTGATTCCATATCTCAGGAATGTGGATCATGGTGAATGGCTTCAGAACTTCAACTATCTGAAACACATCGGCCTCTATGCCTACAGAAGAAACGTACTGAAAGAAATAACCAAGTTGCCACAGTCGTCACTCGAAATGGCAGAGAGTCTGGAGCAATTGAGATGGCTGCAGAATGGATACAAGATTAAGGTGGGACTGACCGATGTTGAAACCGTAGGCATTGACACTCCAGCAGACCTGCAGAGAGCTGAAGCCTTTCTGACAAAGAACAAGGGATAAATCCTTCATCATCCTAACCTTCTCAAAGGAAGAAACAAATTATCAAAGCAGACTACGAATAGACCTATTCTGTCTCATATATGCACAATAAGATAATAGGCTACAGTTTCTTACTTTGAAAAGATTAGGATGATTTTTCACAATCACGCTCGTCCATGAGTCCGTATTTCTGTTAAAAAACAGTTAATTTAGAGGTTCTACATCTAAGAAACAAAACTTTTCCTCTACTAACACACCCCTTATATCTATTTCATTATCATGCAGGGAATAGAATGCCTATATTTGCAGAGTAATCAAAGAAAGCAAATATGAACAAAATCATTATGACTACAGCCTTGGCATCTTTGTCGATAGTCTCCTCTCTTGCGCAAAGTACAAAACAGTGGACTCTTGAGGAATGCATTGACTATGCCATGGCCAACAATATCTCATTGAAGAAGAAAGCACTCGATAAGCAGACTGCACACGAGAATACTCTCCAGGCAAAAGCCCAACTGCTGCCATCTGTGAATGCAAGCACAACTCAAGGGGTGGGATTCAGGCCGTGGCCAAACGAAAGCATGGGTATGGTGAGCAATGGTACAGTACAACGCAGCGTAGACAAACTGTCGTATAACGGTACATACGGAGTGAATGCCAACTGGACAGTATGGAACGGCAACAAAAACACCAACACACTGAAATTAAGCAAAGTGGCAGAAGAACAAGCCGCTGCCGACTCTGCCATAACGGCAAAGACAATCGAAGAGCAGATAACACAGCTCTACGTACAGATTCTCTATACCAACGAGGCCCTGACAGTAAACAAACAATCATATGAGGCAAGTCTGGCTAATGAGAACAGAGGCAAAGAGATGGTAAATGTAGGAAAGATGTCGAAAGCAGATCTGGCACAACTCTCAGCTCAGGCAGCAAACGACAAATACGGCATAGTGGAAACAGAGAGTAATCTGGCAAAATACAAGTCACAACTTAAACAACTGTTGGAGATTACTGCTGAAAGTGGTTTTGAAATAGTTTTACCAGAAGCAACCGACGCCCAAGCCACAGCAACAGTTCCAGCCCTTAGCTTTGTCTATGAAAATGCCATTACAAACAGACCGGAGATCGTATACAGCCAGCTTGGAATAAAAGGCAGCAATCTGAACATCGCCATAGCAAAGGCAAGCTACATGCCTACGATAAGTCTCACAGGATCAGCGATGACAAGTTCCTCATCGATGAACGAGAACTCATGGGTAAACCAGATAAAAACGAACTTCGACATGGCGCTTGGAGCTACAGTAAGCATGCCTATCTACGATCAGCGACAAACAAAGACAGCATTGAACAAAGCTCGTATTGCAAGAGAAAACGCATTGCTGGAACTGGACGACCAGAAGAAGAAAATATGGAATACCGTTGAGGGATACTGGATAGATGCCAACAATAACCAACAGAAATATCTGGCAGCAAAGAGTAATGTTGAAAGCGCGCAAATGAGCTACGACCTTATGAGCGAGCAATTCAGATTAGGATTGAAGAACATTATAGAATTGATGAACAGCAAGACGAATCTGATTAAGGCCCAACAGGATATGCTACAAAGCAAATACATGACAATTCTCTCAAAACAGATGCTTGACCTTTACGGCAATAGATAGCCAACAAGCAATCTATCCGTGAAGTAATCTTACATGATAAAAAAAATCAAGAATATCAAAAAACAAGAAAGTATTAAGAATATGAAAAAGATAAGCAAAATATGGATTGGGATTGGCATTATAGCAGTCCTCGCGATAGCAACATGGATGTTCTCCGGAGGAAAAAAAGAACAGGCGGTGACATTTGACACGGCAAAGGTTGAACTTGCAAATATCAAGAACAGCGTTACGGCTACGGGAAGCGTAGAGCCTGTGACTTCAGTAACGGTGGGTACACAAGTATCAGGAATCATCTCAAGACTGTATGTTGATTACAATACAGTGGTGAAGAAAGGACAGATAATAGCAGAATTGGACAAGACAAACCTCATTAGCGAACTGAATACCGCAAAGGCGAACTTGTCGAGTGCACAGAGTTCACTGAACTACGAATCTGCAAACTACAAGCGCTATGCAACATTGTTCAAGAAAGGACTGGTAAGCGCAGACGAATATGAATCGGCAAAGCTGAACTTTGAGAAAGCTAAAGACCAGGTTGCCCAGTCGAGAGAGATGGTCCAGAAAGCCCAAACCAATCTCAGCTATGCCATCATCACCTCACCAATAGACGGAGTTGTGATTTCCAAGTCTGTAGAGGAAGGACAGACCGTAGCCGCAAGCTATGCCACTCCTGAACTCTTTACTATTGCCAAAGACCTGAAAGATATGCAGGTTGTGGCAAACGTAGATGAGGCCGACATCGGCGACGTGAAAGAAGGCGAGCGCGTATCATTCACCGTCGACGCCTATCCTAACGACACTTTCGAAGGAGTCGTGAAACAAGTAAGACAGGAAGCTACAACGACAAACAACGTAGTAACATATGAAGTAGTGATAAGTGCCCCAAACAGCGAACTGAAGCTGAAGCCAGGCCTCACAGCCAACGTAACGATCTATACGGCAGAACGGCAGAACGTGTTGTGCGTTTCCACAAAGGCTTTGCGTTTCACTCCGACCCAAGATCTGATTAAAGGCTGCAAGATAGTTGACTGTAAGGGGAAAAATAAAGTATGGACACGCGAAGGCAACACTTTCAAGGCACATGCTGTACAAATAGGTATGTCTGACGGAATACATACCGAGATTCTGAGTGGTGTGAGCAAAGGACTGGAGATAATAACCGACGCTAAGGCTGCCAACGAAAATGATGATGAACAGGCTGAAAACAACAGCGAGAGCAGTCCATTCGCTCCTAAAGGTCCACGCCAAAAGAAGTAATAACAACAGTTAAGTTTCACATCAATGAAATTCACCGGTTCCATAAACCCAAATCGGTCATTAGGCCGTTTAATGTATAATTTTAATAACTGCTTGCAGTCTTTTGTTTTTTATAAGGCGCCTTTTGCTTGTTTTTAATTCGCAATAGCTCGCTATTACTCATTAAAAGCCAAACAAAACCACTCTTCTAAAATAACAAAATCCAAGCAAGCCTAATGACCGATTTGGGATAAAAACGTGCTTGGAACTTGAATAAATTCATGAATCAGAACAATATGGACAGTAAAAAAGTCGTTATAGAATTACAGAACGTTAAAAGAGAGTTTCTTGTAGGCGATGAGATGGTACATGCCTTGAGGGGCGTCTCTTTCAAGATATACGAGGGTGAATTCGTAACCATCATGGGTAAGTCGGGCTCCGGAAAGTCTACATTGCTAAACCAGCTCGGATGCCTCGATACTCCATCAAGCGGTGAATATCTGCTCGACGGGGTATCGGTGAGAACAATGTCAAGACCACAACGAGCCGTGCTGCGCAACAGAAAAATAGGTTTCATATTCCAGAACTACAATCTGTTGCCAAAGACCACCAGCATAGAGAACGTAGAGCTTCCCCTGATGTACAACTCAGACGTTTCGTCAACAGAAATACATGACAGGGCAATTGAAGCCCTCAAGGCAGTGGGATTGGGTGACCGCCTATACCACAAGTCCAACCAGATGTCAGGTGGACAAATGCAACGTGTGGCCATAGCCCGTGCCTTGGTGAACAACCCTGCCGTAATACTTGCTGACGAAGCTACAGGAAATCTCGACACGAGGACATCGTTTGAAATCCTCGTGCTCTTCCAGAAACTCTTCGCTGCAGGAAGAACTATAATATTCGTGACACACAATCCCGACCTGGCCAACTATTCGAGCCGTAACATCATGCTCAGAGACGGCAAGGTGATAAGTGACGAATACAACAACAACATACAGTCGGCAGCCGAAGCACTTGCACAATTACCGCCAAGCACCGACGAATAAACCAATGAGGACAGAACAATGAATTATAGCAATCTTTTCAAGATAGCCCTCAGAGCTATAGCCGCCAATAAAATGCGGTCTTTCCTTACAGCCCTCGGCATTATCATTGGCGTGGCTTCGGTCATTGCCATGCTTGCCATAGGCCAGGGATCAAAGAAAAGTATACAAGCAAACATTGCCGAGATGGGCTCTAACATGATAATGATAAACCCTGGAGCCGACATGAGAGGCGGAGTGAGACAGGATGCCTCATCAATGGAAACCCTGAAACTTGCCGACTATCAGTCGCTTAAAGACGAATGTAAGTACATTTCAGCAATAAGTCCGGTGGTGAATAAAAGCGGACAATTCATCTACGGCAACAACAACACCCCATCTACTATCTATGGAGTGAACACCGACTATCTCTCAATCCGCCAACTCAGCGTGAGCGATGGAGATATGTTTTCAGATGAAGACATAAAGTCAAGCGCAAAGGTATGCGTTCTAGGACAGACCGTAGTTGACAATCTCTTTCCCGACGGCAGCGATCCCATCGGGCGTGTGGTGCGTTTCAACAGCATACCTTTCAGAGTCGTCGGAGTGTTGAAGAAGAAAGGATACAACACGATGGGTATGGACCAGGATGATCTCGTGCTTGCCCCATACACTTCTGTAATGAAGAGGATACTCGCACAGACGTATCTCGGAAGCATCAACTGTTCTGCAATAACAGAAGGGCTTACAGACAAGGCTACAGACGAGATAACCACAATACTGCGTCGTAACCACAAACTGAAAGAGGCCACAGACATGCAGGAGGCCGACGATGACGACTTCAACATACGCTCACAAGAGGAACTTGCATCAATGATGAACTCAACCACAGATATGATGACCATTCTGCTGGGATGTGTGGCAGGCATTTCACTTATAGTGGGCGGCATCGGAATCATGAACATCATGTATGTGAGCGTGACAGAGAGAACCAAGGAGATAGGACTCAGAATGAGCGTTGGAGCACGCGGAGTGGACATCCTTAACCAATTCCTCATCGAGGCGATACTGCTCAGCGTGACAGGAGGCATTATCGGCGTACTGATAGGAGTCTGTTCATCATATGCCATCAACCTCATTGCCCACTGGCCGATATACATACAGCCATGGAGTATCGTCATGAGCTTCGCCGTGTGTACCTTTACAGGTGTGTTCTTTGGTTGGTATCCGGCAAAGAAAGCAGCACAGCTCGACCCTATCGAGGCTCTCAGATATGAATGATTAAATATAAGAAGAACAAACTCAACGCCATGAACTCATACAAGAAGGCCCTTGTCGCTATCCACGTTGCCGTATGGCTCGTGATATTAATATCCCCGCTCACATTCTTCGATAGAGGTGACCGTTTTGAAGCATACAAGCTGATACCGATGTTTTCCACACCAATTGCCATGATGCTGGTGTTCTACACCACTTATCTATACCTCACGCCCAAACTGTTGCTCAAAGGACAAAAGCGTAAGTTCTGGACATATACCATAGCATTGGTGATACTAATGGGATTAGGGCTACATATCTGGTTTCAGGTGAGCCATAGGGTATTCTTCCATCCGGAACATCACCTGCATCCGATGAAAAAGATGAGAGAGCCGAATGCGTTGATGGACTTGATATTCATTTTGAGAAACGTTTTCAACATGACTGTTACTGCAGCCATAGCAGCCATGTCGATACTGTCAATCAAATGGCAGTCGTCAGAAACGGCACGTCGGGAAGCAGAGATGGCAAAACAGGATGCATAGCTGAAGAACCTGAGGAATCAGGTCAATCCTCATTTCCTGCTCAACACCCTCAACAACATCTATGCCCTCACAGCCTTCAACCAGCAGAAAGCACAAGAGGCGATACTGGAACTCAGCGGTATGCTCAGGCATATCCTCTACGATAACCAGCAGGACTTCGTCAGACTCGACGATGAGATTAAGTTTATCCACAGCTATATCAACCTTATGAAAATCCGCATTCCGAAGACTACCAAGATACAAATCCAGGTCAACGTGCCCAAAGACACGGAACTGAGGATTGCTCCCCTAATTTTTATCTCGCTGATAGAGAATGCCTTCAAGCATGGTATAGGAACGGCAGAAAACAGTTTCATACACATAAACATATATGCCGACCGCAACCATATCGCATGCGAGATAGAAAATTCAAATTTCCCCAAAAACGACACCGACAGAAGCGGTCACGGCATCGGCCTTGAACAGGTGGGCAAACGCCTCGAACTTGCCTACCACAAAAAGTATACATGGGAAAAAGGAACAAAAGACAATAACAAGATTTATTATTCTAACATATATATTTATGACACTAAATTGCGTGATAATTGATGACGAGCCGCTGGCAGCAGAGCTGCTGGAAAGTTATGCTCAGAAGGTGCCCTTCCTCAGAGTGGAAGGAGTGTACAACAGTGCCATACAAGCAATTAAGACCATACGCGAAAGAAAGATCGACCTGATTTTCCTCGACATCCAGATGCCAGAACTCAGCGGACTGGAATTTGCAAGGATAATCAGCAAGGAAACGAAAATCGTGTTCACTACGGCTTTCAACCAATATGCGATTGACGGCTACGATGTCAATGCTCTCGACTATCTTCTGAAACCCATCAGTTTCGAGAGATTCCTGCAGACTGCAAACAAGGCTCTTGAGTGGTTTGACATTCAAGACAGACAGAAGACAATGCGCGAAGACCGGTTCGTGTTCGTGAAAAGCGAATACAAGCTGCAGAAAATCAACTTCGACGACATCCTTTATGTAGAGGGTGTTAAAGACTATGTAAAATTTTATTTCACTGACAGTTCTAAAAACATCATGTCTCTAATGAACATGAAGAAGGTGGAGGAATACCTTCCTTCGCCAGAATTCATGCGCATACACAGATCATACATCGTACACATGCCCAAAGTGGAACTGGTCGATCGCTTCCGCATTGTTATCGGTGACCAATATCTCCCCATCTCAGAAAGCTACAAAAACGAAATGCTAAAATACATTGACAGCCACTCACTAGTATGAGGATAATACAACAATAATGCTTGCAAACCAACAAAGGGGATGTGACAGACCACCATTCGTCTATAATCCATCCCCTTCCCAGCTCTGATATTAATCAGACAATTGCAATACGGGTAAGGTAAAAACAATATTTAATAATGTGGAAATTGTGTTTTTAGGAAAATCTCTGTAAACTATTAAAAAAAGAGCATACAATTTAATGCTTTTTTCTTGAAAAGTTTTGCAGAAACAAAAAAAATCCGTACCTTTGCACCCGCAATCAAGAAACAAACACAACAAGAGTTGCAGGAACAAGAAGATTGTCAAGACAAACAATCGGGGTGTAGCGCAGTTGGTAGCGTTCCTGGTTTGGGACCAGGCTGTCGCAGGTTCGAGTCCTGTCACCCCGACATAAGGAGAATGATTTCGGTCATTCTCTTTTTTTTATTCTTCTAAACCAACCTCAATCCGCTGACCCATAATTCTTCATAGAAGAAAAAAGCGAAAAAAAGCTAATCCTTTGGCTATAAATGTTTTTATTGTTAACTTTGCAAATCGTTTGAATATTATAAACAATAAAAACAACAAGACCGTGACTGAAACCAAGTACATCTTCGTCACTGGCGGTGTAGTATCATCGCTCGGCAAGGGAATTATCTCTTCTTCAATAGGTAAGTTATTACAGGCAAGGGGCTACAACATCACAATCCAGAAATTCGACCCCTACATCAACATCGACCCAGGAACCCTGAATCCGTATGAACACGGTGAATGCTACGTCACCGTGGACGGTATGGAAACAGATCTCGACCTCGGACACTACGAGAGGTTCACAGGCATTCAGACCACAAAGGCGAACTCACTCACCACAGGACGCATATACAAGGCTGTGATAGACAAGGAGCGACGTGGCGATTATCTGGGAAAGACGATTCAGGTAGTTCCACATATCACGAATGAGATAAAGAGGAACATAAAGTTGCTCGGAGAGAAGAACCACTACGACTTCGTAATAACGGAAATCGGAGGAACGATAGGCGATATAGAAAGCGCCCCATACCTTGAGGCGATAAGACAGATGAAATGGGAACTGGGCAAGAATGCAGTATGCGTACATCTAACCTACGTACCCTATCTCAAAGCAGCCGGAGAACTGAAGACCAAACCAACTCAACACTCCGTAAAAGAGCTTCAGAGCGTCGGCATACAGCCCGACATTCTCGTGCTGCGAACCGAGAAACACCTCGGAGACGGAATACTCAAGAAAGTGGCATCCTTCTGCAACGTCGACTTCGACTGCGTCGTACAAAGCGAAGACCTGCCTTCCATCTATGAAGTGCCCGTCAATATGCAGAATCAGGGACTCGACTCGGCAATCCTCAAGAAGATGGGCATTGAGCCGGGAGAGACTCCTGCACTCGGACCATGGAAGAGCTTCCTCGAAAGAAGACAGAAAGCCACAGAAGAAGTACATATTGGTCTTGTCGGCAAATACGACCTTCAGGATGCATACAAGAGCATCAGGGAGAGCCTCTCTCAAGCCGGCACCTACAACGACCACAAGACCGTCATTACGTTCATCAACAGCGAGAAGCTCACTGAGGAGAACGTGGCAGAAAAGCTGCAGGGAATGGACGGCATAATGATATGTCCCGGATTTGGACAGCGTGGAACAGAAGGCAAGATCGTTGCAGCCCACTACACCAGGACTCACGACATTCCAACTTTCGGCATCTGCCTCGGAATGCAGATGATAGTTGTGGAATTCGCGAGAAACGTGCTTGGCTATGAAGATGCCAACAGCCGTGAACTCGATGAGAAGACGGAGCACAACGTGATCGACATCATGGAAGACCAGAAGAACATCACCGACCTGGGTGGAACGATGCGACTCGGCGCCTATGAATGTGTACTGAAACAAGGATCACGCGCCTTTGAAATCTACAAGAAGGAACACATACAGGAGCGCCATCGTCATCGCTATGAGTTCAACAACAGCTTCGAGCAGGAATACGAGCGTGCAGGAATGAAATGTGTGGGACGCAACCCAGAGAGCGACCTCGTTGAAATCGTGGAGATACCAGGACTGAAATGGTATATCGGAACACAGTTCCATCCGGAATACTCAAGTACGGTGCTCAAACCGCATCCTCTTTTCCTTGACTTCGTGAAAACAGCTATAGCCTGCAAGAAGGGTAAGAAATGACAACCGGTTAATAACGCAATATTTATCAGAAAAACAACTTATTTTTGACAATGGATAAAAACACCATCACGGGCTTTGTGCTCATCGCAGCATTGCTCATCGGTTTCAGTTGGTACAACAAACCGTCAGACGAGGAAATAGCCCAGCAGCAGAGAGTGCAAGACTCCATAGCCAATGTGGAGAAGAAGAAAGCAGCAGCAAAACAGGCTGCCGATGCAGCTGCAGCCAAGGCAAACGCCCAGGCGCTGGCAACAGACACCACATCCCTCTTCCATGAGGTGATGTCTGGAAAGTCAACAGACGTGACACTCCGCAACGAAAAGGTAGAACTCACGCTCAACACAAAGGGAGCCACAGTACAGAAAGCCGTAATCAAAGGGTTCGCCGACCGCAACGGCAACAATGACGTGACGCTCTTCGACGCTAAAGACCAGCAGCTCAAATTCATGCTTGCAGGCAAGGAGACAAACCTCGTGACGAGTGACATGTATTTCACGCCTTCAAACGTCACCGACTCTACGGTAACGTTCACTGCAGCAACAGCTAACGGAAAATCGCTCACTATTTCATACAAGCTGGGCAAAGACTACATGCTACATGCCTCTATACAGGCAAACGGCATGGCAGGAATGTTCTCTCCAAACTACAACACGATTGATGTGGAATGGACAGACAAATGTCGTCAGCAGGAGAAGGGCTTCACTTTCGAGAACCGTTATGCGTCGCTCACATACCATCTGACCGAAGGCGGAACCGACTATCTTAACGAGGGCAAGGAACTGACCGACGAGACTGTTGAGGACAACATCGACTGGGTGGCATTCAAGAACCAGTTCTTCAGTGCCGTAATGATAGCAGAGAAGGACTTAGGCAAGAATGCCAAGATGACAAGCATTCCGCAGGAGAAGGGTTCTGGTTATCTGAAGCAGTACGGAGCAAAGATGAAAACATTCTTTGACCCGACTGGAAAGCAGCCTACAGAATTGGAGTTCTACTATGGTCCTAATGATTTCCGTCTGCTGCAGAACGTAGAGGAAGAGAGCAAGTTCGGCAAAGACCTTGAGATGCAGCGCCTGGTTTATCTGGGATGGCCTCTGTTCCGAATCATCAACAGATGGTTCACCATTTACGTTTTCGACTGGCTCACCAAGCTCGACATTAATATGGGTATCGTATTGATTCTCATCACTATGCTCCTCAAGTTCATCACATTCCCGCTTGTGAAGAAGAGCTACATGTCTTCGGCCAAGATGCGTGTGCTGAAACCAAAGCTCGACGAGATAACGAAGAAATACGACAAGCCAGAAGACCAGATGATGAAGCAGCAGGCAATGATGGCAGAATATTCCAAGTATGGCGTCAGCCCCCTGAGCGGTTGTCTGCCAATGCTCATCCAGATGCCTATCTGGATTGCTATGTTCAATTTCGTGCCTAACGCCATACAGCTAAGAGGTGAGAGCTTCCTCTGGATCAGTGACCTCTCTACCTACGACCCAATCATAGAGTGGCACACCAATCTGTGGCTCATCGGCGACCACTTGAGTCTCACGTGTATCCTCTTCTGTGTAGCCAACGTATTGTATTCAATGATGACAATGCGCCAGCAGAGAGACCAGATGGTAGGCCAGCAGGCTGAACAAATGAAGGCAATGCAGTGGATGATGTATCTCATGCCAGTGATGTTCTTCTTCATGTTCAACGACTATTCTGCCGGACTTAACTTCTACTACTTCATATCACTCTTCTTCAGCGCTGCCATCATGTGGACATTGCGCAAGACCACAAACGATGAGAAGCTTCTGTCTATCCTCGAGGCCAAATACGAGGAAAACAAGAAGAATCCTAAGAAGACCAGCGGACTCGCCGCACGACTCGAGGCCATGCAGAAGCAGGCCGAGGA
Source organism: Prevotella sp. LMAG:51 (assembly GCF_008680225.1). Lineage (NCBI taxonomy): Bacteria > Pseudomonadati > Bacteroidota > Bacteroidia > Bacteroidales > Prevotellaceae > Prevotella > Prevotella sp. LMAG:51. The sequence goes on along the minus strand of NZ_NALQ01000026.1, from coordinate 272,110 downwards.
ACTCCGCAAGCAGCGCGAGGAGATGGAAAGAAGAAAGGGCCACTAAGTATCAAACAACAAGTCTGTAAAGGATTCCAGGCGTTGCATAATGCCGGAATTCCTCGCAGGCTTTTTTACCTTCTATATTATGAAAAAATCAATTATCCTCGCCATGGCTCTCTCATTGGGATGCCATAGCCTAAAAGCACAGACCACAGTGGAAACAATCGGAAAGAGCAACGTCACGCTCAGCAGCAACAAGATGACTCCCGAGGCCCTTTGGGCAATGGGACGAATTGCATCTGCCCAGGCGTCACCCGACGGAAAGCTCATCGTATACCAGGTGGGCTACTACAGTGTGAAACAGAACAAGAGTCGCCAGGTAATCTGCATCATGGATGCCAACGGCAAGAACATCCGTCAGCTCACTACAGCTTCTGCAAGCGAGACTGATCCAGCATGGATAGAGGGTGGCAAACGCATCGCCTTCATTTCCGGAGGACAGGTCTGGTCTATGAATGCCGATGGAACAGACCGCAGGCAGCTGACCCACGACAAGACCGGCATAGACGGTTTCAAGTTCTCGCCAAGTGGCACACAGGTAATCCTCGTGAAACAGATAGCCTATCATGAGAGCATCAAGAAGAATCCGTCAGACCTGCCTCTGGCCAGCGGAAGGCTCATCACCGACCTGAACTACCGCCACTGGGACGAATACGTGGAGACTATCCCCCACCCTTTCTTGGCTGATGTCACAGCCGAGGGCATAACCGAAGGCACAGACATCCTTGCCGACGAACCATACGAGTGTCCCATGAAGCCATTCGGAGGTGTGGAGCAGCTGGCATGGAGCCCTGATTCAAAGAGCATTGCATATACATGCAGAAAGAAGTCAGGAGTGGAATATGCCACTTCTACAGATTCTGACATATATCTCTATGAACTGGCTACAAAGCAGACCAAGAACCTCTGCAAGCCAGCCGGATACGTAGCACCCAAGAACGACACTTCAAAGTCAAAGAAATTCCAGGCTGTGAACTCTGCCGAGAATCTGAAGAACAACCCTGGCTACGACATCAACCCCAAGTTCTCGCCCGACGGCAAACGCATTGCATGGCAGAGCATGGCACACGACGGATATGAGAGCGACAGAAACAGACTCTGCGTCTATGACTTCGCCACCGGCACAAAGCAGTATGTCACAGAGAAGTTCGACTCCAACGTGGATGACTTCTGCTGGATGGCAGATTCCAAGACCATCACTTTCATCGGTGTATGGCACGGATGCGTGAACATGTATCGCACCGACCTGACAGGAAAGGTGGAGCAGATGACAAACGACTGCGCAGACTTCGTGTCCGTATCTCTTGCCAACAGCGGCAACAAGCTGCTTGCCATCCGCCAGAGCATGTCGGCACCAAACGACATCTTCGTGGTGACGCCAGAGAAAAAGGCTGAGAAGTCGAAGGTACAGCAGTTGACTTCGGAGAACAAGGAAATCCTTTCTCAACTCTCTCTCGGCAAGGTGACAGAGCGCTGGGTGAAGACTACCGACGGCAAGGACATGCTCGTATGGGTGGTATTGCCTTCTGATTTCGACGAGAACAAGAAATATCCTGCTCTGCTCTTCTGCGAAGGCGGCCCACAGAGTCCTGTATCACAGTTCTGGAGCTACCGTTGGAACATGCAGATAATGGCAGCCAACGGATACGTGGTGGTTGCTCCTAACCGCCGCGGACTGCCAGGTTTCGGTTCTGAATGGAACGAGGAGATAAGCGGCGACTGGACTGGCCAGTGCATGAAAGACTATCTCAGCGCTATCGACGACGCTGCCACACTGCCATTCGTTGACAAAGACCGTCTCGGTGCCGTTGGTGCAAGCTTCGGCGGCTTCAGCGTTTACTACCTCGCAGGCCATCACGACGGACGTTTCAAGTGTTTCATCGCCCACGACGGTGCTTTCAACCTCGAGTCTATGTATACCGACACCGAGGAGGCCTGGTTCAGCAACTGGGAATACGACGATGCCTTCTGGAACAAGGACAAGACTGCCAATGCCAAGAGGACATACGACAACTCTCCTCACCATTTCGTTGACAAATGGGACACTCCTATACTCTGCATCCATGGCGAGATGGACTACCGCATCAATGCCAACCAAGGTTTCGGAGCCTTCAATGCAGCCCGCCTGAGAGGCATTCCTGCAGAACTGCTGCTCTTCCCCGACGAGAACCACTGGGTTTTGAAACCACAGAACGGCGTTCTCTGGCAGCGCACATACTTCAACTGGCTTGACAAGTGGCTGAAGAAATAAACTTTTCAAATGAAAATATAAAAGAAAAAGGAAAATAAAAACAATTAAAAAAAGAATTAAAATGGTTCAAACAGTTAAACAACTATTAAATGACAAGGCATGGGCACGCTGGACAGCCCTCATCCTTATCGCTTCCATGATGTTCTTCGCCTACATGTTTGTCGATGTAATGTCACCAATCCAAGCTCTCATGGAGAGCGAAAAAGGCTGGGGTCCTGACACGTTCGGAACTTATGCCGCTTCTGAGTATATCGTCAACGTGATGGGCTTCCTCATCATCGCCGGTATTATCCTCGACAAGATGGGCGTTCGCTTCACAGGAGTCCTGTCTGCCTCTATGATGTTTATCGGAGCGCTAATCAAGCTCATCGGAATCTCTGATTGGTTTGCCACGACCGGTTTTCACGACTGGCTCAACACCTGGTGGGTGTCTCTTCCTGCCAGCGCCAAGATGGCATGCTTCGGCTTCATGCTCTTCGGTTGTGGTTGTGAGATGGCAGGAACAACAGTTTCAAAGGCCATCGCAAAGTGGTTCAAGGGCAAGGAGATGGCTCTCGCCATGGGTCTCGAGATGGCTATCGCCCGTGTGGGTGTGTTCGCCATCTTCTCAATCTCACCAATCATCGCGAGCAAATTCGGCACTGTAGTAGCTCCTATAGCATTCTGCACCGTCCTCCTGCTCATCGGTCTGATTACGTTCATCGTGTTCACATTCATGGACAAGACACTCGACAAGCAGCTCGGTGTGTCTGAAGAGGCTGGAGAGTCTGAGGAGGAATTCAAGTTCAGCGACCTTGGCAAGATTTTCTCTTCACAGGTGTTCTGGATAGTTGCCCTTCTCTGTGTGCTCTACTATTCTGCCATCTTCCCATTCCAGCGTTATGGTGCAAACATGCTGCAGTGTAACCTCGACGGAATTTCTCCATCCGATGCTGCCAACATCTTCCGTTGGTTCCCTATCGGTGCTGCTGTCATCACTCCATTCCTGGGCAATTTCCTCGACCGCAAGGGCAAAGGCGCTACGATGCTCATGGGCGGTGCGCTGATTCTCATCTGCTGCCATCTCGTGTTCGCATTCGTATTGCCAGAGACAAAGAGCCCGCTGATTGCCTATACCACCATCGTGCTCCTCGGAATCTCATTCGCTCTCGTGCCGGCTGCATTGTGGCCAAGCGTTCCAAAGATTATCGACGAGAAGATTCTCGGTTCTGCATACTGCCTTATCTTCTGGGTTCAGAACATCGGTCTTTGCTTCGTGCCAAAGCTCATCGGCAACCTGCTCGCTTCTACCAATGAGAACAACCCTGCCGTTATAGCAGCCAAGAAGGCGGGTGCAGACTTCATTCCTTACGACTACACGGTGCCACTCGTAGTGTTTGCGAGCTTCGGCGTTGTTGCCCTTCTCTTCGCCATCTATCTGAAGGCACTCGACAAGAAGAAGGGCTTCGGTCTGGAGGAGCCAAACATCAAATAATGACGCACATCATGTGGGGTCCTTTATCAGAAGCCCATATAGCATAATTCTTGCCTTGACATAAAGGCGCATCGGTCATCAGGTGATTGACGGATAGGTCTTGAAGACTATCCAAAATTCCTGATGACCGATTTTTATTAGCATATTGGAAACCGACATTTGGAACATTATACCATGTAGGTATCTACGAAAAATGAATAAAAATACTTTCAGAGGCTACCGACGATGAACATATTGTAAAAGTGAATCCATCCGTTTGAATCCGTTTGTTTTACAAAATAGTACCAATAGTCCCAAAAGTCCCAAAGTCCCAAAGTCCCATAAGTGTACTATATTTTGTAAATATAATGATAATACATTGATATATAATATATTATAGAAAATGAAGAATCGTCTTGGGACTTTGGGACTTTGGGACTTTTGGTACTATTTTGTAAATTATTTTCAACCACTTACATATTCCATTCCATTAATAAGTACTCATATTTCCTAATTGTTTCAAATAAATTTGCAATTCTATCGTTGTCCGGTTATTCACATATATGGGAAAAAACGAACAATTGCGGACACAAAAAAATGCCGCAAGAAGCATTACACCTCTTGCGGCAATATCAATTCCCTGTCACTACAACGGGAAAAGCCGTTTGCTCAATCGACGGTTTTCTGCTTTAGAAAGGCAGATCATCAGTAGACTCGCCTGTAGCGGCAGCTTCCGGCTGTGCAGGCGGGAATGGTTCCGGAATTGCCTGTGGCGGAATCTCTGCCATTGGCTCCTGCACTGGCAGCTCCACTTTCCATGCACGGATAGAGTTGAACCAGCGGTCATTCCACTGGCGTGCGTCGATATCAAACGACACCTTGACAGTGTTGCCAACAACGAGCATGGAGGCAAACTGGCTGATTCTGTCGTTGCCGAAGATCTCAAAACACATCTTCTTGGGGTACTGCTCCTCTGTCTCTATCACATACTCCTGCACCTTCCATGGGTTGCCCGTCTTTGAGGTTCCCTCACGAGGGGCAAGCACAGCTATAACTTTTCCTTGTATTTCCATTTGTTTTTCCTTCTTTATGGTTTGTTCTGCGAAATTACCAAAATAGTTTTAAAAATAAAAACATTTCATTTTATTTTTTGCTCACCACAAGGTTTTTTTGTATTTTTGTAGTCGTTATCTGCCAGACGCCAACAGGTCGTAAAATAAGAAGAAAATAGCGTCCGGCAAAGCAAGGACAACGATAAACAACAATAAAAAACAACAATAAAATACACAATAATGAGAATCACATTGTCATGCGCGGTGCTAAGCAGCCGCCTTCTTACACTGTCGAAAGTGCTTAACAGCAAGAACTCACTACAGATTCTGGACTGCATCCTTTTTGATGTAAAGGACGGAGTGCTCACGCTCACCGCTTCTGACAAGGAGAACGAGCTCACCACCAGTGTGGAACTCGACGAGGCTGATTCCGACGGAAGGTTCGCCATCAGCAGCCGCACCATCATCGACGCCGTTAAAGACCTGCCGGAGCAGCCAGTCACGCTCACAGTAGACCTGAACACCTACTCCGTGAGCATTACATTCCAGAACGGAGGCTATACCTTCACGGCACAGAATGCCGATGAATTCCCTATGGCACAGCCAGTAGGCGACGGGGCAACGACAATCACCATACCATCCGGCATCCTCGCCGACAACATCTCGCGCACATTGTTTGCCACAGCTAACGAGGAAATCAGGCCTGTGATGAACGGTCTCTATTTTGACCTCAACCAAGAGGCATTGGCAATCGTGGCAAGCGACGGACACAAGCTCGTGAGAAACAAGATACTGAGCATCACCAACGAAGAGCCTGTGTCGTTCATCTTGCCGAAGAAACCCGCCACACTGCTCAAGAATGCGCTGACACACGACGACACACCTGTAGAGATACGCTTCGACAACCTCAATGCAGAGGTGACATTCGCAGCAGGCAACTTGAAGTGCAGACTCATAGAAGGCAGATATCCCAACTACAACTCCGTGATTCCAACCGACAATCCATGCCAGATGACCATCGACCGCAGGGCTCTTCTCGGTTCGGTGAAGCGCATCCTGCCATTCGCAAGCGAGAGCAGCCAGTCCATCCGTCTGCGCCTCGGCATCGGACAGGTGGAGGCGTCGTCAGAGGACATCGACTTCGCGACAAGCGCAAAGGAAACCATAGTATGCGACTACAACGGAACTCCTATGAGTATCGGCTTTAAAGGCCCTTCGCTCGTCGAGATCCTCTCAAGCCTGACAAGCGACGAAGTGTTGATGGAGCTTGCCGACCCAAGCCGTCCGTGCCTCATTTTCCCATCAGAGCAGCCTGAGGGGCAGAATATCCTTATGCTCATCATGCCGATGCTGCTGAACGACTAAAACCAGAAAGGGCAAACATATATAGGCAACAAACAAAACGGCAGGGAATACCGGGGAGCACCGACAAGCCAAGAAGGCCGAGCACCTCTCCCCTATGCCAGACGACAAGGAATAAGAAAAGGAATCAACACAGCCTGACACCATTCTGAATGGCAAAAGACTATGACGTCCTTCTCTTGTTCCTTGGTTCAGATAAGGCATAAACACCATCAGGAAACGTGTACAAACCCTTTGACAACAGAAAAAAGGCTGGTTGCTTGTCAAAAAACAACCTGGTTGCGTATAAAATAATGGTGAGTTGCCCATCTAAAACAGGTAGATTGCATTGACAAAACAATATTAAATTAACCATAACACACATAATATACAGATGAAACTGAATCTGACAAGGCCACTCGTAGTGTTCGATCTCGAGACTACAGGACTCGATATAGTGAGAGACAGAATTTTCCAACTATCATATATAAAGGTATATCCCGACGGAAAAGAAGAGAGGGAGAATATCTTTGTGAACCCAGGAAAGGAGATTCCACAGGAGGTGGTTGAACTGACCGGCACATCAAACGCCGATGTGGCAGACAAGCCCACATTCAAGGCCCTAGCCCCGGAACTGGCAGAGAAATTCGCAAACTGCGACTTCGCCGGTTTTAACTCCAACCACTTTGATCTGCCGATGCTCGCTGAGGAATTCTACCGTGCAGGCATCAACTACGACTTCAGCCAGTGCAGACTGATCGACGCCCAGACGATATTCCACAAGATGGAGCGCCGTAATCTGGCTGCAGCGTACAAGTTCTATTGCGGAAGGAAAATGGAGGACGACTTCGACGCCCACCGCGCCGACCAGGACACTGAGGCTACATACCGCGTGCTCATGGGAGAACTCGACATGTATGCGCCTGGGAAGCAAGAGGAAGAAGAACGCCAGCTGGAGAACGACATGGACGTTCTGGCACAGTTCTCAAAACAGAACGACAACGTGGACTTCGCCGGACGCGTAGTATGGAAGGAAATGAAAGACGCCAACGGACAGCCTATGCTCGACGCCGACGGCAAGCCCATGAAGCAGGAGGTGTTCAACTTCGGCAAATACAAGGGAGTGCCCGTTGAAGAAGCATTGCGCCGCGATCCGGGTTACTACAACTGGATGCTCACAAGCGACTTCACGAGCGACACCAAGCAGGTACTGACACGCATCAAGATGAGAGATCTGAGGAGGGGGCAAGGATGCTGAAAGGAAAGAAAATCGTTCTCGGCATAACAGGTAGCATCGCAGCATACAAAGCTTGCTACATCATCCGTGGACTGATAAAGGCTGGTGCAGAGGTTCAGGTTGTGATAACGCCAGCAGGCAAGGAGTTCATCACTCCCATCACGCTGTCGGCACTGACCCACAAACCGGTCATCAGCGAATTCTTCTCTCAGAGAGACGGCACCTGGAACTCACACGTAGACCTCGGTATCTGGGCCGACGCCATGCTCATAGCACCATGCACGGCATCAACGATGGGAAAGATGGCAAACGGCATTGCCGACAACATGCTCATCACCACATATCTCTCGATGAAAGCACCAGTGTTCGTAGCTCCCGCCATGGACCTCGACATGTATCGCCATCCGTCAACACAACAGAACATGAATACGCTTCTGGGCTATGGCAACCATATCATCGAACCCAAGAGCGGATTTCTTGCCAGCGGACTTGAGGGCAAGGGCAGAATGGAAGAGCCGGAAGAGATAGTGAGACAGCTCGACGCATTCTTCGAAGACAATGACAACGCGTTTGAAGACACGTGCCACACTCCTGCCTGCAAGGAAGGACTGCCACTCAAGGGCAAGAAGATAATGATTACCGCCGGACCTACATACGAGAAAATCGACCCTGTGCGCTTTATAGGCAACTACTCAAGCGGCAAGATGGGCTTCGCCCTGGCTGAAGAATGTGCGAGAAGAGGCGCTGAAGTAACGCTTATCGCCGGACCAGTGACGATGAAATGTTCTGACATGATAAAAAGAATCGACGTTGAGAGCTGCGATGAAATGCATAAGGCAGCCACAGAATGCTTTGCCAGCCAGGATGCAGCGATATTGTGTGCGGCAGTTGCCGACTTCAAACCTAGCCACGTGAGCGACAGGAAGATAAAGCGTGAGCACGACAACCTCGTGATAACGCTAAGTCCGACCCACGACATTGCCGCCGCTCTCGGCAAGGCAAAGCAGGCTGGACAGAAGCTGATCGGATTTGCACTGGAAACAAACGACGAGGAGATGAACGCAAAGAAGAAACTTGCGAAGAAGAACCTTGACTTCATAGTGCTCAACTCCACACGCAATGAAGGCACCACTTTCAGAAGCGACGACAACATGATTTCCATTATTTCGCCAGACGGCAAGAAGGATTATCAGAAAAAGCCGAAGACAGAGGTGGCAAGCGACATCGTAGACGAGATGGAGAAACTTTGGAAATGATGATTTCTCTAACAAAAAGACATAAACCACTACACATCATGAGAATACGACTGATTTGTCTGTATGCACTGCTCATCGTGGCAACGGTATCCGCCGGTGCACAGGAGCTGATAGCCAAGATAACCATCAACCACAACCAGATACAAGGCACCGATGCCAGTGTCTTCGACAATCTGAAGGAGACGCTGGAGCAGTTTGTCAACGACAGGCAGTGGACGGATTATCAATTTCAGAAAAACGAAAGAATCGTGTGCAACTTCAACATAACGGTGACTAAATACGACCAGTCATCGAACAAGTTCACATGCAATGCACTAATACAGGCAAACAGACCGGTATACAACTCGGCATATAACACTACCTTATATAATAATAAGGACAACGACTTCAACTTCGAGTTCGCACAGTTCGACCAGCTCAACTTCAATGAAGAACAGATAGACAACCAACTGACGGCTCTATTCGCCTATTACGCCTATCTCATCATCGGACTCAACCTCGACAGCTTCTCACCAATGGGAGGTGAAGACATACTGCAGCGCTGTATGAACCTCACCAACAATGCCCAGAACCTGAACTTCACGGGATGGAAATCATTTGAGACCGACAGAAACAGATTCGCCATCATAAACGACTACCTCGACGGAGCGATGAAACCGTTCAGACAACTGCAGTATGACTACTACAGAACTGGACTCGACGAGATGGCAAACAATGTGGAACGCGGAAGGACGAACATCACCACCGCTCTCGAAACCAATCTCAAGAAGGCTCATGACGACAAGCCGCTGAGCAGTCTGCCTGCTATATGGACTGACTTCAAGAAAGACGAGCTGGCAAACATCTATAAGGGCAAGGGCACGCAGAAGGAGAAAGAGGCCATATACGAACTGCTGTTCTCCATCAACCCATCGCAGAACAACTCGTGGGAAAAGATAAAAGAATGACAAGGAGGAAGATTTTCAAATGATTTTCTTACCGAATATACTCTCTATACAACCACTTTAGCAGAAAACAGAAATGCTGAAACAACTATATATCAAGAATTTCGCACTCATAGACACGCTCGATATGGAATTCTTTCCTGGGTTCTCTGTGATAACAGGAGAAACAGGAGCCGGAAAAAGCATCATACTCGGAGCCATAAACCTGCTGCTCGGACAGAGAGCTGACTCCAGACAGATAAAGAAAGGAGCTGACAAATGCGTAATCGAAGCTCATTTCGACCTCTCGAGATACGACATGAAAGCGTTTTTCGACGAGAACGACATTGAATATGATGCCAACGACACCATACTGCGAAGGGAACTTCTGGCTTCAGGAAAGAGCAGGGCATTCATCAACGACACACCGACATCACTCGCCATTACGAGAAAACTCGGCGAACAGCTCATCGACATACACAGCCAGCACCAAAACCTCATGCTAGGCAACGAGGACTTCCAGCTGAAAGTGCTCGACATTATGGCACAAAATGCAATATTACTTGAAGAATACCACTCGGCATACGACAAATTGCAGAAAGCGCGCAACAATGTGGCTGAAGCAAAAAGGGAAATGCAGAAAGCCATAGAGAACGAGGAATTCTACAGATTCCAGCTAAATGAACTGCAGGCTGCAAATCTGCAACACGGAATGCAGGAACAACTGGAAGCAGAACAAGAAAAGCTGAACCATGTGGAAGACATAAAAGGCACACTGTACCAAGTGGACGTCATGCTGAACGGGAACGGCGAGAGAAGTCTCGTAGACGACATACGCGAAGCCGCAAGGACGTTGGCTGGCATCAGCAACGTGTATCCCGAAGCTGCCGGCATGGTAGAGAGAATGGAGGACTGCCATATAGAACTGAAAGACATAGCACAGGAAGTGGGGGCAAGCATGGACGGAATAGAGATAGATCCGGAGAGACAGAAACAGGTAAACGAAACCCTCGACATAATTTACTCACTGGAACAGAAACACCACACGGACTCCGTGGACAGGCTCATAGAAAAAAGAGACGAACTGGAACAGAAGATCCTCAACATTGACAATGGTGACGAAAGACTGAAGGAACTGGAACAGAAACTCTCCGAGGCTAATGCAAACTGCAAGGAAGTGGCTGGCAGACTGACGGCAACAAGACGAAAGGCAGCGACAACGGTGGAGAGAGGAATGAAAGACCGGTTAGTGCCTTTGGGAATACCAAAGGTGAGATTCAGCATAAGCATTGAACCGAGAGAGTTCCAAAGAGACGGCTGTGATGCCGTGGCATTTCTATTCAGTGCCAACAGCAGCAGCGACATGATGCCTATTTCACAGGTGGCATCAGGAGGAGAAATCGCAAGAGTGATGCTCTCGCTGAAAGCCATGATCAGCAACGCCGTGAAACTCCCGACAATCATCTTCGACGAGATTGACACCGGAGTGAGCGGAAAGATTGCCGAAAAAATGGCACTGATAATGCAGGAAATGGCCCAAAGCAAAAGACAGGTGATAAGCATCACCCATCTGCCACAGATTGCAGCAAGGGGTACTACCCACTACAAGGTGTATAAGGAAGAAACGGAGAACGGAACTGAAAGCACAATGACAAGACTCAATGATGAGCAACGCGTAAATGAGATAGCGCAGATGCTGAGCGGATCAGACATCACCGATGCAGCAAAGCATAATGCCAAAGACCTGTTGGGAGCATGAAATGCCCGTAAACCCGTTTGCTTGGCAAGAAGAATCCCTTATCAATCCGTCAACAAATATAAAATGAAACATATAACAATTTTCAAACTGATATTCTCATTGGCAGCATTAATTCTGCCAGCAACAGTAAAAGCACAGTCGGCAGCCGTAAAGAAAGCATCGGAAAGCGTGTTCACGCTGACCACATTCAATGCGGACGGAAGCATACATGCCACAAGTCATGGAGTGTTCGTAGGCAAGAGCGGTGAAGCAATAAGCGACCTGAAACCATTCTTAGGCGCCAGCAAAGCTGTAGTAATCGATGCAAAAGGAAATAAGAAGGACGTAACACGCATCTTGGGACTGAACGATATTTATGATGTGGTGAAATTCAAAGTGGATGGCAACACGAAACCTGCAGCCATCGCCAACACTTCAACTACGCCAGGCGGCAAACTGTGGCTTCTGCCCTACTCCAACAAAAGTACGAAACCAGAAGCAGCGACAGTGAAGAATGTGGAGAAATTCATGGATAAGTTCTCATACTACATCTTCGACTATTACGCAAAGGAGACAACTGAAGCTTGCCCGTTCGTCAACGACAATGGTGAAGTGGCAGGACTGTTGCAGACATCAACGACATCGACGGAAGCTCACGCCACTGATGCAGCCTTCATAATGCAGCTGACAACAAGCGGACTGTCGGTCACCGATGACACATACAGGAAAATAGGTATACCTGCAGCATTGCCAACGGAAAAGAATCAAGCCTTGCTGGCTCTGATGCTCGCCACACAGAGCAACGACTCTCTGAAGAGCGAGGCGACAACAAGCGACTTCATAACCGCCTTCCCCACCCTTGCAGACGGCTATGTGGCAAAGGCTGAAGCTGAGGTAAACAGAAACGACTTTGAAGCAGCACGCAAGACAATGGAGACAGCAGTGGACCGCACAGAACCCAAAGACGAAATCCATTACAACTACGCAAAGCTGATGTATATGAAGGAGTTGTACAGAAGCGATATCGCCTACGCCCCATGGAGTCTTGACAAGGCCATCGACGAAGTGACAAAGGCTTACAGCATAAACGCGCTGCCAATATACAAAGATCTGGAAGGACAGATCCTCTTCGCCAAGAAAGACTACCAGAAGGCTTATGATACATTTATGGCGCTTACAGACAGCAAACTGAAAAACGGCGATCTGTATTACAATGCAGCTCAATGTAAGGACATGATGAAGGCTCCAGATACAGAAGTGCTCGCATTGCTCGACAGCGCAGTGAACAACATCGACACGCTCAACGTGAAAGAAGGCGCAAAATATTTCATCATGAGAGGCGACGTATATAACAGGATGGAGAACTACCGTCAGGCAGTGTTCGACTATACACGCTACGAGGTGATTGAAGGAAAAAGACAAACTCCCCAATTCTACTACGTCAGAGAACAAGCTGAAGTTAAGGCAAAACTCTTCAAACAGGCACTGTCAGATATCGACATTGCCATATATCTAGCCCCTGATGAAACATCCTTCAAGGCTGAAAAAGCATCACTGCAACTCAGACTCAACCTTATCAGCGAAGCCATGCAGACTGCTGAACAATGTGTGAAAGAAGCTCCTGACTATTCAGACGGATACCTCATCCTCGGACTGGCACAGATAAACTCCGGCAAAAAGGAGGAGGGACTGGCAAACCTCGACAAGGCAAAAAATCTGGGCAACAGCCAGGCTACTTCACTGATAGAGAAATACAAGAAATGAAAACAGAATTGATTGACAAGAAACAATAACGAGAAATGCGGTTCTGTAGATTCCACATCCAACGACAAGAGGATAGAATTATCACTTGAACATGGACATGAAATCTACAGGACCGATTCCAGGACCTTATACTAATACGAAAAGGATGGACAAAGGAACAAGAATCATCGTCTCAATAGGCAGCAACTTCAACGCCAAGGAGAATATCACACTGGCAAAGCGGAAACTGGCTTTCATGCTGGGCAACGATACCGTGTTTACCAAAGAAATGTGGACAGACCCCATTGGAATAGAATCGGAGAAGTTCATAAACTGCATCTGTTTCTCCACGACGAAGCATACGTTGTCGCAAATCACGAAAGCATTCAAACAACTAGAAAAACGATGTGAGAGAAGCAAGAAGAATGACTTGATGAACAGAATAACTCTCGACATCGATATTCTGATGTATGGAGAAACGAAACTGCACATAGACGATTGGAACAGAGACTATATCAAGACTCTGATGAACGACTATGACAACAACAAGGAATTATTCATTATCGACAAGACACTATGACAAAAAAGCTATTATTACTCTCAGTCGTGGCTCTTGGATGCCAGACGACATCATTGAAGGCACAAGACTTCAACAAGTATTTCACAGAAAACACCCTGAGAATAAACTGTATCTTCGGAGGTAACGCCAACGAGCAGCATATCTTCGTGGACAACATGAATTCCATTCCAGGATGGTATGGAAGAAAGACAAGACTCGGAGAGTTTCCGGTGGAGGGAAACGCTCAATTTGAAATGAGAGACCACAAGACAGGAAAGGTGATTTACAGAAACTCCCTCTCTACCCTCTTCCAGGAATGGCAGACATACGACGAGGCCAGGACATCAAACAAATCGTTTGAAAATGTCATCCTCATGCCTATGCCTAAAGATTCCGCCGAAGTGACCATCAAACTGAAGAACAACAGGAGAGAAACCGTGGCTTCAATCACTGAGACCATTGCCCCCAAAGACGTGCTGATAAGCAAAAAAGGCAGTCACCCTACGCCATACGACGTCATTCACAAGGCTGCAGACACCTCAAACTGCATCAACATTGCCTTCCTTGCAGAAGGATATACAGAAACCGAAATGGAGAAATACATCAATGATGTCAAGATTGCGACTGACGCAATCTTCGCTCATGAACCATTCTTGGAATACAAAGACAGATTCAATGTCATTGCTGTGAAGTCGGTATCAGAAGAGAGCGGGACGAGTGTACCGTCCAAGGGCATATGGAAGAACACTGCATTGGGATCCAACTTCGACACTTTCCACAGTGAGAGATACCTTACGACACTGAACCTGAAAAAGGTACACGACTGGCTCGCTGGTACTCCATACGAACATATTATCATATTGGTAAACACCGATGTTTATGGCGGAGGAGGTATACTGAACTACTATAACCTGAGTTCCACAGGACACAAATCATTCAAGCCAGTCATCGTACACGAGTTCGGACACAGCTTCGCAGGACTCGCAGATGAATACGCCTACGATTGGGAAGAGATTCCGATGTATCCTCTCGACGTGGAACCATGGGAGGCCAATATCACCACCCTTGCCGACTTCAATGGCAAATGGGAAAGCCTCATAAAGAAAGGAACTCCGATACCTACACCTGAGACAAAAGACGAAAAGAAGGCAAAAAACAAAGTGGGATACTTTGAAGGAGCTGGATACAGGACCAAAGGTGTATACAGAGGGGTGCAGGACTGCCGTATGAGAACGAACGCCTGCAAGGAATTCTGCATCGTATGCAAAAACGCTCTCACAAAACTAATTAAATTCTATACTGGAGAATGAGAGGCATCAGAACTCTGATCATCTTCATGTTCATCACTGCTGTCTGCAACACAAGACTGCCAGGACAAACAGTCAATGGCATGCCTGACAAAGAACAGCTGACAATAGCACTGGAATACTTCAGCAGCGGCAAATACATCGAGGCGCGAAATATACTGACGCGCCTCGATAAAAGATACAAGCTGAACCCCAGGTTCAAGGCGTATATTGGATTATGCTTCTATTATACCTGGGAATATGACAAAGCCTGCAGATACCTTGACCCGTATATAGCAGACCTGGAAGTTTATGCCCCACACGAAAGAAGCGTGTACTTCTTTGCAGATGCAGAAAGCCATTTCCTGCTCGAAGAATACGACAGGGCCATACCGCTATATGAGAAAACGCTTACCGTATGCTATGGCAAAGAAAAAGGCGATGTGTTCTTCAGGCTAGCCTACTGCTATATGAACAACAAAGAATGGCAGAACACTCTCGATTGTCTAGACTCTGCATTATCATTTTATGAACAATTCGGATATCCGGAAGACAAAAGCGCAAGAGTTATTCAGATACAGAAGATGATTGGAGGATGCAAGAAAAAACTCAAACAAGGAAACAAGACAAACAAAGATAATGTAAAGCAAGAAAACACGACTGAAAAAACTAAGATGAAATGCGATTGAAACATAAGTGTATCATGAGAGAAGACAAAACAATTTTCATGTCTTGTTGTAAATGAAAAGCAAAATTTAATGCAAATAATTTGCAATAAGAGAAAATAGCATTATCTTTGCAACACGAAAGAAATACAAAAGAAATAGACCGTATCGGTTCGATCGGGATACTCATCAATAATAAAACGAAAACCGAGATGATTTCTTTTGCTAATGGCGGGCCACATTCCCCAGCAATGAGGATAGCTGTAAAGCCGGTGGATTACAAAGGCGGAGAACTCTCAAATCTTTCTAGCTCGGAGTTTCATCACATCATCGGTGCGGTCTTTTTTTAAAATACAAAAGCGGTGGCACTTCGTCAAGACACGAAACACCGCTTTTCTTCTTGAAATTTTAAATCATAAAAACTTTTATAAATATGTTCTCAGGAATAGTAGAAGAATTCGCTACTGTGACCAACATACACAGATATGGTGGCAATATCGATTTTACACTCACATGCTCATTTGTAAACGAACTCAAAATAGACCAAAGCGTATCTCACAACGGTGTATGTCTGACCGTAGTGGAGATAAAGGACAATACATACACCGTGACGGCTATGAAAGAGACACTTGACAGAACGAATCTCTCACTACTCGAAGTGGGAGACAAAGTGAACGTGGAGAGGTCGATGATAATGAATGGAAGACTCGACGGACATATAGTGCAAGGACATGTTGACGAGACAGCAAAGTGCATCGACATGAGAGATGCCGACGGCAGCACATATTTCACCTTTGAATACAAGAACAACAAAGAGATGGCACAGCGTGGATATTTTACAGTGGACAAAGGTAGCGTAACGGTGAACGGAGTGTCGCTCACGGTTTGCGAACCAACCGACAATACCTTCACTGTCGCCATCATACCATACACAAGGGAAAACACGAATTTCTGCGATATACAGGTGGGAACAGTGGTAAACATCGAGTTTGACATTCTCGGCAAATATATAGCAAGGCTGAAACATTTTGACTGATAATGTTTCATGTAAAAAAAGTGAAGCAAAACGACACATAAAGCCTAATCATGAAAACCATACGAAGGAGTCTATGATAAATTGCCATACCCTACACATTTTTTCATGACAGGACAATAACAGAGAAAAACATAAACATGGAAATAAACAAATCGGAATTCGTCATAAGCAGTGCTGAGACAACCAAATGTCCAAACGACAACAAGCCGGAATACGCATTCATAGGCAGAAGCAACGTTGGCAAATCTAGTCTCATAAACATGCTCTGCAGACACAAAGGATTGGCCAAGACATCTGCCACACCAGGAAAGACCCTGCTCATAAACCATTTCATAATCAACAATGAATGGTATATAGTTGACCTGCCCGGATACGGATATGCCAAGAGGTCCAAGACCGTGCAACGTAAGCTCGAACAGATGATACAATCATATATCCTGCAGAGGGAACAGCTTGTAAATCTATTCGTGCTTATAGACATCAGACACGACCCACAGAAAATTGACACCGACTTCA
Source organism: Prevotella sp. LMAG:51 (assembly GCF_008680225.1). Taxonomy (NCBI): domain Bacteria; kingdom Pseudomonadati; phylum Bacteroidota; class Bacteroidia; order Bacteroidales; family Prevotellaceae; genus Prevotella; species Prevotella sp. LMAG:51. Next base: position 255,012 of record NZ_NALQ01000026.1, on the reverse strand, counting down.
TAACATGGTTGGGACAAAGCGGCATACCATTCTCTATAATCTTTACCAAGGCTGATAAAATAGGAAACATGCAGAAGGCGCAAAAAGCAGCCAACAAATATATGGACACCCTAAAAGAAACATGGGAGGAACTGCCTCCCTATTTCGTGACAAGCAGCGACAAGGCTTTGGGAAGAGACGAAGTGCTCGACTACATTGAAGGAATAAACCGGGAATTGACAACAGAAGATTAATATTTGATGAGCATACAAACAAACGAGTTGACAAGACATTACTCAGAAAAACGACAACAAACATAAAATGGTGTGTCAACTTGTCTACTCGTCAATTTGACTATTCGTTTACTAAATACACACACTATGGCAAGTCAGAAACCTTTTCTTGACGTACAGAACCTGACAAAGACATTCGGAGCACAGGTGATTTTCGACAATATATCATTCAGCATTGCAGAGGGACAGAAAGTCGGACTAATAGCAAAAAACGGAACAGGAAAATCCACACTGCTATCCATACTGACAGGCAAAGAAGACTACGATGCGGGAAACATTGTATATAGCAACGGAATAAAAGTAGGATATCTGGAACAATCGCCGACCTTCGACCCAAACGAAAGCGTGCTCGACGCATGCTTCAACCACGACGGCAAAGAAGAAAAGATACTCAAAGCGAAACAGATCCTCACACAACTGAGGATAGCCGACCTCAACCAGCCTATGGGACAACTAAGCGGAGGACAGCAAAAAAGAGTGGCGTTAGCTAATATACTCATCAACGAACCCGACATGCTCATTCTGGATGAACCTACCAACCATCTCGATATAGAAATGACGGAATGGCTAGAAGGATTCATCGGCAGAGGAAACAAAACGCTGCTTATGGTTACACACGACAGGTTCTTCCTCGACAGAGTATGTTCCATAATACTGGAACTCGACGACTTCACCATATATAAATATAAAGGCAACTACAGCTACTATCTGGAAAAGCGACAAGAGCGGATAGACAATATGAGAACTGAAGTGCAGAGAGCTAACAACCTTTATAAAAGGGAACTGGAATGGATGAGAAGAATGCCGCAGGCGAGAGGACACAAAGCGAAATACAGAGAAGACGCATTTGTAGAGCTTGAGAAAGTGGCAAAACGGAAAATCGAAGAAAGACAACTCCGACTCAAATCAAGCAATGTTTATATCGGAAGCAAGATATTTGAATGTCAATACGTGTCAAAGGCTTTTGATGACAAAGTGATACTCAAAGATTTCTACTACAACTTCGCCAGATACGAAAAAATGGGTATAGTCGGAGACAATGGAGCAGGGAAATCAACATTCATAAAACTTCTGTTAGGAAAAATACAGCCAGACTCAGGAAAATTTGACATTGGAGAAACTGTGAAATTCGGGTACTTCTCACAGGAAGGACTCAAATTCAATGAAGAACAGAAGGTGATAGACGTCATAACAAACATAGCTGACTATATAGACGTGGGAGGTAAGAAACATTTGTCAGCATCACAATTCTTGCAATATTTCCTTTTCACACCAGAACAGCAACACAACTACGTGTATAAGCTAAGTGGAGGAGAAAAGCGAAAACTATATCTTTGCACGATACTGATGGCAAATCCCAACTTTCTCGTACTCGACGAGCCAACAAACGATCTTGACATCCAGACACTACAAGTGCTTGAAGAATACCTTGTGGACTTCCCCGGTTGCGTTATCGTAGTAAGCCATGACCGTTATTTCCTCGACAAAACCGTAGACCATCTACTTGTATTCGAAGGAAATGGAGAGATAAAGGATTTTCCAGGAAACTACACCCAATACCGTGATTGGAACAGCATAATAACATCTGAAGAAAGAGAAAAGAAGGAAAAAGAGAAAAAAGTCACCGTACCCTCAAAACATAAAGAAAGCCAACAAGGAGGGAAAAGGAAAATGACTTACAAGGAGAAATGCAAATATGAACAACTGGAAAAAGAAATTACAGAGTTGGAAAAAGAACAGAGACACATAGAAGAAGCTCTCAACTCAGGCACACTAACTGTGGATGAACTGACCAATAAGAGCATCAGATTCTCTGAAATTAAACAGATAATTGACCAAAAGTCATTAGAATGGCTCGAATTGGCTGAGATAGAAGGATAAAGCAAAAATACAGATTTCAACACGACAAACATAGAGGATTCTATAAATTGATTTCAAGTCGCGTCTGAATATAATGATATTTACGACATGACAAGGAACCGCAAGTTAAATTTGGTTAACCAATAGGTAAATTACCAATTAACAAAGCAAATGTTTGAAGAATGTTTTGTATATTTGCAAAATCATTAGAAACACCCTTTGTTTCTGTTTTTTTGAAACGAAAATCATATAATTTTTTCACACATAATTTATTATGTATAGCAAAGACGAATTACTATCGAAGGATATCTCCGAATTGGAGGATATTGCTAACAATATTGGAGCACAGACCAATCCGTCTGACTCAAAAGAGGTTATTGTATACACTATCCTGGACAAACAGGCTGAAGTGGAAGGCAACAAGAATCCTCTTGGCACAAAACGCAAAAGAACAAGGATAACGAAAAAGGAAACTGACAAAGTTTATTCAGTCAAAGGTGCTACTGGGGAAAACTTCGACTTAAAGAAAAGCAAGACGACACCAGCAACCAGCCAATTGCCGCTTTTTGAGGAGCCTGTTGCCGACAGCAAAGACTCTAAGTCTGCAGAAACAGAATCGGCAGAAGAGGCCACTCCTAAAAAAAGGACAAGAAGGACAAAAGCCCAGAAACAAGCTGATGAACTAGCAAAAGAAGCTGCTGAGACCATTCAGGAAATTGCAGAAATGAAGCCAACTCCAGAATCAACCGAGACTGAAGAAAATCAAAATATAGGTGAGACAACAGAAACCATCGCCCCTTTGTCAGCAAACGAAGAACCAAGCATGGAAGAGCCCTCAATATCTAAGAAAACAGATAACACAGACGACATCATGACCGCCACACCTGAGGCACAGTTCGCATTAAGCGACAACGACAGCGAAGACGGTGATATACAGGCTGACCTTATTGCACAGCTTCAGGCGAAAGTGAATGCCCACAACGAGAAAATTGAAGAGTCATATGAAGCAGGGATTGCAGAAAATAAAATTGACGAAGTGTGGGAAGGAGATCCTGGTGATGGTACCGACTTCATAACTATAGTAGACTTGCCAATAGAAGACCAAACAGCAATGCCCAACTACGACATGTTTGACAATCTAACCGCATCGGTTACAAATGACAACATGTTTGCAGTTGAAGAGAAACAGGAGACTCAATACAATTTTGACGACATAATAACGGCAAACGGCGTATTAGAAATTATGCCTGATGGATATGGTTTCCTAAGATCCAGCGATTACAACTATTTGTCATCGCCAGACGACATATACGTCTCGAACGCACAGGTTAAGAACAACGGACTGAAGACTGGTGACGTGATAGAATGCCATGTGCGACCACCACACGATGGAGAAAAGTATTTCCCTCTGACATCAATAGATAAAATCAACGGAAGGACTCCATCAGAAGTGAGAGACAGAATGCCTTTTGAACACCTTATTCCATTATTCCCTGAAGAGAAGTTCACATTATGCGGCAACCCTGCAACAACAAATCTAAGCACGAGAATTGTAGATCTCTTCGCTCCAATAGGTAAAGGTCAGAGAGCCTTGATCGTGGCACAACCAAAAACCGGTAAGACCGTACTCATGAAAGATATAGCCAACGCTATAGCAGCTAACCATCCAGAAGCTTACCTCATGATGCTGCTTATTGATGAACGTCCGGAGGAAGTTACCGACATGGCCAGAACTGTAAATGCAGAAGTAATCGCCTCTACTTTCGACGAGCCAGCAGAAAGACACGTAAAGATAGCAGGCATCGTATTGGAGAAGGCCAAGCGTATGGTGGAATGTGGCCACGACGTAGTGATATTCCTCGATTCAATAACACGACTAGCACGTGCATACAACACTGTTGCTCCTGCAAGTGGAAAAGTTCTCACCGGTGGTGTTGACGCAAATGCCCTGCAGAAACCGAAACGTTTCTTCGGTGCAGCACGAAACATCGAAAATGGTGGCTCGCTGACCATTATCGCAACAGCTCTTATTGACACTGGCAGCAAGATGGACGAAGTAATCTTTGAAGAGTTCAAAGGTACAGGAAACATGGAGCTCCAACTCGATCGCAGCTTGAGCAACAAACGTATATTCCCTGCAGTAAACCTTGTTGCGTCAAGTACACGTCGTGACGACCTGCTACATGACTCTACTACACTGGAACGCCTGTGGGTAGTAAGAAATTCCATTGCCGACATGACTTCCGTAGAAGCAATGAACACTATCGGAGAGTATATGAAGAAAACAAGATCCAACGAAGAATTCCTAATGGCTATCAATTCGTAAAAGGACTTATCAAAACTGATTATACTTCACAATAGACGAGAAAACAAGCAGAAGAGTTAATGTGAGAGTTTTCAGAATATCTGGAACTATTCAAGAAGACAATTTTCCTTGTTTTCTCGTCTTTACTTTTATACACTCGTCAACATTAGTGTCCCTATTTTAACGGGACACTAATGACGGAAAGTCAATAAAAAAAGGAAGCCATGTGGCTTCCTTAAGTCGTTTTGCAGAAAAGAATAATTTATTCTGCCTCGTTTGAAGTCTCCTCAGCAGGTGCTTCAGATGCTTCGCTTGCCTTAGCAGCTTCAATTGCAGCTTTCTTTTCTGCAACTTTCTTGGCGATAGCTTCATTGACTTTCTTCTCCTCGGCCAAATTCTTCTCGTAAGTTGCCTTCTTTTCATTGGCGACACCATTACGAACTGAATCGAGCTTGGCTGCCTTCTCTGACTTCCAAGCGTCAAACTTAGCCTGTACAGCAGACTCGTCAAATGCACCCTTCTTAACACCACCGCGCAAGTGCTTCATCAAATAAACGCCCTCGCCTTTCAAGATGTTACGAACAGTGTCAGTTGGCTGTGCACCAACTTCTACCCAATAAAGAGCACGATCAAAATTCAAATCTACTGTGGCTGGATTAGTGTTTGGATTATAAGTACCAATCTTTTCAGTAAACTTTCCATCACGTGGAGCTCTAACGTCAGCGATTACGATGCTGTAAAAAGCATAGCCCTTACGACCACCGCGCTGTAATCTGATTTTTGTTGCCATTTAAATTTTTATTTTTAGGTTTGAATTTAATGCCATTAACTCGTAGTGGCGTGCAAAGTTAATAAAATAATATGATTTGTCGAATGTTGTTTCGTAATTTTGAGTATATTTTAACAAATATCACTAAAAAACATCAAGCATTGATTAAAATTAACTATTTCGACTTCTCTAATCTTACTCCGCATTCCATTCCCTCGACACCTGACAGGTATGAACTGATTGTGCCAAGCATAGAATTATTGTACATTGCTCCTGCAGCACTTGCAAATTTAAGGAGCTTTGTCGCATCCATGACAATCAGCAATGAATTACCGTCAATCTGTGTGGTTCCCATTATCTGCTGAATTCCACCTGAATATGTCAGTTTCACATTCTTGCCTTCAATGGTATAGGTCCCGGTGACAGTTTTCTTGGCAATTGTCTGTGTGAAATTGCCTTTCTTGTCAAAGGTCATCTTGAACTTCCCTGCCTTAATGCCATATTTGTTAAATACAGTGTTAAGTTTATTCTCAATAGCTGTTGAAACTAGCTTTCCTCCTGCTTGTTTCAGAAGGCTTGAGCTTTCAAACACCACAGCTGGTTCTTTATAAACCCACGTTCCGACAATCTTGTCAGCAGTAGCGACTTTGCTGTTTTGGAAAATAGATGTAAGCCCCTCATAAATATCTGAAACCTTACTTCCTTCTGTCTTACTGCCGTTTTGCTTGTTTGACATTCTGTCAGCTACGTTACCCAAGATTCCACCTAGAATATTCTGAGATGATGCAACTGATGCCCCTCCAAACCACAAAGAAGCGACTACCATGGTCTTGATAAATAAATTCCTCATGTTCGTTTTGTTGTTAAATTAACTAAATAATATATGTTATAGTCCTTGTCCTGCAGGATTCATTGCTTGCTCTCGCCAGTGTATCATAACAAGTTGAAAATGCCGGTTGGCTGTCTGCGTCGAAGAATATCTACTTCTATATCGCCTCCCATACGCAAGCCATTTTCTTGAAATTCCTTTTCTATTGTCTTTCTCAATAGCTCAGGATGATTGTTCTCTTCACTTAAATGGCAGAGCCAAATGTGCTTCAAGCCTTTCATATAGCATTCACATATAGTCTGAGCGCATTTTACATTGCTCAAATGTCCATTCCCGCCTGCTATTCTATCTTTAAGATATTGTGGATATGGACCATTCTGTAACATCGATTCGTCATGGTTGGCTTCCATAACCAGATAATTGCATTTTCTTATATTGTCTCGGATAGTATCTGTAATATGTCCAATATCTGTCATGAGGCCAAAAACGACGTCATGATATTCTATTGTATAGCCCACATTACCACAACTGTCATGCGGAACGTCAAAAGGAGTGATCTTGAAGTCACCAATCTCTATGGTGTCATCTCCAGGTAAGAAAACCCGTTTGTTTGCCGCATTAATTTTCTTTCGTACACAATAGTTTTTTTGTATTCCTTTGTGGACTGCTTCTGTAGCGTAAACAGGAATCTTGAAATCATTACTTATTGCCCCTACTGACTTGACGTGGTCTGCATGGTCATGTGTCACAAGTATAGCGTTGATTTTAGTAAAGGACAATCCATATTCCTGGAAATATCTTTTCATGGATCTTATACCAACGCCAGAATCCAACATTAATATAGTATTATCCGACATTAACAGATAACTGTTTCCGCTGCTACCGCTGCCAAAAGATATAAATTTTAGCATTTCGTTCGTTATTTTATTCTTTAAATGTGCAGTCTAAAACCTATATGTATTTACCTATCGAACTGCATTAATCGTGCAAAGGTACAAAGTTTTAGGTTAAATAATAAAGAAAACAAAACATTAATTCGCTTTTCGCGGAAGTTTTACGCTGGAAAATATGCGACAAATGTACGACATTGGTAATTATTCTATTAAAAGTAGCTTACATTTAAATGAAAAGTAACCTATATTGTGGATATAAGTAACTGTTTTAAATGTGCAGAACAGCTATTTTTATACGCCAAAGAATGCATATTGCGACGACATTGTTTTAAAGACCAACATATCCAATGACTTTGATAGAAGTGTGCCTAAATATCATTCAAAGGACAAGCTGTTCAACTTATTTTTCAGTTCCTCTGCCTTCGATCTCCTTATTGAGAGTGTAATCGTACAGGTGTTGTCAAACTCTTGCGAAATAATCTGTGGTTCCATTGTTTTTACTACTTTCATGACCCCGTTCATCATGACATATGGGAAAGTGAATGTTATTTTTTCCTTAATGTACTTCTCTTCAATAACGCAATGTGACAATGCATCTGCAGCTGCGGTTCTATACGCTACAATCAACCCTCCGGTGCCAAGATTTACACCTCCATAATATCTTATGACGACTATAAGAATGTCAGTGAGGTCATTTGATACTATTTGTCCATAAATCGGTTTTCCTGCGGTGCTGCTTGGTTCTCCGTCATCATTCATTTTATAGTCTGCCTTATCAGCCCCTAATACATATGCATAACAGACATGTCTTGCGTCATAATATTTTTTTCTATAGATAGATAATATTTCTCTTATTTGTGCTTGTGATTCTACATGATGGGCAAAAGCAAGAAACTTGCTGCGTTTCTCACTGTAGAAGCCCTCCCCTATTGTTTTTGTGATTGTCGTGTATTTATCTTCCACTTTTAATACTGTAATTTCTTGATGACGATTATCCTTACTCTGTTTTAATCAAAAGTAGGCGCACCAATAATAAAATTATTGAGTGCGCCTTATTTAGTGTGTTCCCTGTTTCTTATGCTAATTCATGGATGATAAGTCCTGATCTGAGTTTAGGTTCAAACCATGTTGCCTTAGGTGGCATGATCTTGCCACTGTCTGCGATATCCATTATTTGCTTCATTGTTACAGGATAAAGTGCCAAAGCCATCTTCATCTCACCTGAGTCGACTCTGCGCTTAAGCTCTTCCAATCCTCTCAAACCGCCGACAAAGTCAATTCTCTTGTCTGAGCGGAAATCCTTAATTCCAAGAAGTTCGTCGAAGATAAGTCTGCTTGACACATCAACGTCGAGAACACCAATTGGGTCATTTGGATTATAAGTACCCTCCTTAGCAGTCAGACTATACCAATTTCCGTCAAGGTACATAGAGAAATTGTGCAATGCTGTCGGCTTGTACAGGTCAGTTCCCTTGTTTTCAACGATAAAGTTCTTCTCCAAGGCCTTGAGGAAATCCTCTGATGAGTAACCGTTCAAATCTGTCACAACCCTGTTGTAATCAAGAATTGTCAACTGAGAAGCCTGGAAACAAACAGCCATGAAGTAGTTGTACTCCTCATTGCCTGTGTGGTTAGGATTCTGTTTTGCTTTTTCTGCACCAACCAGAGCTGCAGCTGCAGAGCGGTGGTGACCATCTGCAATATACAAAGACGGCATTGCAGCAAATTCATTGGTAATGAGATCTATGTCTTCCTTGTCTGAAATCACCCAGAACTTATGGCCGAAGCCGTCAATAGGAGCTATGAAATCGTATTCCGGCTCTGTCTTCGCATATTTTTCAAGCAGGGCATTAAGCTTTTCGTTATCAGGATATGCAAAGAAAACCGGCTCAATGTTAGCGTTGTTTACGCGAACATGCTTCATACGGTCTTCCTCTTTATCTCTACGTGTAAGCTCATGCTTCTTGATTGTGCCGTTCATATAATCCTCTACACGAGCACCAACCACAATACCATATTGTGTCTTGTTGCCCATTGTCTGAGCATAAATGTAGTAGTGCTCTTCGTTGTCCTGAACCAGCCAGCCGTTATCCTTGAATTTCTTGAAATTCTCAGCTGCCTTATCATAAACACGTGGGTCATACTCACTTGTACCTGGCTCAAAGTCTATCTCTGGCTTTATGATATGATATAGACTCATTTCATTATCGCCAGCTTCTGCTCTTGCCTCTTCTGAATTAAGAACATCATATGGTCTTGATTCTACCTTCTCAACGAGGTTTTTCGGAGGTCTGATGCCTTTGAATGGTTTTATTGTTGCCATATCTTTATGTCAAATTTGAATTATTACAAATATGTTAGGAAATATTATTTGTTAACCTGGAACTTTGTACAACCCTCAGCAAAATAAGCATTGATCTGTTTAGCGGCTGCTATACCTGCATTAATGTTAGCCTCTGCTGTCTGAGCGCCCATCTTCTTAGGGGTGCTGAAATAACGACCTTCTGCCTTCTCTGCAAATTCTGCATCAAGATCAGGCTTGATATCTGTAACGAACTTGAGGTCTGTGCGCTCCTGCAAAAGTGCTACAAGTTCCTCTTCGTTGATAACTTCTTTTCTAGCTGTGTTAACAAGGATACCACCCTTCTTCATCTTGGAAACCAGCTCCTTGTTTATGCTCTTCTTGGTCTCGTTTGTAGCAGGTATGTGTAGTGAAACGACATCACATGTAGAGAACAACTCTTCCTGGTTGTCAACAGCATGAACGCCACTCTGCTCAATTACTTCCTTAGGACAGAATGCGTCATAAGCATAGATATCCATACCAAAGCCCTTAGCAATGCGAGCAACATTTCTTCCTACGTTGCCATAAGCTAAGATACCAAGTTTTTTACCCTTCAGCTCTGTACCAGCCTTGCCGTTGTAGAAGTTTCTGACAGCGTAAACCAATAGACCAAATACCAACTCAGCAACTGCGTTTGAGTTTTGTCCTGGAGTATTTTCAACAACAATACCCTTTTCTTTTGCGTAAGCAGTATCAATATTGTCATAGCCAGCGCCTGCACGTACTACAATCTTAAGCTCCTTAGCTGCATCAAGCACTTCTGGAGTAATCTTGTCTGAACGCACGATAAGTGCGTCTGCATTGGCTACTGCGTCAAGAAGCTGCTGCTTTTCTGTATATTTCTCCAACAATACAAGTTCATGGCCTGCATTGTCAAGCTCTGCCTTGATTCCATTAACTGCTACTGGTGCGAATGGTTTTTCTGTTGCTACTAGAATTTTCATAATTATAAGGTTTAAATTATTACACTTTAAGGTTGACTTATGATTAAATAGTCGAAAGTATTTTTTTAAATCAAAACCCATGCTTCAGTATGGAGCACGGGTTTGATTGATATTGTTTTATTCAGAATTAGTTCTGTGCTTCGAATTCCTGCATGCACTGAACGAGAGCCTTAACACCCTCTACGCTCATTGCGTTGTAGCAGCTTGCACGGAAACCACCTACTGAGCGGTGACCCTTGATGCCGACCATGCCCTTAGATGTTGCGAAATCAAAGAACGCTTTCTCAAGTTCCTTGTACTCATCGTTCATAACGAAGCAAATATTCATGAGTGAACGGTCTTCTTTTGCTACTGTGCCACGGAACAACTTGTTGCGGTCAATTTCTGCATACAGAAGTTCTGCTCTTTCGTGCGCTCTTCTGTCCATTTCTTCAACACCACCGTTCTTCTTGATCCAACGAAGAGTCTCAAGGCAGGTATAGATAGGAACTACTGGAGGAGTATTGAACATACTGCCCTTGTCAACATGAGTCTGATAGTTCAACATCGTAGGTATCTCACGTTCAACCTTACCCAGAGCTTCATCCTTAACGATAACCAATGTTACACCAGCCATAGAAAGGTTCTTCTGAGCGCCAGCGTAGATACAGTCATACTTTGCAACATCTACCGGACGGCTGAAGATATCTGATGACATATCACCAATCAGAGGAACGTTTACGTTTGGCTCCTCGCGCAGCTCAGTACCGTAGATAGTATTATTAGTTGTGATATGAAGATAATCAACATCATCTGGACAAGTCCAACCCTTTGGAATGAAGGTGTAATTGTCATCAGCAGAAGAAGCTACTTCAACAACCTCTCCAAAATGCTTAGCCTCCTTGATTGCCTTCTTTGACCACACACCAGTGTTCAGATAGGCAGCTTTCTTCTTCAGGAAGTTACATGGAATCATACAGAATTCCAATGAAGCACCACCACCAAGGAACAGAACTGAATATCCTTCTGGAACGTTAAGCAACTCTTTAATCAAAGCTGTTGCCTCGTCAATAACTGGCTGGAAATCCTTTGATCTGTGGCTGATTTCTGCCAAAGACAAACCAATACCGTTAAAATCCAGAATCTGCTTTGCAGTGTTTTCAATTACTTCTCTTGGAAGAATTGAAGGACCTGCGTTAAAATTGTACTTCTTCATTCGAAATAATAGTTTTAGGTTAATGTTTTTCAATTGCGAAGTTACGCCTTTTATTCGAACTCGCAAAATATTTTGAAGGAAATTTTGTTTAAACTGATAAAGACTTCATCTTATTGATATAATAATGTGGGATGATTGTATCAGAAACAACACATAATGATTGTAAGGTAATCCTAATGGAAAGTAAAAACTGTTGAGACACCACGAAAAACACTCTAGACGATTTCAGAATGCGCAATCAAAATGATTGTTAAGGCTTGAAAAGTATTTAAAAATTTACAATTTGTCAAATGGCTGTGATTTCACCACTACCGTAACACCTATGGTGATTTTCGTCATAGATGACACAAAACTGTCCTGGTGCAACACCATGGATGAATTCTTCTGCATGAACAACAAAATCCGAATCGCCTGTTATCTCAATTCTTCCTTTATGATACTCTGGTGTATGGCGTATTTTAAAAGTTATTTTATCCATATTGACCCTTTCTGTCAAATAATGAAAATCCATAACGGGGAATTCTTTCTTGTATGCAGTCTGAGGGTTATAGCCATGGCTGACATAGAGGATATTGTCTTGCACATTTTTCTTGACAACGAACCATGGTCCACCTCCAAATCCAAGACCTTTACGTTGGCCTATTGTGTGGAACCACAATCCGCGATGTTTGCCAATTATTTTTCCGGTTTCAAATTCTATTACGTCGCCTATGTTTTCGCCTAAATACCTGCGTATATATTCATTATAGTTGATCTGACCTAAGAAACAGATTCCCTGACTGTCTTTTCGCTTTGCATTTACAAGTTGTTCTTTTTCAGCGATTATCCTTACCTCGTCTTTCTGGAAGTGACCTATTGGGAATATAGCTTTCCGTAATTGCCATGAATATAGTTGTGCTAAAAAATCTGTTTGGTCTTTTACTGGGTCTGGACTGGTGACAAGCCATTTTCTTCCATTCTCGTCAATCTCAGTCTGTGCATAATGTCCTGTTGCAATCAGATCATATTTGTAACCAATCTTTTCATGAAATGCACCGAACTTGATCAAACGGTTGCACATCACGTCAGGATTAGGCGTAAGACCTGCCTTGACTTTTTCCATCGTATAACGAGTAACCTCACTCCAGTATTCTTTATGGCAATCGATCACAGCAAGTTTACATCCGTATTTATGAGCTACAGAGGTTGCCATTTCCAGATCTTCTTCTGATGAACAATCCCATTCTTCCTTCTCTTCTGGGCCGATTTTTATGTAAAAACAGTCTGGTGTCAGACCTTTTTCCGCCAGTTCATATAAAACGACAGAACTGTCTACACCACCAGACAATAATACTGCTATTTTCTTATCCTCTAATTTTTCCATTATTATGCTATACAGATATTTGTGTACATTTTACTAGAACTCTTCAGTTAGCGTCTGATAAATACGCTGCACCGGTAATCCCATCACATTGAAATAACTGCCATCAAGATGTTCCACTCCCACATGTCCTATCCATTCCTGTATGCCATAGGCTCCTGCCTTGTCAAACGGTTTGTATTTAGAGACATAATAGTCTATCTCAGTGTCTTGAAGTCGTTTAAATGTCACATTGGTGTTAACGGAGAAAACTTTTTTCTTTTCCTTAGTTGATATGCAGACCCCTGTGATTACTTGATGGGTTTTCCCACTTAACATTTTTAGCATCCTGACTGCATCATTTATGTCGTGGGGTTTACCAAGTATTGTATCATCACAAACGACTATAGTATCTGCCGTTATAACCATAGTGTCACCTGACAGGAGGTCGGTATAAGCAGAAGCCTTCTCTTCGGCAATATAGCGGGCAACTTCCTTGGCCGGCAGGTCTTGAGGGTATGTCTCTTTTATCCCTTCACGTACTAAAACTCTGAAGTGGAGGTCCAAACCGCTAAGGAGTTCCTTGCGGCGCGGACTTCCACTGCCTAATATGATATTATATTGTTTGATCATAAACACAATTTAGAAATGATAGCCCAATGTCAACAGCAGCTGATGCCGCTTGTTGCTTACCTTTACGGCATCACATAGATTAGACATGTCCTTTACTTCTGATTTATAATCTGTGAAAGCATGGAATTTTCCATTCTGTACAGAATACTGATATGCCAGATCAAGCGAGAATTTGTTCAATGTATAGCCAATTCCGCAAGTTACACGATTGATGGACTCCCAATTGGTATAATCCGTTGTAGACGCATAATAAGACCCTGGAGAGTTGATTGTTCCGTCCTTATAACCCACACTCTCGTATTTAGGGGAAACATAATTGTAGCCTAGGCGTATTGCCAAATTATCATCAGCCTTGAACTCCATTCCGAGTTTCAAGGTACTTACGCCTTTCAGAGTGCTTTCTGTATGGTCGTTCATCTCTCCATCTGACGAACTGTTCGAATAGTAAGTATCATAATACCAGTCATAATCGCCACCATCGTTAATTCTTGAATCGAGCGTACTGTAATCCGAATATTCATAACCTGCACCTATGGCTAGATAATTGCCGAAGGTAGTACCAAGGCTCAAGCCGAACTTCCAAGGAGTGTACAATTTGAAATCATATGACTCCCCGATATTTCCCGTGTCGTAATAGCCGAAATTGTCAGCTAATGAGCGGTTGTCAATAGTGGTGTAATTTGTTGTAGTCAGATCATACCAAATTGGAGTAGCTATCGATAGACCTATACGGAAGGGCGAACTTTCTACCGGACGGAATATAATACCAGCTTTGACATCAAATCCTGTACCAGTCACCTTTCTGTTGTCCGACAATGATGTTTTACCAATACTCTTGTCCGAACTATCTAATAACGCCTCCGTGTATTCTCCATACGATTTGTAGTGAACGTCATGAATTCCAAATGTTATTCCCAAATACACACGGTCATTTATATTGCCACTCAAGTTGAAATCGTATGTTCCGATATATCCACTGTGAGTCCTGTTGAAATCAAAGTCTGAAGCTCCTAAATAACCGTCGATGTACCCCTTGTTCTTATCGTCAAAAGCAACAGGCAAAAGGGTATTTGCATAAAGGTAGTCGACTTGGTTGAACGAGTTGTCGTTTCCGACATAAGCCCCACCCTTGTCAGAAAGGTCAAAGTACTGGTCTTGACTCTTCAGGAATGTTTGCTTGTTTTGCGAAGACAAACCATCCAATTTGCCGGTTGCAGACAATATAAAGTCAAAATTCTTACTTTTGTGATAATTGAATGCGAAATTCATGAATGAGCTACGACCTGTACGCCTGGAATAAACGAATCCAATCTGGTCAAAGCTGAGATTTGTCTTTTTACCATTTGCAAAGGTCTTACAGTCTTGTTGCGATACGATGCCGAATGAAACATTGGCAGAAGAGTGTCTGAATAGTCCAATGCCAGCAGGGTTTGAAGATATGGTGGATATATCAGCTCCCAACGCATCCAGAGCACCTCCCATACCAATATATCTTGCAGTGCCATTTAAATCCTGATCTGCAATTTTTGCATTTTCATATGTCTCCTGTGCCATGGCGCTAGAATATGCGAACAATGCTGCAGCAGAAAACAAAGCTATTTTTTTCATAATCAAATATTATATTTTAAAGTCCAATAATAACGTGTATTTGCTATCTCCTTCCTCCAAAGTGTCCGCCACCGCCGGAGCGACTGCCGCCACTGAAACCACCGGAGCGACCGCCACCAAAGTTACTTCCGCCAGTGAAGCCACCTCCTCTGTTTACGGAAGATCCTGTGTTGAAAGACGAGTTGTTACGGTACGTAGAATTGCTATCATATTCCCGTGTCCTTATGGTTCTATTCTCTCCAAATTCATTGTTGTTGCGGTTGTTGCGACGATATCCAGAGTTATTGGTGTTCCTCATTCCCTGCCTGTTATAAGCATCTGTATTTCTTCTGTTCGTGCTGGTGCTTCCTCTGTACCCGCTAAAGTTGGTTCTGTTATTGCGAGGATTACCGGCCCATCCGTGGTTTGTCGTTCCTGAAACGCCTCCATTGTAGGGATTATGAGCAACAGTTACTCCAAAATACGGCTTGTGCCAACCAACTAACCACGGGTCATACCATCCTGTCCAATAAGTAGAATACCAAGGGCTATACCATCCTCCATACCATCCGTATCTATAAGGCCATCCCCATCTATATCCATAATAGTCATACCAAGAGGCATAATACAAAGGACTTCCTGTTATCCACGGGTCATAAAACCATAGGTCGTCAAAATAACGCCATCTGTTTAATCTTGAATAGTAGTCCCATTCTCCATTATAGTCAATATCACAAGGGGCATCATCATAAAAATATGCAGAATCCGTATCAACACCGTCAATATTAATGATGTCATTAGTCAAAGAGTCATTGGTCACATATTTATAAGTGTTGCCTAATCCTCTCCTATTGTATTCGTCAACATCCCGGGTGGAGCCAGCGTCGTATTTTGGGGCTTTATCCCCCATGACAATCGTAGTTTTCTCCTTCTTGCTTTGTTTGGGTGAAAAATACATGTCGTCCTGTGCCATTGATACTGAAGGTAAAACTACAGACAATAATAAAGTGAAAACTAATCTTTTCATGTTTTTATCTCCTAAATCTTATATTGCTTGGGATATATATATCCACAAGTGCTGTCGTTAATAATTACTAAATGCAAAAATAGATTACTTTCAAATGCAAAAATACGGAAAAACCCTATATCATGATAGGTTTTCTCCTATTTTTTATAATTTTGCAATAAAATTTACGGAAAGAGAAACAAATTCTCTTCAGAAGAATACAACTAACAATTCAAATAATGAAATATTACAAGACTGTTTTTTTCATAAAAAATACTGATGGGAAAAAAACAATACAGGGGCCGTCTTTTTCCATGGCATGCGATATCTGCGCCGCCTTATGCGGTACGGTAGGATATGAGTCATTTGAAGAAAACGAAGGTGGAATTTCCGGATACATCCAGAAAGAGCTATACGACCGTTCGTCTTTGGAAAAGACTTTGGAGGATTTTCCTTTGGACACCTTCTCCATTTCTTTTGAAACAGAAGAAGTAATAGACAAGAATTGGAATGAGGAATGGGAAAAAGGAGGGTTCAATCCGATTATAATCGGTGACCAATGTATTATACATGACTTGAAGCACCCTTCAGACAAATCATATCCCATAGATATTACAATAGATGCATGCCAGGCGTTTGGCACCGGTACACACAACACCACAAGGATGATTGTTGAAGAATTGCTGAAAATGACATTGCAAGACAAACGTGTGCTGGATTGTGGATGTGGAACTGGTATTTTATCGGTTACCGCAGCAAAATGCGGTGCAGTAGCTGCATATGGATATGATATTGACGAATGGAGTGTTAGCAATACGATACATAATGCCAAACTGAACAGTCTGGAGAATGTTTCAGCGTTGAAAGGGGATTCAACGTTATTGTATGAGGAATTAATGGGGAAATATGATGTTGTTTTGGCAAACATAAACCGCAATATTCTTTTAAACGATTTGCCAACATTAGCAAATTCAATGGCAGACAATGGCACTCTCATAATTAGTGGCTTTTATAAAGAAGATGAATCTGTTCTTATTGCAAAGGCTCGTGCGTTGGGGCTAGTTGAAGAAAAGAGAAACTCTTCAGATAATTGGGCTATGATTAAATTCCTAAAAAGACAAGTCAACTTTAGTAAGCATTAGTTTTTCTAATATTAGTTAATATTGCTTAACTAACGATATAAAAATACATTCAAGAGAAAGGAAATTAATTTTAAATGAGTAATTTTGCATCCGATTTTTATCTGTCAAGGCTCAAATAAGACATAACACGAGGTTATGCGCCTTGCAGACCAAACCCGTTTTATATAACAAAATGTACGCAATTGTAGAAATTAACGGTCAGCAGTTTAAGGTTGAAGAGGGCAAGAAATTGTTCGTTCACCATATCCAAAATGCTGAAGAAGGTCAGACTGTAGAGTTTGACAAAGTGCTTCTCGTAGACAACGAGGGAGCTGTTAAAGTAGGAGCACCTGCAGTAGAGGGTGCGAAAGTTGTTTGTGAAGTGGTTAACCCACTTGTTAAAGGTGACAAGGTGATTGTCTTCAAGATGAAGCGTCGTAAAGACGAGCGCAAACGCAATGGTCATCGTACACACTTCACACAAATCGCAGTTAAACAAGTAATCGCTTAAAACAAAGGAGGACTAGTAGAAATGGCACATAAAAAAGGTGTAGGTAGTTCTAAGAACGGCCGTGAGTCAGCTTCACAGAGATTGGGCGTGAAAATTTGGGGTGGTCAGAAAGTCATCGCAGGCAACATTATTGTTCGTCAGCGTGGTACTAAGCACAACCCAGGCTTGAATGTCGGTATTGGTAAAGACGATACTCTTTATGCACTTGTTGACGGAGTAGTAAACTTCCGCAAAGGTCGCAAGGACAGAAGCATCGTTTCAGTACTTCCAGAAGCTGAAGCTTAAATAAAAACAAACTTATTCCAAACAAACATAAGAGTCTCATTAGAGGCTCTTTTTTTTATATAGGCAATTTAGATTGTCTTTTTAACAAGTTATAAGTAGAAAATCTTTATTCCGTTGATATTTTCTATGAGTTTTGCATTATCTTTGCAAATAATTATCAGAATGCAGGGAAATCAATTTCATACCCTATCAGTTCTTGTCGCTTGGTTATAACAGGTTTTTAATCAAAATACGGCATACTTGATTTACATATTTGAATTTCAACAATATTTAATTTGACCTTTGCTTATGGACAAAAAACTGTTTTTTACGAATAACGAGAAATCTCAAGTTCTTGAAGCCATAAAGGAATTAAGAAATTCGCAAAACTATGTATTGACAAAGTCTGATGAATTGAAAGTCTTTCAGTCTTTGAAGCAGGCTATAATACAAAAAAGAATACAAAGAGATATTTTTGGACTTAATCCAATATTGTCAAGCATACAGACAGCATTAATAGCCATTGAAGAAATTGGACTAAAACGGGATGGAGTTGTAGCTGTTTTGCTTTATTCGTGTTTTACGGAAGAAACGGAAAATGATTATGATAAATACGAAAAAGAATTCGGCAAGACAGTAGTAAGCATTCTTAAAGGACTTGTACACATACAAGAGTTATACAAGAAAAATCCCGTAATAGAAAGCGAAAATTTCCGTAACCTTCTTCTTTCATTTGCAGAAGACATGCGTGTGATCCTTATCATGATTGCCGACAGGGTAAATCTGATGAGACAGATTCGCAATACTGAATGTGAAGAAGAAAAAAAACGCGTGAGTGAAGAAGCAAGCTACCTCTATGCTCCACTTGCCCACAAACTAGGACTCTACAAACTCAAAAGCGAGTTAGAGGATCTTAGTCTTAAATATCTTGAGCATGATGTTTACTATATGATAAAAGACAAGCTCAACGAAACGAAAAAAAGTCGCGATAAATATATAGAAAACTTTATCAAGCCTATAAGGGAAAAGTTGGAAGCCGACGGATACAAATTCCACATGAAGGGGCGTACCAAAAGTATCCATAGCATTTGGCAAAAGATGAAAAAGCAGAAATGTGAATTCGAAGGAATATATGATCTTTTCGCCATACGTATTATTATTGACGCTCCTTTAGAATTGGAAAAGATACAATGTTGGCATGTCTTCGCTTTGATAACAAATATGTACCAACCCAATCCAAAGAGATTGCGTGACTGGCTGAGTGTGCCCAAATCTAACGGATATGAAAGTCTTCACATAACGGTGAAAGGACCCGAAAACAAATGGGTTGAAGTTCAGATAAGAACAGAAAGAATGGATGAAGTCGCAGAACGTGGACTTGCAGCTCACTGGCGATACAAAGGGATAAAAAGTGAAGGGAGCATGGACGAATGGCTTACGAGTATTCGTAGAGCTTTGGAAAACAATGACGACATGCAGGTCATAGATCAATTCAAAATGGACTTGTATGAAAACGAGATATATGTCTTTACCCCCAAAGGAGATTTGATGAAATTTCCTAAGGGCGCAACGGTTCTTGACTTCGCTTATCGCATTCATTCTAACATAGGCAATCACTGTGTCGGTGCCAAAATAAATGGTAAAGTTGTTACTTTCAGACATATCCTGAAGAGTGGAGATCAAATAGAAGTAATGACATCAACCGTACAGAAGCCTAAACAAGATTGGCTCAACATCGTTAAAACCAGCAGAGCCAAGGCAAAGATACGCCTTGCACTTAAGGAGACACAAGTGAAAGACGGGCTATATGCAAAGGAAATGCTTGAAAGAAGGATGAAGAACCGTAAGATAGAAATGGATGAGGGCACTATGTCCCATTTGATCAAAAAGCTCGGTTTCAAAGAAACAAATGATTTCTACAGGCAGATTGCTGATGAGACATTGGATATCAATCATGTAATTGAAAAATATCAGGAGATTCAAGCTTATGACAACAACCTCCAAGGTCAACAGCAGACAAGAAGCGCAGACGAATATAGCTTTGAGAATTCAATCAAGAATTTTACAAAATCCAATGGAGATGTACTTGTCATTGACCGCAATCTGAAAGGCATAGACTATCAATTGTCAAAATGTTGCAATCCGATATATGGTGATGATGTCTTTGGCTTTGTAACAGTAAGCGGTGGAATAAAAATCCACAGAAAAGATTGTCCAAATGCTTTGGAGATGCGCAAACGTTTTGGGTATAGAATTTTACAAGCCAGATGGAGTGGCAAAGCAGACTCTAAATACACCATAACATTAAAGATAATAGGCAATGACGATATTGGCATTGTCAATAACATTACAAGTGTTATATCCAAGGAGGAGAACATAATGATGAGAAGCATTAATATTGATAGCCATGACGGACTGTTCAGTGGAAATCTTGAAATAAACGTCGAAGATACTTCCAAATTGAACCAGTTAATAAAAAAATTGCGCATTATAAAAGGCGTAAAACAAATTATAAGATTATAAATAACGTTTTTTTAATCAAAAACATTAATTTTGCATAAAGAATACGTGCTTATTCTCAGAATGATAAAACATTAATTTAATACATAAAAATATGCTTACACTTAAACTTGTCAGTGAAGAAACTGAACGTGTAATTAAAGGTCTGGAGAAAAAACATTTCCCTGGTGCCAAACAAGCAATTTATGATGTCTTGGCTCTAGACAAGATGAGACGCGAAACTCAACAGAAACTTGACAAAGAACTCCAAGAGGGTAAAAAGAAAGCTGCCCAGATAGGCGCTCTGATGAAAGAGGGTAAAAAAGATGAGGCAAATGCTATAAAAGAAAGCGTAGCCGCATTGAAGGAAGAGTCAAAATTACTTGAACGAGAATTAAACGATATACAGCAGAAATTAATCGATCTTCTGCGAACAATTCCGAATATCCCTTGCGATGAAGTTCCTGAAGGAAAAGACGCTTCTGACAATGTCGTAGTTAAGGAGGGTGGAGAAAAACCGAACCTTCCTGAAGATGCTATGTGCCATTGGGATCTTTGCAAGAAATTCAACCTTATTGATTTTGACCTTGGAGTAAAAATCACAGGAGCAGGATTCCCTGTATACATTGGAAAGATGGCTCGTTTGCAAAGGGCTTTAGAAGCATTCTTTCTTGAAGAAGCAAGGAAAAGTGGCTATCTCGAGGTACAACCTCCATACGTTGTAAATGAAGCTTCTGGTTTTGGTACCGGACAGCTTCCAGATAAAGAAGGTCAGATGTATCATTGTAACCTGGACAACTTGTATCTTATTCCTACAGCAGAGGTGCCGGTGACGAATATTTTCAGAGATGTCATTCTTGATGAAAATGATTTGCCAATCAAGCGTTGTGCCTATTCTGCATGTTTCCGTCGTGAGGCTGGCTCTTATGGCAAGGACGTGAGAGGATTGAACCGACTTCATCAGTTTGACAAAGTAGAGATCGTACGTATCGACAAGCCAGAACACTCATATGAGTCACTTAAGGAAATGTTAGATCATGTAGAGAATCTGCTCATTAAGCTTGAACTCCCTTATCATATTCTCAGACTTTGTGGCGGAGATATGAGTTTCACATCTTCAATATGCTACGACTTTGAAGTATGGAGTGCTGCTCAAGAAAAATGGTTGGAAGTATCTTCTGTCAGCAACTTTGAAAGCTATCAAGCAAATCGCTTGAAATGTCGATTTAGAAATTCTCAGACCAAAAAGACAGAATTGTGCCACACATTAAATGGTTCGGCTCTTGCATTGCCGCGAATTGTCGCCGCTTTGATAGAAAACAATCAGACACCAGAAGGTATAAGAATACCTAAGGCATTGGTACCTTATTGTGGATTCGACATTCTTGATGACAAAAACTTCTAAAAAATTGAGAGTTGGATAACTTAAGATTGAGACATTTTTAAAGGGAGAAAGTTTTCAAAGCTTTCCCCCTTTAAAATTTAAAAGGATAGTCATGATGCTTCAATAATTATCCTATAATTACATAATAGTGTAAACCTTAAACAAGTTTAAATCCACTTTCTCTCAGTGCGTTGTTTATAGCTGCGACATGCTCCTGGTTACGAGTCTCGCAGATTACTCTCAAGATGCAGCTGTTAACCTTCTCGCTATCGCTATTCCTGTCGTGATAAACATTTGTGATGTTAGCACCTGCCTTAGCGATAACTGAAGCCACCTCTACTAATTTGCCAGGTTTGTCATCAAGCTCGACATTGATGATTGCAATTCGTCCACTCTTTGCGAGTCCACGTTCAACAACACGATTGAGAATAGTGACATCAATGTTGCCACCGCTCACAATGCAAACTACTTTCTTACCTTTAACTGGTACCTTGTTAAACATCACTGCTGCAACGCTTGTCGCACCAGCACCTTCTGCTACAACCTTTTCCTTCTCAAGCAACTGAAGGATAGCTGCACAAATCTCGTCTTCAGATACAGTAACAATGTCATCAACATACTTGCTGCAGATTTCATAAGTCAATTCACCAGGCTCTTTAACGCAGATTCCATCCGCTATGGTTGAAACGGAAGACAGACACTCTCTCTTATGAACATGCAGACTTTGAACCATGCTAGCAGCACCGGCCGCCTGAACGCCATATACTTTGATGTGCGGATTAAGTGTCTTCAATGCGAAGGCAACTCCACTGATAAGTCCACCACCACCGACAGGTACTACTACTGCATCCATATCTTTCACTTGATCGATAAGCTCAAGACCAATTGTTCCCTGGCCTGCAATTACATTCGGGTCGTCAAACGGATGCACGAATGTGTATCCCTTTTCATCTCTCAATTCGATAGCCTTCTGGTATGCATCGTCATAAACTCCAGGAACAAGACAAACGTCTGCTCCATATCCTTTCGTAGCTTCTACCTTGCTGATAGGTGCTCCTGCTGGCAGACAGATAAGAGACTTGATTCCATGTGCTGTAGCTCCCAAAGCCACGCCCTGAGCATGGTTACCGGCTGAACAAGCGATTACTCCGTGTGCCTTTTCCTCATCACTAAGCTGTGAGATCTTATAGCATGCGCCACGTACTTTGAAAGATCCTGTACGCTGCAGACATTCCAATTTGAGATAAACATCACACTCTGGATTTACTTGAGGCGCTAGGACAACTTCAGTTTGTCTGATTACTTTACTAAGCTCATAACGGGCTTTGTAGAAATTATCTAACTTCAACATATAGTTTGATATTTAATGTGTGTATTATATCGTATTAGTTTTAAACGATGCAAAAGTAATAAAAAAATAGATGCAACAAGCTAAATAATGATTTTTTTTATCTCACTCTCAGTTTGTCACCCACTTTTATTGAGTAATTAGGTGTCAAACCATTCATTTTATAAAGACTCTTCAGCCTTATGCCATATAATTGGGCTATACTATACATACTTTCGCCTGCTTTTACACGATGTGGGCGGCGCTTGTATTGTTTTTCTGCTTTCTTTTGCTTCTTCTTAAGGTATATCACCTCACCTTTTTCTAATTTGTCATTCTTTCCACGTTCATTAAAAGTGGCAATCTTCTTATATGACAATCCAAGTTCCCTGCCAAGAGATTTAAATGTGTCACCAGAGCGTACGATAATATAATAGTTATTGTTATACATGTGGATAGGATGTTCTAATCCTCCATTAGCCGACTTGTCGTCTTTAAAGGATCTTCTCTCCATAAATCTGTCAAATTTCTTCGCTTTGTCATATTCATGAAGTTTATAGAGTTCAATTATACCAATAAGTTTCTGGGCGTACGTAGGACTTGTGGCATAGCCACATTTTTTTAGTCCCTTTGCCCATCCTACGTAATCTTTTGGATTTAAAGAGAACAGACCTTTATATCTAGGCTGCTTTGTAAGCAATAGACTATGGTCTTCATAACTTTCGAAAACATTGTTGTATGCTCTGAAGCATTCTTGCTTTTCATCATCGTCATGGTATGTTGTTCTGCCTGTCCATCCATGACACTTGATGCCGAAGTGGTTATTGCCCTTCGTTGCCAGTTCGCTATATCCGGCCCCACTTTCCAGGAGTCCTTGGGCTAGAGTGATACTTGCTGGTATTTTGTATTTGAGCATTTGCTCAATAGCGAGGTCACGGTATTGATTAATATATGTCTGATAACGTTGATTCCATTTCATTTGCGCTGACAATTGCAGCACGTTCAGTATGAAAGTCAATATGATGATAAGTTTCTTGGTCATGTTGCATTTTTATTTATTCTACAAATATAAAAATAATATAGTAAATTACAAAATGAACTAGTGTTTTTTTATACTTTATGATAAATATGTATCTTTGCAAAAAATAACAGTATCCTTGCACCGTCACTGTTTTTTTCGGTCGTGTTGTGCTTGGTCTGCAATATTAAACAATTTAAATCAATATGGAATCAGGAATTAAATTTACATTAGAAAAAGTAGTTACCAATGAAATGACAGCTCGCAATATGGCAAGTGGTACATTGGATGTTTTTGCAACTCCCTCAATGATAGCACTCATTGAAGAGACTGCATGGAAAAGTGTCGCCCAAGAACTTGAAGAAGGAATGGGCACTGTTGGAATAAGCCTAAACGTAGAGCATGTAGCTCCTACTCCTGTGGGAATGAAAGTAAGATGCGAAACGGAATTGGTGAAAGTAGATGGTAGAAAACTGGATTTCAAAGTTGAGGTCTACGATGAGTGTGATTTAATCGGCAAGGGAACACACAGTCGTTTCATTGTAAAGAACGATAAGTTTCAGATAAAAGCAAACGGCAAACTTGGAAAAGCTTGATTTCTTATCATACACTAAAAGAATGGTTTAACGCATCAAGACCAAATAGTTATTCTCCTTGCTGATCATTAAAGTTGCAGTCTTTAAGAGATTCATCCAATTTGGCCTTGATGTTTTTCATTTAACATCCAAGAATTTTACCATTAATTACACATGTCAAGGAATAAATGTATAACAGAAAGAATAGTAAAGCTGATTTGAAAAGACATACATCAAAATAAGTGGTGAGAATATTCTCATTCCATAAATCATGCATTCCACTGCATTTACCAATGTTGTTATACGTCGTGTTATAAAGCCTGTAGTCAAAGAAGTGACAAGCATGGCAAAGATGACAACTGCAACCAGACTGTTGCTAAAACAGCTAGGAATCAGATTTCCTGTAGAACTCAACAAAATGGCCTGCGGTAAGGTCGTGAGCAGCAACATCACTGTCAATATTAGTATGACTTCTACTACAAACACTAAAAAGGCCATTCGTTCTCTGAAGGTACAAGCTTTGAGAATCAATGATTTCCTCATCAATGATGAAAGTCCACTCTTCACGAATACTCCATATGCTATACTAGAAAGAATCATCCATACAAGGATATCCTTGTTGAGATTGCTTGTGAAACTTCCGAAAAACCACCTGATGCCCTCACCATTGAGCATTGATTTTATATGGGAATACGGAAATGTAGAACTTAGTATCCATGAAAGCAATATCAATGCAAGTTCTCCGATAGCCAATATACATACGCAATAGGCTGTAACCTTGATTGTTCTGGTTCCGTTATTCCTCATCTGGATGCAAATTGTCTAAATCTATAATTCTAAGTTCCAAGGCGCGAACAACGAGACGAGTTGCGTTAACCCCAAGTCCTCCATTACCTTTTGGAAACAGTTTCTGTACGAGTTCGTTCTGTCTTTTCTCCAAACTCTTCACTCCAAACGGTATTCCACGCAAGTTTGTTATCTGCTCTTTGGTGTAGCCCAAAGCAAGATGTCTAAGAAAGCGTTCGTCATATTCGTCAATTTCATAATTGACAAGAGCCTCCTGCCGCATTATGGCAGACTTGACGTCATGTTTGAAATGCTGTAATATTTTCTCCATGATAGGCTGATTGAACACATTTTTCTTTCCTGACATTACACTTTCTATATCTGCACGCGTCAACATCTCTCCAGTCTTCAAGATTATTCCGTTGCATCCAGCATCCATGACATCAAGCCAAAGTTTTTCGTTAAGTATTTCACCAGTAAAAATGAGGACTTTCGTTTCAGGGTATCTGGCTTTCGTTTCACGGCATATCTCAACACCTATTGTTGTAGAACCACCCAAGCCTAAATCCAATAGCACCAAATCAGGCACATTATCCTTCATTATCCGCCAATATTCCACTTCATTCTCTGCAGTTCCAACAATCTTGGCTTCTGGAACATCCGACTTTAATATGCCTTCAGTACCTTTTAATTCCAGAGGTACATCTTCGACTATAATTACTTTGAATTCTATCATATCTTTATTTGGATTATTATCTTTGGTTAAAAAAATTATTTTTGTTACTGCAGGCTAATAACGCGTGGGAGTGTTATTGTAATATCAATGTTGCCATTGGATTCAATCGCAGAAATGCCACACCCACACAAATTGGTGACATTACTTATCTCCCGCAATATTTGTCTGATGATTAGAAATGGAATATTTGCATGATTAGGAACGAATGGATTCTCCACTCCACCTGGTCTTTGGCCTCTCGGAACAGATGTGTATAGTTTTATATACGGCCCCCTTTCTGCTTTGTATTTATATGAAGGTTGCACGCCTTTATTCATTCTTCTTATTATTAGAAACATATAAGAAAAAAGTTCTTTGTCTCCAACAGTTTTCAAGTCACATCCTTTAAGATATTCCGACATGTTGATTTGGCTGCAGGCGAAGCGATAGGAACCAACTTGCATCTCAACCTGTGTGCAAAGAATTCCATACAATTCCTTATAATAATTCACTAATGCAGACAATTCATTCAAATCAGTATTAGCTTTTGTCAGACCGTCTGGCAATGTTATGCGCGCTATGCGCTTTTTCGTGTCGGGGCTTTCCAAATAATTGTATATCCGCGACGGATAATACATGGTCTCATGCTTGATAGTGCTCAAACAATTATCCAATATGTTATTGCAAACATAAAGCCTGTCTATTTCATAATTCAATTTGCCAAGAGTGTCTTCTAGTATTTGAAGATTGTCTTTCAAATTATATTCTTGTTCAACCGTACTATGATATTCAGACAGAATTTTTGTAAATTCTTCTTTTATTGACTTGTCGGTTATACTATCGCTTATTCCAAGCAAGAAAGACAATTTGTCTTTCAGCTCTTTGTCACAGTCGACAACATTTTCTAGACGTTTCTTCAATTCTTTTATAGAACTGATTTTCATAGCATGCCTGTAATACAGCGTATAAGCTGCCATGAATAGCGCAATTAAAAGTATTACAAGAAGTACAATCGCTATGTTTTTATTCGTCTCTGATTGTTGCATGATTCTACAATACTCTCCAAGAGATTTGTCCGAATAAACTTCTTTGAAGAGTTTTGTATATATCGAATTGTTGTATTCGTATAGACCCCATTCGTGAAGGGCAAGTGCTGCGATAGCACTTTCATTTCTTATGTCAAGTATTATCTTATAGTTTGTACGGATACCCATCCTAAACCATTTCAGTTCAGGAGAATTAGTTGTGCTCGCACCGATTCTGTGTATAAACTCATGCCCATTCTTGTAAGTGCTGGCATAATGTCTGTTCAGCCATATTCTGGCAGAATCGGTAAACTCCAGAGTTTTGGAATAAGAAGCGTTGACATTTGAATAATAGGCAGAATCAGCGTATGTGGCTGCCATTTTAATGCAATAGTCAAAATCACTGTTTTTATGTTTAAATTTATAAATTGAACCGTTTGCGATTCCTAATGCAGGCATCATAAGCAAACATAACGCTGTTACTATTCCTTTGGGCAATTTGAAGAAGAAGCGACTGCCCTTCCCTACTTCGCTTTCTGCAGACAATTCACAAACATTGAATATCTTGCTTGATTTGCGGTATTTGTTAAGAATGCCTTTACAGTTCATGAGCCCGAAACCATGCCCGTCGCTTACCTTTCTGTTGAATACGCAAGACAATTCTTCACGGCTCATTCCCTTTCCATTGTCTTTAATGGAAATCTCAACATAATCGTCTTTCTCTTCAGCAAAAATTCGCACCATGCCCCCAGGAGCGGTGAATTTCCTGGCATTGTCCGCTATTGTGTTTATCATGAATAATGTCAACACCCTATCTGCTTTCACGCAGACACTTGTCTGTTCTACAACGAGAGAAATGCCTTGTAGTTCAAATACAGTTTTACTTTTGTTAACTATGTCAAATAGATCCTGAAGCTTGAAACTGACAATTTTGAGATATATCTCGCCCTGCTCTAACTTTATCCAATCCGTAAGAGTACTATTGTATTTCTCGATTGTCTGTGACAGTTCGGATATGTATGTGATTCTTTCTTCTCTATTTTGTGGTCTTTCTTTTCTTTTCATCAGTTTGTCAACCTCGTTTGCCATACGGTCAATGAGGGGCATGACGCTGTTTACAAGAAATACTTTCGATCTGTTTTCTATATTCCTTCTTTTGTTGTTCTCAAGATGTAGTTTCGCTATTGATATGTTATCTTCAGCGGCTTCAATTTCATCTTCTAATTTTCTTATTAATAGAGTGTTATCACTCTTTGACTTAAGCAATAGTTTGTCAAAGAATTCATATGGTGTACTATCAGCCGAGCGATGTTGTAGTAATTTGTAAATCAAAAGAGAAAGACATATAATCAACACGATGACAACAAGAATCATTATATTCATCGTTCTTGATGTCTGCTCTAGCATAGAGGCTCTTGCATCTAGCTCCATGTCCTGCCTTGTTTTATCCTGAAGATCTAAGTAAAGGTTTCTGTTTACGTCACTGTTGTATTTATCATCCATTGAAGAATATACAATGCTCAACTGCTCATAAATGCTCGCTACAAGGTCTGGAGCCTGTCTTATTTTCTTGTCTGCCAATGATTTCTTCAGACAAATCAATGCGCTTTCATTATCTCCTATTTCCCTATAACATGCAGCAAGAGTTCTCAAAGAGCCTGCAGTCTGATATTCATCTCCATAATCCTTAAACATCTCCATTGACTTTTGTGCAAGATATCCAGCGAGTAGGGAGTCTGGCATGTTGTCACTGTTTAGGAAACCTATAGAAACTCTGTTGTTGTCAAGGATTATGGCTCTGTCAGACAATGACGTAAGGTGTTCGCTTACTGCTTGCATAGAGTTAGCTTCCCAGTAAACAAATCCGCTTTTTTTTGATAGCAGATAGCATTCAACAAGCATTTCATATTCAATCTGTTTTGTCTCTACCCTGTTCTTACAGTGTATTAATCCACCACTACCATATTGATATAGCATATTTAGATACTGACTTGTATCCTTTTGCATCAGTCCTTCTATATCAATTGATTTCAATTCCGCTAGAGACTGCTCAAACATTCCTACATAATAATAGTATGTAGATGCAACCAATGCATACTCTGTTTCAGCGTATATCAATCTTTTCTCATCTTTTGGCAATAGGTTATCACGCTCTTCGTTGATTCTCTTCAATCGCTGCAGAGCACGTTCTTTATAGTCATAGAACTCTTTGTTCTGGGCTTTCCTTTGGCAAAGCCTCATATACTGGACATCGGCAATAAGAAGTTCTATTTGATTGTTCGTCAGTTCCAGGACGCTATCAAGTTGACAAGCAGCGCGATCATAATCCATTTTTGCTATGCTTACAAAAGCCAAATTATTTAGGGCCTCCGCTTTGCCCGAAGAATAATTGTCTGAGGCGACAAATGCTTTCCTTGCATAGCAATAAGTCGAATCCAAATTTTTATAGTGGAAAGCATAAGATATTTCGTTCAGCCTGTCTGCATACTCGTGGCGAGAGTCAGTACATGCCAAACAAAGATAAAGGCTCCATAGGCAGACAACGCCTATGAAGCCCTTGTATGTCATAATATTATCCGCGAGCCTTAGCAATGTATCCGAGAGCTTCTGCACATTTGTCTGAAATAGCTTTCCAGTTCTTGGCAGCTACAACATCCTTAGGGAACAACTTAGATCCCATTCCTACGCAATAAACACCCGCCTTAATCCAGGAAGTGAGGTTTTCCTCATCAGGAGAAACTCCACCTGTTACCATGAGTTTTGACCATGGCATTGGCGCTTTCAAACCCTTAACCAGTTTTGGACCTAAAACATCGCCAGGGAAAATCTTGCACAAATCACATCCGACTTCCTGAGCAGCGCCTACCTCAGACACGCTTCCGCATCCAGGAGTGTATGGGACGAGGCGACGGTTGCATACCTTTGCCACCTCAGGGTTAAACAATGGGCCAACTACGAAGCATGCTCCAAGTTGAATATAGAGAACCGCTGTCGCAGGGTCAACTACCGAACCAACGCCGAGGGCCATCTCTGGACATTCTACTGCAGCGAACTTCACCACTTCTTCGAATACCTCATGAGCGAAATCACCACGGTTAGTAAACTCAAAAGCACGAACTCCACCCTCATAGCAAGCCTTAACTACTTGCTTTGCCACTTCAGCGTCTTTATCATAAAACACAGGCACCATACCTGTCTGGCCAATCTTGTTCAAGACTGCCAATTTGTCAAATTTTGCCATATTTATGTTGTTGCTACTATTTTAAAAATTAAAATTAATACTGCGGATATTGACAGATAGTTTTAAACTGTCACCATCTGATGTTTTCCTTGTTCTCCGTTTTTATCGCTGTACACGACCTGAAGCATCACCACCGGCAAGATTCTCCACCTCTTCTTTGCTCATGAGGTTGAAGTCACCAGGAATTGTATGCTTCAAAGCAGAAGCAGCTACTGCAAACTCGAGAGCTTTGCCCTGATCTTCAGGCCATGTCAGCAAACCATGTATAAGTCCGCCTGCGAAGCTGTCGCCACCGCCTACTCGGTCAATGATTGGCATGATATCGTAGTGTTTGCTCTGATAGAAGTCCTTTCCGTTGTAGATAAGGGCTTTCCATCCATTGTGAGTTGCAGAGTAAGACTCGCGAAGGGTCGAAACCACGAATTTGAATCCGAATTCCTTCATCATTCCCTGGAAGATTCCGTAATATCCCTCAGCGTCGGTCTTTCCACCCTCTACGTCAGCGTCTGGCTTAAATCCAAGGCAGAGTTGTGCGTCCTCTTCGTTGCCGATACAAACGTCAACATACTGCATCAAAGGTTTCATGATGCTTTGAGCTTTCTCTGAAGTCCAAAGCTTCTTGCGGAAGTTCAAATCGCAACTTACTGTTACACCGTGACGCTTCGCTGCCTCGCATGCGAGTTTTGTCAGCTCTGCAGCTTTGTCACTTATTGCTGGAGTTATGCCGCTCCAATGGAACCACTGTGCTCCCTCCATGATTGAGTCAAAGTCAAAATCCTTGGCATCAGCCTCTGCTATAGAGCTTCCGGCACGGTCGTAAACGACCTTTGAAGGACGCATAGAAGCACCTGTCTCAAGGAAATAGATACCAAGACGGTTACCTCCGCGTGCTATGAAATCTGTATGTACACCATATCGGCGAAGAGCGTTTACTGCGCACTGGCCGATCTCGTGTGTAGGAACTTTAGTTACAAAGTAAGCCTCATGTCCATAGTTTGCCGCACTTACAGCAACGTTAGCCTCGCCACCGCCATATACGACATCGAATGAATCACTCTGGATAAATCTCTTCTGTCCAGGAGAAGAAAGGCGAAGCATGATCTCGCCCATTGTTACTACTTTAGCCATTTGTTTTTGATAAATTAATTATTTAAGAATGTTTTTGCCTAATTTTTCGTTTACAAAATTACAGTTTTACACCCATCCACACAAATAAAAATTGAAAAAATTGCGATTTTGTCAAAAATGAGCTTTAAAATAAGGTATATTTAAATTATTCTTCTTATTTTTGCAAATGAACAATCAAAAAAGTAGTTGACTAAGACCTCATTTATAATGACAGAAAAGGTTAGGATAAAAGATATAGCTGAAAAGTCTGGCGTATCGGTCGGAACTGTTGACCGAGTGCTTCACAACCGTCCAAACGTATCAAAAAAAGCACGTGAGAAAGTAGAAAAAGTGCTAAAAGAAATAAACTACCAGCCCAACATGTATGCAAGCGCTCTTGCATACAACAAATCATATCAGTTTTACTGTATTATCCCCCAACATGACTCAGAAGCATATTGGGAGGAAATTGAAGACGGAACAGCAAAAGCCTGTGAGACGAGGCGGGATTTCCATATAAGCACGGAAATTATGTATTACCAACGTTATGACATCAAGTCATTTGTCCAGACAACGAAAGAATGCCTGGAGAAGAAACCGAATGGGGTAATTGTCGTGCCTGCTGATATCAAGGTCACAAAACATTTCTGCGAGACGATGCATGAAAGGAAAATTCCGTTTATTCTGCTCGATTCTTATATTCCCGACGTCAACCCCCTGACATTTTTTGGCCAGGATTCATTCTCGAGCGGCAAATTCGCTGCCAAGATGCTGATGCTCCTGGCTGCCAATGATAAAGAGATAATGCTTTTCAAACGCATGAAAAACGGCAAAGTGGCAAGCCGTCAGCAGGAGAACCGTGAATTGGGATTCCGTCATTATATGAATGAACATTTTCCGAATGTCAGGATTGCCGAGCTTGACGTACCCGTTGAAGGAAGTCCAGAGAGCAACGAGAAGAAACTGGAACAGTTCTTCTCTGCCCATCCCGGAATTAGAAACTGCATCACCCTCGGCTCAAAGGCCCATATCGTTGGTGAGTTTCTACTCAAGACCAATAGAAGAAGTGTACAGATAATGGGATATGATATGGTAGAAAAAAACGCTCAATGCCTGAGGAAAGGCTCCATTTCGTTTTTGATAGCCCAGCATGCTTACATGCAAGGTTACCACTGCGTTGATTCTCTTTTCAAGGCAATAGTGCTTCACAAGAAGGTGGATCCGACCAACTACATGCCAATAGAGCTGTTGTCGAAAGAAAACGTTGATTTCTACAGAAGAACTCAGTTGTAAGCCTGATGTAATGCATACTGAATCGACATCATTATGTGAACTGTTAAAAGACGGAAATTCAATTATAAAAACAAAATAATACAAATCAAAAAAAACATCATGAATATTTCAGCATTCATCAAAATCAACCCTGCAGACTCCGTAGTGGTTTGTCTGCGCCCTATTGATAAAGGTGAGACAATCAATGTAGACGGAAAGGAGATAACCGTGCTCCAGAATACGCCTGCCGGCCACAAAATTCTGATCAAGGATACGCCTGCTAACGTGAACATCATTAAATATGGTTATCCTATCGGTCATGCTAAGGAGGACCTGAAGCAAGGCCAATGGGTAAACGAGAACAACCTGAAAACAAACCTTTCAGGTACGCTTACATATGAATATTGCCCCGTAAATGAGAAACTCGACATAAAGAAAGACAATCGCACGTTCCAAGGCTACGTTAGAAAGAACGGAGAAGTGGGCGTAAGAAACGAAATTTGGGTTGTGCCGACCGTGGGATGTGTCAACGGCATTGCCGAGCGCCTCGCCAACATGATTGAAAAGGAAACAAACTTAGAGGGAATCGACGCTGTTCATGCCTGGCATCACAACTTCGGTTGCTCACAGTTGAGCGAAGACCACGAAAACACCCGCAAGGTGCTGCGTGACATCGTTCTCCATCCTAATGCGGGAGCAGTGCTTGTCTTGGGTCTCGGATGTGAGAACAACCAGCCTGACCAGTTTGAAAAACTACTTGGCGACTACGACAAGGAGCGAATAAAGTTCATGGTTGTACAGAACGTGAAGGGAGACGAAATAGAAGAAGGCATGAAAATTCTACGCTCGCTTTACAAAGTCGCCAAGGAGGACAAGCGTACAGACTGCCCGCTGAATGAACTCCGCATCGGACTCAAGTGCGGAGGAAGTGATGGCTTCAGCGGAATCACGGCAAACCCACTTGTTGGTGAACTGTCCGATTATATCGTAGCACAGGGTGGTACGTCAATTCTTACTGAGGTGCCAGAAATGTTTGGTGCAGAAACTATACTGATGAACCGTTGTGAGAATGAAAATTTGTTTGAGCAAACTGTAAAACTCGTAAACGATTTCAAGGAATACTTCCTCAGCCATGGCGAACCTGTTGGTGAGAATCCTTCACCAGGCAACAAGGCTGGTGGAATATCCACTCTCGAGGATAAAGCTCTTGGGTGCACACAGAAATGCGGACGCGCACCTGTTAGCGGAGTACTCGGATATGGCGACAGACTTCAGGTTAAGGGGCTGAATCTCCTTTCAGCACCAGGCAATGACCTCGTGGCAGCAACGGCTCTTGCAGCTTCCGGTTGCCAGATAGTTCTCTTCACGACAGGTCGCGGTACGCCTTTCGGCACATTCATACCGACAATGAAGATTTCGACAAACAGCAACCTGGCCAATAACAAGCCTAACTGGATAGACTTCAACGCTGGCGAACTTGTAGAAGGTACAGACATGCCTACATTGCTTGATAAATTCATTGACAAAGTGATTGCTGTGGCAAGTGGAGAAAAGGCCAACAACGAGAAGAATGGTTATCGAGAGATAGCAATTTTCAAGAATGGCGTTACGCTGTAACGAAAGATTTTCCATCCGTTTTTGTAGCTTTGCATTGACTGGATGAGAGATTACGAATAAGAAGGAGTCAACAGAGCGTCAAGTTCTTGACTCCTTCTTGTAAGTATATAATCAAGGCGGATATCAACAACAGGTCCCTGAACCTACAGTCAATTCGGAAGCAAAATGCAATTGGCCACACCATTCAAGAAATTGTTATGCTCCAATTATAATCCTACGGATTTCAATGCATAAAGCAGCTGCTTGCAAACAAAAAACAGCGGGGTTTTAATACGTAACTCTATGAGTTGTAAATTCAAAGCGGCTGTTCACTATTTTCAAATAACAGAATAGTTCAGATTCTATAGTTAAGGAGTATTTGGAATGAACATGTTATAATAAAGTTTAACCATTAATATAAAAGAAGATATTTCCTAAAAGTCATAATAAGAATGCAAAACGAGAATTTAAACCATAAGAAAGGGCTTTTGGCGTTGTCACCGCTTATTCTCTTCGTGATAGTTTATTTCGTGTCGTCATTAATAGCAGGCGACTTCTACAAGATGCCTATCACTATTGCTTTCATGACAGCCTGCATATATGCAATAGCCGTGTCGAGAGGCAAAGCCTTCAAGCAGAGAATAGATTCCTTCTGCATCGGAGCTGGGGCAAAAGACATCATGCTTATGGCATGTATATTCATTATGGCCGGCGCTTTCGCAAATTCGGCCAAGACAGCTGGATGTATTGACGATACTGTGAATTTCACATTGAGCGTCCTTCCTGACAACATGATAATGCCAGGCCTCTTCATTGCGGCTTGCTTCATCTCGCTTTCCATCGGAACAAGCGTAGGAACAATAGTGGCTCTCACTCCTATCGCTGCAGGACTCGCCCACTCCACCGGCACGAGCGTCCCGTTAATGGTGGCAGTCATAGTCGGTGGGTCGTTCTTTGGCGACAATCTCTCGTTCATATCCGACACGACTATTGTTGCAACCAATACTCAGGGATGCAAACAAAGCGACAAATTCCTTGTGAATTCATATACCACAATTCCTGTCGCGATAATAGTAATGGTGGTATATATGTTTGTTGGCCAGGGAGTGAACTCACCAACCAACATCCCTTCGGCAAATATAATAAAAATCATACCTTATCTGATTGTCATCATATCAGCCATCTGTGGACTAAATGTTCTGATAGTTCTTACGTTAGGCATACTTTCCACAGGTGTTGTGGGCATGGCATTCAATGCGTTTGACTTCTTTGGCTGGTGTCAGTCGATGGGCGACGGCATTACGGCGATGGGAGATCTCATAGTAGTTGCCCTGTTAGCGGGAGGATTGCTCAAAACGCTGAGCGACAATGGCGCACTTGACTATCTGATACGCTTGATAACAAACAAGATAAGCAACAGAAGAAGTTGCGAGCTTACAATTGCTTCGCTCGTAAGCATAGTGAACGTGTGCACGGCAAACAATACTGTAGCCATTCTGACCGTTGGCTCCATATCAAAGGATATTGGCGACAAGTTCGGTGTAGACAACAGAAAAAGCGCCAGCATACTTGACACATTTTCCTGCTGCATACAGAGCATACTGCCATACGGCGCACAGATACTTATGGCTACAGGACTCGCAGCCGTGAGTCCGATGGATATCATCAGCCATCTATATTATCCATTCGTACTTTTTGCCGTTTCTGTAGGTTCGATATTGTTCAGATACCCTAAAAAATACAGTTAACATGAATACCGTACTTGATAATCTCATATCATTGTTGGACGATGGCGCATTCGGATCAAGACACGAGATTGAGCCAATGACAGCATTCAAATGGGGAGTTCTTTATAAAATATCAGTCATTGAAGACGTTGTTCCAATCGTCTTCAAGGCGATTGTTGCCCACGAAAGTGACAAGCATCTCGACATGCCATACGAAATAAAAGTACTATTCGCCAAAGGCACATTCTCTGAAAAAGACGGGGTGTCCTCGGATTTTGACTTTGAAGACCTTGAAATGCAAAACCTTAACTATATCGTCAAGAAGTATGTACTGAAAGATATCGTCTACAAGGAAAGACATAGTATTGACACTTCGAAGATATCTCTGGATTTTCTCGGTTTGATACTTCAAAACGCGAATGTCATACTGCGTCATGGGATACGTTTGAGAGGCATGATAGAGTTAGGGGTGTTTCTAAAGACAAAGGGACAGCTCGTTGACTTTGTGAAAGTGGAAAGCTGGATCCAGCGTCTGAAACTTAAGAAAATGGCAAGTCTCCAAGCAAGCGTATTGACGGAATTGTTTTCGTTCGAGACAGACGAGTTCCCATATATAAAGAAGTTTGACAAGCATGCACGACTGTTGACAGACCAATCGCTTATGAGAACATACAAGGCAAACAAGTTTGGTCGCTCGTTCGGTAAATATAACATCACCAATTGCGTAAGATTCTATAGCTATTCACATTCTGAATCCTTATGCAAAATAATGTCGAACATATCAAAAAGTCTTTCAGAAATAGAGGAATAACTAATTAAGTTTAATTTATTTTGTCAAGCCTGAAGAATGAAGTAACTTTGCAAATCATGAAAATATTCAAAGAAATTAAGATTCTGGCGTTGGGCATAATTTCATTCTGTTCCACTTCAGTCAGTGCGCAATCATATGAATCATACGTGCAATGTGAAGACACATGCCGCCACATACATGGTATAGACTTGAGCCACTATCAAGGAGAGGTGTTTTGGGAAGCAGTTGGTGACAACAGCAAAATGGCATACGTTTATCTGAAAGCTACAGAGGGCGGGACACGTATAGACCCTACATACAAAAAGAACATCGAATTGGCTCATCGTTATGGGCTGAAGGTTGGTTCATACCATTTCTTTCGTCCAAAGGTGGATCTGGTTCAACAGATGGAAAACTTCAAATCTCAATGTAGACCAGGCGATCAGGATCTTCTACCGATGATTGACATAGAAACGACAAGCGGACTTGGTACAGAAGAATTCTGCGACTCGCTTATGAAGTTTCTGATTCTCGTTGAAAAGGAATACAGACAAAAACCGCTATTATATACTGGTACGAACTTCTACAACAAGCATCTGAAGGGAAAGATAGACGGCTACAAGTTGATGATAGCCCAATACTCCTCAAGAGAACCCAAACTTGCTGACAACAGAGATTTCGACATGTGGCAATACACAGCTAAAGGAAGGATAAACGGAATCAACACGTATGTAGACAAAAGCCGGTTCATGGGACGTCATAGCATGAGAGAAATACGTTTCAGGCATCATTAACGGCAGTACACAGAAATAATCCGATTATTGGGAGTATTATTAACAAAACATAGAAATATTCATTAAATAACAATAAATCATCATGGCTATTATAAAATGTCCAGAATGCGGCCACCAAATCAGTGACATGGCTGCAAGTTGTCCCAATTGTGGTATCAGAATACAGGGCAACATTCAGAGATGCCCACATTGTGGAAACGTATATATCAAAGGACAACCAGTTTGTCCTGTATGCCATATGGCTCCAGACACTCCGGCAAGCCAAGGCAACACTGCTTTCACTCCGCAAGGCAACCAAGCCTATCCACGACAAAACAATACAACCCAGGGGAATGCTCCTGCTAATCAGGAAGCTATAGTTACGCCACAGCCAACCCAAAGCAATAAAAAGAATATGATTATTGCTATTGTTATAGGTTTGATAGTGATACTCGGAGCGGGAATCTGGTATGCCTCTTCTATGAATACTCTTCATGGAGATGAGCAGGAGGCATATCTTAATGCGATGGAAAGTTCAGACCCGGCGGTGCTACAAGATTATCTTGACAGCTTCAGAGACGCTCCTCAGGAACACAGGGACTCCATTGAAGCGCACTTGAAGATTCTACAAATGAATGACGCAGAGTGGACTAACGCATTGTTGAGCAATTCCAAGAGTGCGATTCAGGCATATCTTGAAAAGCATCCTGACACTATGCACAAAGCAGAAGCTGAGCATAAGATAGACTCTATAGACTGGGCAACCTGTGTAAGACAGAATACTCCGGAAGCATTCCAGGCTTATCTCTCTGAACATAATGACGGAGAGCACGCTGTTGAAGCACAAGAAAGGCTGGACAAACTGGATGCCACAACTGTTAATGGTGAGGATAAACAGTTGATTACTAGCATATTCCGACAGTTTTTCAACGGTATTAACAGTAATGATGAGATGGGACTGACGTCTGCTGTGAGCAGCACACTGCATTTCCTCAATAATGCTAACGCAACAAAGAATGATGTAATAACGTTCCTCCACAAACTCTACAAGGATGAAGTGAGGAGTCTTACATGGCGTCCTAACGGAGACTACAAAATAAAGAAAAAGGATATGGGCAACAACACATATGAGTATGACGTTGAATTCACGGTAGACGAATCTGTAAGTAATATCGATTCATCAAAAGACAAATTCAACCAATATAAAGTTGTAGGCCACATCGATTCAGACGGTAAGATATCAAGCCTGCAGTTAATCAAAATCGGATAAAGCCGCAATGTATCCCCACTGCAGATAAACAGAACATGCCTGATGTAATAATAAAAATTATACAGACTGGTGACATTCACGGTTGCTTCTTTTCCTATGATTTCATAAAGCGGAAAGAAGCAACCGCTTGTTTATCACGCATTTCATCATATATAGCTGGCGAAAGGCTGAAACTTGGCGACAAACTTATTTTGCTCGACCTCGGAGATATACTGCAAGGTCACCCTACATGTTATTACTCATCATTCGTAAATCGCTCTCATACATGTCTTGCAGCCAGAGTTCTTAATCATTTAGGCTATGATGCCGTATGCATTGGCAACCATGATATAGAGACAGGTCATGCGGTTTACGACAAATGGATAGCAGAGACACAAGCTCCAATACTTTCAGCCAATTATC
Source organism: Prevotella sp. LMAG:51 (assembly GCF_008680225.1). NCBI lineage: Bacteria > Pseudomonadati > Bacteroidota > Bacteroidia > Bacteroidales > Prevotellaceae > Prevotella > Prevotella sp. LMAG:51. Next base: position 215,633 of record NZ_NALQ01000026.1, on the reverse strand, counting down.
TCCGGCTGAAAGATAATAAACCTTACTTTAAACCTTATACCATTATCATGCGAGATGGCATACGCATAGCTGTGTTAGGAATAACTACAACGGCTATTCCATATTGGCTCAGCAGTTCGTTATGGCATGGCATAAGCCTTGAAAATCCTATTGAAAGTGCCAGACGTTGGATTAACACTATTAGAGAAGAAGAGCCAGACCTCATTGTCGGTCTCTTTCATACAGGATGGGCTGGTGGCATCAACGATGGTGATATGATTGAAAACGCATCCAGAGCCATTGCTGAAGAGGTTGATGGCTTCGACATCATCTTTTTCGGACACGACCACAAAAGCTGCAAAAAATGGATACGCAATAGAGAAGGGCGTGAAGTGCTATGCCTCAATGCCTCAAGCGACGCAATACAATTCAATGAAGTGGAAGTGACATTCAGTTCGGATGAAAAGAACTCAAGCGTGAAACATAAATGGTGTAAAGAACTCATACAGGAACGACAATTATTCTCAGAGAATTATCCTGTCAACAGTGATTTTGAAAAGCTTTTCAAAATTGATATCAACGAAGCGAAAGCACTCCTCGACGAAAGAATAGCTAATATTGATATACCATTACGCACTAGAGATTGTTTCTTCGCTGCAGCACCTCTGTCCTCGCTTATCCATAAAGTACAATTAGAAGCAACAGATGCTGAAATTTCATTTGCCGCTCCGCTTGCCTTTGATGAGGAGATAGGACCGGGTGATGTGAGAATAGCAGACATTTTCAACATATACAAATACGAGAATTCTATATTCGTATTGAAAATGACAGGAAAAGAAATCAAAAGATACCTTGAATACAGCTATGACTTATGGATAGAAACCATGTCGTCACCCTCTGACCACATAATGAAGATGATGACATACGAATACGAAGGCAACTCGTTTACATTCTTCAAAAACTTAGTTTACAACTTCGAGACGGCTGCAGGCATCAACTATACTGTTGATGTTACCAAGAACTATGGCAATCGGATAAATATAAGAAGCCTTTCTTCTGGCAAATCCTTTCGCTTTGACACATATTACCTCGTGGCAATGCATAGCTATCGTGGCAATGGCGGAAACGAATTTTTGCTCAAGGGAGCAGGAATACCTATTGAGCAACTTAAACTGAGAAAAGTTGCCGAGAGTAAGGAAGGTGAAAGAAATTATCTGATAAAAGAATTCAGGAAGAAACTCGTTTCTAATGATATATCATTCACAGCCAACTGGCACTTCGTCCCATTCGAATGGACTAGAGCAGCCATTGAACGGGACAAAAGATTATTATTTCCTGATGAATTATCTGAATGATATCAGATGTTACATTTTCTCAACTATGTTCTGCAATGCGCTGCGGGCAATCTTGCCGGTAGCAGTCATAGGAATCTTGTCAATTACGACATAGCGTTTGGGTTGCCAATACATGGGCAAAGTGGCTTCTATCTGTTCTCTGATGTTAGATAAATCCGCTTCTGTAAATGACCCCTGTACTACCATCACAACAATTTCTCCGAACTTCTTATCCGATTTTTTTGTTATGGCAAAGGGAGGGGCAATAATGGGCTCTAACATCTTTTCCACCTCCTCAATATGTATTTTGACACCACCGCTAATTATAACATTGTCTATCCTGCCAAGGACTTTAAATCTGTGTCCTTCAGAATCAAACTTCACAATATCATTGGTTTGCAACACTTCCGGACATATCTTCGGGGCATCTATGCAGAGACACCCCATTTCATTTACAGACAAATGAATTCCATCAAGTGGAATGTAATATTCAGAAGCAGTGGGGCCATTCAAACGCCTCATGGCTATATGCGACAAAGTTTCAGTCATGCCATAAGTACTCCACACGGCATTAGGGAAATGCTGAAGTTTACTGTATAGAAGATCATTGACTGGACCACCACCAATAATCAGGTTCTTTATTCTTTTCAACTTGTCAGCCTCTTCAGGAACAGACAGCGAGTTGAACACCTGCATAGGTACCATTGCGGCAAATGTAGGAATATCTTCCAGATCTTTAAGCGGATGACTTGTTGGAGGGATGGAAATCAGTCTCATGCCAGAAACAAGAGTCCTCACAACTACCATCTTGCCGGCTATATACCGCAACGGCATACAAAGCAAAGCAGAATCGTCAGAAGTAAGCCCAAGGAAAGAGCATGTCATCTTAGCACTTTCAATCATCCGTGACTTCTCGACTCTCATTGATTTCGGTTTTCCTGTAGACCCACTCGTGTTCACTATAACTGTTGACAATGCGCTATTCCATTCTTTATAAAACTCATCAAGAGTCATTTCTTTCCTGTCATCCATATCTTGTCTCCACGTATCTCCGTCTGTGATGGCAGGTTATCGGCAAACAAGGCACCTGTTCCGAGCCCCTGGGCCATCGTTATGTCATTACCGTAAATGTCGGATGTGAGCTGTGCTATGGCACTCAGACCAACACTGCTCTCCAATGCACTTGTTATCCAACTGTCTACATTCCTTTCTCGAGACTTCTCTATCCACTCACGTGTACCCTTCATTCCACCATGCAATGTGGGTTTCAGCACAATATATTGTGGCTTGATATAATCAAGAAGATCATCCTTCATCTTTGGAATATTTACACCTATAAGTTCTTCGTCAAGAGCAATTGGCACTGGAGTATTTGCACACAGGTACGACATCTCATGCCATTGCTTCTGTCGTATAGGTTGTTCGATTGAATGAATATCGTATTTCGATAGCTCTTCTAGACGTGACATTGCATCACCAGCAGTGAATCCTCCATTGGCATCTACCCTTAGCTCAATGGCAGACTTCGAATATCTCTTCCTGATACTCTTTATCAGTGTCATTTCACTATCAAAGTCGATTGCCCCGATCTTTAGTTTCACACATCTGAAGCCTTCTGATAATTTGTCCTCTATACGCTTGTTCATCTCATCGAATGATCCCATCCATACGAGTCCGTTGATAGGAATACCAATCTCTCCTCGCGAAAATGGTGTATCGAAAAGCTTATCTCCATTCTCAAGATTCAGAAGAGCTGTTTCCAATCCAAACAAAGCCGACGGATAGGGTCGCATGAGGGAATAATCAATCCTGCCATTCTGCTTGAAAATTGAGCACAATTCCAGCAATCTTTCATCAAAATCGTCTGAAGCATCACAACTAAGATCAGGAAGCGGAGCACATTCTCCGATTCCCAATCTTCCTGGAATTTTATCGGAAGCAAGCTTTATCAGCCATATATCTCGTGTGGTGTAAATGCCACGAGATGTGCCAGCAGGCTGTTTGAAATGTAATCTCTTCTTCTCAATACTAATCTTATACATATCTACTGATAGCTTTAACTTCTAAAGTTTAAAATCAAAAGTATAGAAGTATGTATTTAAAAAATGGATACTCACTAATACTTGTAAATCAAGGCAGTTTAGGATACTTCCCAAAATCAGGCTTACGCTTCTCCAAGAATGCCTTGCCACCTTCCTGTGCCTCATCAAGGAAATAATAAAGCATGGTTGCATCACCCGCTAACTCCTGAATACCTGCCTGTCCATCGAGCTCCGCATTAAGTCCTGCCTTTATCATTCTCAGAGCCAATGGACTACGTTCCATCATTGTGTGGGCCCACTCCATACATTCGTCCTCAAGACTATCGAAAGGCACTACCTTGTTTACCATTCCCATTCTCTCTGCCTCTTCCGCAGAATATTGTCTACACAAGAACCATATCTCTCTAGCCTTCTTCTGCCCAACGATGCGAGCTAAATAAGAAGCTCCGAAACCTGCATCAAATGATCCCACCTTTGGACCTGTTTGCCCAAAAATGGCGTTTTCGCTGGCTATCGTCAGGTCACACATCAAGTGAAGCACGTGTCCTCCTCCTATCGCATATCCGTTTACCATAGCGATAACAGGTTTTGGCAAGGAGCGAATCTGCTTCTGTACATCGAGCACATTCAGACGTGGCACTCCGTCATTACCTACATATCCGCCCCTTCCTTTAACATTCATGTCGCCACCAGAACAGAAGGCTTTGTCGCCTGCTCCTGTGAGCAATACGACAGAGATATTCTGAGCCTCTCTACAGTAAGCGAAGGCAAGGCTCATCTCATGTGTGGTAAGTGGAGTGAAGGCATTTCTATATCGTGGGCGATTTATAGTGATTTTTGCCACGCCTTCACACTCTTCGAACAATATCTCCTTAAAATCGAATCCTTCGATTTTGTTCCAAATTCTATTTGCCATATATTTTTAAAATTTACTTTTTATCATTTTTTTCAATCCAACGAAAGCTTGCCGATCATCATCTGGAGATGTAAACACCTCAAGCACTATTGGACGATTTGTTTTTTCAATCAAGAAATGTGCCATTGAAATGCGCAGTTCCTCCTCATCTCGCACAGCCATGTATCCTATGTCATTTTGTTCGCATATACCCTTGGCCGTAGCGGTGTGTCTTCCCTCAACATACTTCATGATGTCATCTGGAATATTTAAGCCTTTCAACTGGGAGAATATTCCTCCACAATTATTATTAAGGATCATCACTCTAAAATTACCTTTCAGGTGGTTATTCCAAAGTGCGTTCTGATCATAGAAAAAACTCAAGTCGCCAGTAATGCAGAACACCATCGAGGATGTAGTAAGTGAGAAGCCAGCAGCAGTAGACACACTGCCCTCTATACCATTCACCCCTCTGTTACACCATATGTAATGCGGTGAATACAGGCATCCTATGCGTATTTCCATGCTATTTGCATAATGAACTTCACTTTCATACTCCATGTCTTCTAGAGACTGCTCGAAACAACGTATCGCAAGCATTTGAGAATAAACGGGCACATAATCATCTATACACATTTCAATATGTGTCATGGCTTTATCCCAATGCGTCTTCAGAATGTCTTGTGAAATTTCATTGTCAGCATTTCCTGTTTTTTCTGTTTGCTTTTCTTTGTAATTCTCTTTTGTCAAACGCAGTAGTGCTTTAAGGAAAAGTTTACAAGAACAGTCAATAATGCCAGTCTGACTCATAAACGTGTCGTGTATTATTCCATTATCGTTGATTTCCCAAAGAGATGATATTTTCTTAGTACGCAAATACCTCTTGGTATTTTTGCTCACCAAGGTATTGCCAAGAGAGAGCACCATATCAATATTCTCTATGGCGGAATTATCTTCGAATATATCTACTATGGCGTCAATCGGTTCAGCAGAAGCCGTGGACAATTGCTCACACATAACGATATAATACATCTTCAATTCTTTGACAATCATGTCGATTTCCTCATCATGGTATGGTAGTTGTCCAATGACAATAATCTTCCTTTCCGAAAGGATAAAATCTTTGATTATCTCCATTGCCCTGTATGGCAACACTTTTTCAGCTTGTAAAAATTCTATATCTTTTTTCACTGGCAAAGAAGTCTTGTTAAAAACAAATAATGGCTCATGCAGATGAATATTGATATGAACTGGCCCCCTATTGTCTCTAAGTGCTGCATTCAGAGCATTATTAATCAGTAGAGAAGAATAATTTTCTGCCTCGCCATTACTAATGTCATTTACATCAACCTCAGAATTGAAGAGACCATATGTCGGACCACATTGAACCATGGTCTGTCCATCATTTCTCTCTATCCATTCTTGCGGACGGTCTGCTGATATGAGGATTATAGGAACTTGCCTGTAATGTGCTTCTGCAATGGCAGGTAGTGTATTAAGAAAAGCGGAGCCTGAAGTAACGCACACTATGGTGGGTGTCCCTGTAGCTAACGACACACCAAGAGCATAGAAAGCTGCACTTCTTTCATCAATCACAGAGATGCATTCTATCTCCTTGACAGTTCTGAGATTACTTATAATAGGTATATTCCTTGAACCAGGACATACTACGGCTTTTTTGATTCCTTTTGCAATCAAAAGAGATGTTAGCAAATTGACTATGTTTTTGTCAGAATACATGTATTTTTAGTGTTTAATTCAATTAACAGGTCGTTGCAACCTGTCTCAGATACAGTCCATCATTGTCTTCATTTTCAGTTCCGTTTCTCTCCATTCTTCCTCCATATTGCTTTCGGCAAGGATTCCGCCTCCTGCATATAGTTTATAACAATCGGAGAAAATTTCCATACATCTCAAGGTAACAAACAAATGACTGTCTCCATCTGTATCCACTACTCCACAGAATCCGCTGTAATATCGACGGTCATTATGTTCTTTGCTATTGATAAGACTGTATGACTCACCTGCAGGAACACCGCAAACTGCCGGCGTTGGATGTAATTGCCTTACTATATCACCAGGGCTTATTCTTGCAATACTATCTACTTCTGCGAAAAAATCACTTCTTAAATGCACCACATTGCCTGCAGATACTGTCGTAGGTCCAAGTTCTTCTATTTCAGAAAAAAAATAGGATAACCGTTTTTTTATATAAGAAGAAACGTATTGTTGTTCCCAGATGTTCTTGTTGCTCCAACAGGATATATCTATATCTGAAATCTTGCCAATCGCTTTTGATTCGTTATCGGATATAACCAGTCGTTTGTCCATCGTTCCGGCAAGTGCTATGGTGTGAAAGACATTTCCACAACGTTCTAAAAGAACTTCAGGCGTTGCTACAAGCCATACTCCAGTTTGGTCTGACGAAATGAGAACGATGTATGAATCCGAATTGTTCTCACATGCTTTCAGAAACATTCTTATCACATTCTTCTTGTTGTCGTCCTTTAAAACTAGACTTCTAGACAGAACGGCCTTATCAATCCTCTTCTCCCTAATCGCAGCTTTGAAACAGTTGAAATCTTCTTCGTATGATTTTCTATCATAGAGTTTTCCATTGTATGGCTTAAGTCTTTCATTTTGAACGCAACAGTTGCCATTATACATTACCTCTCTGAGGATATTATCATAATCAAGCTCTGTCACACGGCGGATAGGACTATCGAAAAGCACAGCCGGAGTGTCTTCTGTTATACAGAATGGTGCAAATACGAAACCATCAGCCTTTCCCAATTCTGAAAAGGAATGCAGCTTCTTGAGAGAACTTTCATCTTGTTTCACAATAACACATTTGTTCCCTGCTGAAGGGTAACGATATATCACAAAAGCGTCTTTCACGATAATTAGTCTTGAGAGTCTTTAGGAGTTAATACATAATTTGTGACATGAACGGTGGAAATCAGTTCCCCATGAGAGTTCACTATCGAAACCTCCCACACGTGAAGTTTATGTCCTTTGCTCACTAGGCGAGCGTTAGCAGTAACTGTGTCTCCTTCCTGCACTGCTCTCACATGTTCTCCACTTACGCTAATGCCGACACATATTTTGTCCGGACATATTGAGCATGAGCCAACGCCAGCCAGATTCTCCGCCAACGCCAAGGATGCGCCACCACTCAAGAACCCGAATGGCTGACGGTTACGCTCATCAACTTTCATTGTAGCCTTGCATGTGTCCTGTTCTGGAGTAGAAATGAAATTCATCCCGAGAGCAGTGGAGAGGTTAGGCTTACGCTCTATTATCTTTTTTACATTTTCTATATCCATTATCTGATAGCAATATATATATATACAAAGGTAATGGAATTATGTTGAACCTACAAAAAAGGTGTGCAAATAATGCACACCAATTCATATAATGTAGAATAATGAATCGTCATATTCTATAAAAAGACAAATCCGGCCTGTCTTTATTTCTCTATGGCAGCAACTCCAGGGAGCTCCTTACCCTCGATGGCTTCGAGCAAAGCACCACCACCAGTTGATATATAAGACACCTTATCGGCAAGACCGAACTTATTTACACAAGCTACAGAATCTCCACCTCCAATCAGAGAGAAAGCACCTTCTGCGGTTGCCTTTGCGATAGCTTCACCAATAGCGCGTGAACCAGCTGTAAATTCATCACACTCGAAACATCCTGCAGGACCGTTCCAAAGGATAGTCTTCGCTCCTTCGATGGCTGCAGCAAACTTGGCACGACTATCCGGACCAGCATCAAGACCATCCCAACCATTCTCAATCGCATTTGAAGGGAACACCTTGACCTGAGCGCCATCCTTGACTGAGAACGTCTTGAAATCATAGCCAGTGCAACATACAGAATCTGTAGCGAGCACAAGCTCTACACCGTTCTCCTTTGCCATTTTCTCCACGTTGAGTGCGACATCCAGTTTGTCAAGTTCAACAATAGAGTCACCTATCTCACCACCATGAGCCTTAGAGAATGTATATGTCATACCACCGCAAAGGATGAGCTTGTCAACCTTGCCAAGTAGGTTCTCGATGATGCCAATCTTAGACGAAACCTTTGAACCTCCCATAATGGCAACGAAAGGACGTTTTATATCCTTCAGCACATTGTCAACAGCATGAACTTCCTTCTCCATCAGATATCCAAGCATCTTATTGTCCTTGCTGAAGAATTCATCAATTACAGCTGTTGATGCGTGCTTACGATGTGCTGTACCGAATGCGTCCATTACATAACAGTCTGCATAAGAAGCCAATTTCTTGGCAAACTCTTTCTGCTTGTCTTTCATCTCAGCTTTTGCCTGAGCGTAGGCTGGATCTTCCTTGTCAATACCTACAGGCTTGCCCTCTTCCTCTGCGTAGAAACGGAGATTCTCGAGTAGCAAAGCTTCACCGGTCTTCAGTCCTGCAACTTCCTTGTCTGCATTAGCACAATCTGGAGCAAACTTCACGTCAACGCCAAGAGCTTCTGAAACGTTCTTGACAATCTGGCTGAGAGAGAGCTTTGGATTAACTTTACCTTTGGGCTTACCCATATGGCTCATCATGATGAGACTACCACCATCAGAAAGGACTTTCTTCAGTGTTGGGAGCGCACCACGGATACGAGTGTCGTCTGTCACATGTCCGTTCTCATCCAATGGAACATTGAAATCTACACGAACGATAGCCTTTTTACCTGCAAAGTTAAAATCTTCGATTTTCATAACTGTTTGTTTATCTATTAAAATTAAACTAAGTACCTTTGAATCAAGTCAGGACTTTACACACGCACAATTGCGCATAAGTCCTTTCATACTGCAAAAATAATAAAAAATGATTGTTTAGAGAAACGTATCTGTGATTATTTTTCCTTTTTAATTGGCAACGAATTGTATTTGCAATATCGACCTTGCAAATACAAAGAAACGGAAAAGCCTGGCAAAGACCATTCCATCTCTCTGTTGTCTTATAAATATTTGTTCTCAGTAGACATCATATCATTCCACGTTTCCGTTTTTCAACTGGTTGTAAACCAAATTTGTCAACTCTACGAATTGCAGTATCGTCAGTTGTTCAGGACGCTTTGTCATTAGTTCATGAGTAAAGAATTCATCATCATTCTTCAATTTTGAGAATATTTGCCTCAGAGAAACGCGTAACATCTTGCGCCGCTGATTGAAAACGGTTTTTACTACACGTTTGAAAAGATTCTCATCGCAACCGATATTCTGAACGTCGTTACGCGTCATCCTTATAACAGCACTTTTTACCTTTGGTGGAGGGTTGAACACATTTTCGTCTACTGTGAAAAGATACTCAACATTATACCATGCCTGAATAAGCACACTAAGTATACCATATTGTTTGTTTCCTGGCTGCGAAGCAATTCGCAGTGCTACTTCGCGCTGTATCATTCCTGTGCAGCATGGGATAATGTCGCGATTGTCAAGCATTTTGAAGAAAATCTGTGACGATATATCGTAGGGATAATTGCCTGTCAATACGAAAGGGCTGCCAGAGAATACGGTATGCAAATCCATTTTGAGGAAATCTTCACCGATTATGTTATCTCTCAGCATTGGATACGCTTCATTGAGGTATTCCACTGATTCCCTGTCTATTTCCACCACCTTGACTTCTCTTCCCTTTTGTGTGAGATATTGTGTGAGGACTCCCATTCCCGGGCCAACTTCAAGGATCGGAATATCCTGACAAGCGTCAACTGTGTCTGCTATCGCCTTTGCCACATTTAGATCCGTAAGGAAATGTTGTCCTAAATTTTTCTTTGGTCTTACAGCTTTCATCAATCAGTTTCGTTTCTATTTCAAGTGTATTGTGATGCAGGAGAGGTCATTTCAGTCTAGATTCTCAAATGACAACGGCATCAGATTCTTAATCGATTCAATCACATATATAGCATTCTCACCATAAAGCACAATATGCAGTGGCTGTTGATATCTCTTTTCTATCTCTACCATCACCTGCCGGCATGATCCACATGGTGATATTGGCTGTTTAGTGAATCCGTTTTCGGTTCTTGCCGCTATGGCAATGGCCAGAATAGCCTTTCCCGGTTGTTGTGCCTGGGCAGCGAATATAGCAGAACGCTCTGCACATAGAGTGACACCGAAGGCGGCATTCTCCTGATTGGCACCGATGATGGTGCTGTCGTCAGACAATCTTATTGCTGCTCCGACTCTGAAGTGGGAATATGGCGAATAAGAATTGGCCGTAGCCTGTTTTGCCAAATCCACAAGTGCTTTGTCCTGTTCGTTGAGCTCATCATATACGCAAGACAATATCTCGATTTTTACATTGATATTTTCCATGATGTCTGTTCATTTTATGGTTTCATTTTATTCTTGTTCTTTAACTGGCTCCACATATTCATAACATCCCAAGTCTGGTTCATCGTCCCTCTTTCGTCCTTCTCTGTCAGTAGGCATGTAATAATTGTCTTCCTTGGTGCCCTTCCCGATGGCTTTGGAAACATTGCTCAGATGAAAATCAAAATGCTGTTTGTTAATATCCACCAGTTTGAAGTTTTTCTCTCCACCATAAACCGTGTCGGTAGCTACGGAATCAGCATCCTCCCATATCACATTCTTGATGTTATCTCCATTGTCGATGGAGTCAGTCCTGAGAATACAGTTCTGGAACTTGTATGTATAAGAAATTGTGGAGTCTGCGACAGAACCCATCACTACGTCATCAGCATATCCTGTCACGATGGAGTTGATGCAATCCATTTGATACAATGGGTATTTGTGGAGTGTTTCCCCGTCATTTTCACCATTGCTGAATCTTAAGGCAGCACCTCTGTTGGAGTCGAACGGATAGAATTGTGCTATGGTACAGTTCAGAAGCAATGCCCCTCCACCATGTATGGCAACGCAATCATTGAGAGTATTTGTCAACTGGCTGTTTCTCACATCGACGACACTGTTTACAGAACGTAGTCCGTAGCCTTGACAGTTATGCACTATGCTGTTATAAAATTTCAGCTTTAGTCTGCTGACATCAGAAGAGTCGCAGACGATGCCATTGAAAGTACTGTGCACATCGGTAAAGTTCATAACGTTTTCGTATGATGACGAATGGAAACGGATACCGTTCCATTGTCCGCTTACCATGTCATAGGGCAGATAGTCGAACATACGGTCGGTACGGTCGCCTCTGAACACAATGTTTTTTTCCGGAGTGCCTTCTGCCACGAGTCTGCCATAGACGTCAAGCCCGGCTTTTGAATGGAAATACAACGTTGTTCCTGGTGCTATGGTTGCAGTTGCAAGGCTATCGATGCGCATGTTGCCGTAGACTACAATCGGTCTGTCCGAAGATATCAACGTATCGTGGCTTACTTTGAGATCTTTCAATATCTCGGCATCCCACGAATATGCGTTAAGATTTATCTTCTGCTCCACGCCGCTTTCAAGTCTGAACACAAGATTGTCTTCTATTAGCTGAGGGTCAAGCTTGTTTGTCATAGGGGATGTCAGTTCCACATTGACAAAAACACTGTCCTTGTTTCTTATTTCCAGATTTGCAGTCTGAAATCCGGATTCCTTGCCGAGATATGTACCGTCGACGTTCACACGGAAACCAGACTGGTTCCCATTAGCGAGTCTGACGTTAGAGCATCTGATGCCATCGCCCGATTTGTTATATACCCAGAAAAACCTTCTGCTTGTGGGCACTCTCGAGAAGACTGTGTCCATGCTTATAGTGTCTGTAGAGAACGTGAGAAGGTGGTCTGGCGACGTCGTGAAGGAGTCGTCGTCAGTACATGCGGACATAATGACTGTCGCTGCAAATGCTAATAAGAATTTGTTAACAGAATATTTCATTAAATACATTAACGATTATTACTCTGAATTATTGTATTTTCTTTCAATAATTGCATTATTGCATAGTATGCAAAGCCTCACGCCATCCTTTTGCTTTATGAGGTTAGGGCTTTGCCTTTCGGCAAAGTCCTATATGGAAAGCTTACAAACTATCTATTTCCTGCAGCCAGAGGCTGGAATCTGCATCTGACGGCATTCTCCAATCGCCTCGCGGACTAAGACTCACGCTGCCCACTTTGGGACCATCTGGAAGACAGGAACGTTTGAACTGTTGATTGAAGAAGCGTCTTGCAAATATTGACAGCCAATGCTTTATGGTATCATCGCTGTATGTTTCCACTCTATTGTCAGTTCCATCAAATGCCTTCTTGGCAAGCAGGAATATTCTTGACGGCCGATAGCCATAGCGGAGGAAATAGTAGATGAAGAAATCATGTAATTCATAAGGACCGACAAGGTCTTCTGTCTTCTGTGCGATGTTTCCTGCCTCATCGGCTGGTGTCAATTCCGGGCTGATAGGTGTGTCGATGATGTCGAGGAGTGTATCACGCGTCTTTTCATCCACCTCATTTTCTGCCACATGGCGCACCATATGCTTTATCAGAGTTTTAGGAATACTTCCATTGACACCATACATGCTCATGTGGTCTCCATTATAAGTAGCCCATCCCAATGCCAGTTCGGAAAGGTCGCCAGTGCCAATCACCATACCTGACAGCTTGTTGCTTAGGTCCATGAGTATCTGAGTGCGTTCTCTGGCCTGTGAATTTTCGTATGTCACGTCATGAACGTTTATATCCTGGCCGATGTCAGAGAAGTGTTGTTTCACTGAATCGGCGATGCCGATTTCCCGTATCGTAATTCCGAGTCCTTCCATCAGGAACATGGCATTAGAATGTGTTCTGTCAGTAGTTCCGAATCCAGGCATTGTAACTCCTACTATGCCTTTGCGGGATAACCCAAGTTTATCAAATGTCTTCACGCATACCAGCAGAGCCAATGTGCTGTCGAGACCTCCACTTATACCGACTACCACGGTTTTGCAGTGGGTATGCACGAGACGTTTGGCAAGTCCCATCACCTGTATAGAAAATATCTCGTCACAACTATCGAACATATCATCTGTTAACGGGATGAAAGGCAATGGATTGATTTTTCTGATGAGCTCGAAATCTTTCTCTGCCACGGGTTGTGCATCTATTATTTCAGCCACATGGTCGCGTTGAGCGTTGGCATAAGTACTGTTTGAACGACGCTCATTGCGCAATTTCTCCACATCGATCTGAGAAATGACGGTCTGTGGGTCAAGGCTGAAGCGTTGGCCTTGAGTCAGAATGTTTCCGTTCTCGCAGATGAGGGCATTACCGCCATACACCACGTCTTGTGTGCTTTCGCCAAAGCCACAGCTACTGTAGACATAGCCCGTTATCGTACGGGCGCTCTGCTGCGAGAGCAACTTTTCCAGATAGCTATGCTTTCCTATAAGGTCGTCGCTTGCCGAGAGATTGAATATCAGTTCTGCTCCAGAAAGGGCGAGTTCGTTGCTCGGCGGATTTGGCGACCATACATCTTCGCATATTTCCACGCCGAAAGTGACACCATCGTATGTACGGAATACTTTATGGCTTGCCGATAGTTTCACCGTCCTGCCTGCAAAACGTATTTCTGTGGGCTTCAGGTCTTGCGAAGACGAGAACCATCTTTTCTCATAAAACTCGCTGTAGTTAGGCAGAAATGTTTTCACTACCACCCCCAGGATAGTTCCTTTTTGAATAACCATGCCGCAATTGAGCAGCAAGTCACCAGCCACGATTGGTACACCAACTATGCTTATGATGTCCAGACTGCGAGTGAAGTCAAGGAGTTTCATCACCGAAAGCTCAGCCTGTTCAATAAGGAGCCGCTGGCGGAAAAGATCCTGACAGGTGTATCCTGTAATTGAAAGTTCCGGGAACACGATTATCTCGACGCCCTTGCCTTCTGCCAGGGCTATGGCATTCTCTATCTGCTGCACATTGTATTGGCAGTTGGCAACCTTTACCGACGGTATGGATGCTGCCACTTTGATAAAGCCGTTTTGCATGTCTCTTGGTATTTTTATGAAAGAATCATCAGTGGATGGTTACCTGTGTGGCTCCGTATCCGTACTCCTGGAATGAAGCGTCCTGATATGTATACTTTTTGTACTTGTATCTCAATTCTCTGATTATGGCATTTCGCAACACGCCTTCGCCCTTGCCGTGGATGAAGATGATTTTGAAACCTTTCTTTTGCTTGAAACTTTCCAAAGTCTCACGGAACTTGTCAAGCTGAAAATTCAGCATGTCTGTATGCGACATGCCCGCTGTAGTGTCGAGAAGTTCATCGATATGTAGGTCAACGACAAGCGGCTCATTGTCATTTCTCTTGTGAGCAGTCCGGGCAGGAGCGGTAATCTCGATGCGTTGCTTTTCTATTATCTTTTCCTTCAGGTCGTCTGCCTCAATGGTGAGCGCCTTCATCGGTACTCCGTTCTCGACGACAGACATCACGAGAGCGTCTTCATCAAAGAAGTCGTTTTCTCTGAATGTGTGGAGCTTATAAAACTTTACAGGGTCTACTTTCAGTTTCACATCTAAACTTGGCTGAAGCTTGAATGGCTTGTCCGTTTTATACGCGTTGATTTGAATAGCTCCATTCTGGAAATCCTGCACATCATCTAATGTAAGCTTTGATATGAGCAGTTTGGTATTAGGTTCCAGGACGTTATGCGCAAGGAGTTTGTAGTCGTCTCCCTGCTGAAGTGAATATGTGAACGAGAGGAAAAAATTGCAGTCATTGATGAGATACATGAAGAATTCCGTCTTACTGATATTTTGCTTGTCTTTTGGAACAAAACCCAAATACAAGTTTATCTGGTCTGAATTCTCACGCTCATACACGTGTAGAGCTTTGGGAACGTTGCAATTCTGGGCAACAGGAGCGTTTGCCATGGCATTGGCGTGTGACGCCGGAATGTCTGGTTCCTGAATTTTCGGCGTTGTGGCTCCTGATAGCATTTTCGCCTGTTTGTCGTCGTTCACCACTACAAGGTCTTGCACCTGAGTCGGCACCTGGAATCCGTCTTCGTCTTCCACAATAGCAATGTTGTTGTTTTGAAAGCCAACGACAACTCCACCGCCTTTCTCACTGATGAATCTTACTTTGTCTCCTATTTTCATTTTTATTGTTTTCTTTTTTCGTTATGGTATTAATAAAGAGCTGTCGCCATAGCTCAGGAATCTGAACTCGTGTGACAATGCATAATCGTAGATTGATTTCCAATCGCCGTTGACGAATGCGCTGACAAGCAGCAGCAGAGTGCTTTGGGGCTGATGGAAATTGGTGACAAGCATCTTGACAATCTTGTAATCGTAACCCGGTACGATAATTATCTGTGTGGAGAAATGAATGGTGCTTATCCTCTTTGCTGACATATAGTCAAGAATTGCGTTTATCGCCTCTTGTGGTTTGAGTTTCGGCTGGTTCTCGTCGTAAGGTTCCCATTGTCCTATGTGAAGCTTGGACTCTTCAATTTCTTTATCCGCGTGTAACTTTAGTCCCAGATAATATAGGCTTTCAAGGGTTCTTACGCTCGTTGTACCCACGGCAATAGTCTTGCAGTCGTGACTTATGAGCTTTTCGAGTGTACTCCTATGCACACAGATGAACTCAGAATGCATATCATGGCCTCCTATTTCTTCGGATTTTACAGGTTTGAACGTGCCGGCTCCTACGTGCAGCGTGATTTCCTCACGGTCGATGCCATGGTTGTCGAGATCGGAGAGCACAGAGTCTGTGAAATGCAGTCCTGCGGTCGGCGCAGCCACACTTCCCTTTATCTTGGAATATACCGTCTGATATGTGGTTTTGTCACTCTCCTGTGTCTCGCGGTTGAGATAAGGCGGTATAGGCAGTTCACCCATCGCCTCAAGTATATCTGCAAACGAGACCTTGTCGCCGTCCCAGGAGAAACGTATGAGATGCGAGGTATGATGTTCCTCAACATAGTTGGCGCGTAATGTCACGCAGATTCCCTTGATGTTAACCTCACGCTTCAATTCCTGTCCTTTCCATTTTTTCAGGTTTCCAACGATGCATAGCCATGAGCACTCTCTCGTGGTCTGAAACATCTGTTCATAGTCAGCGGGAGTATGGGGCTCAAGAAGAAATATTTCGATGAGAGCTCCTGTATCCTTTCTGAAGTGGAGGCGTGCCTGTATCACTTTCGTGTTGTTGAACACCATCATAGCACCCTTTGGCAAATGGCTTGATATGTTGTGGAAAATGTCTTCCTCTATCTTTCCGTGGTTGTATATCAACAACTTGCTTTCGTCTCTCTTTGCCAATGGGAATTTTGCAATCTTCTCATCTGGCAAAGGATAATTGTAATCGCTGATTCTTATCCGTTTTACGTCCATTTCCATATTTGATAAATTCTTTAAATTTGCTTTTATAACTTGGTGGATGCCATGTCTTGATGGTATAACCAAACTGTCTACATCAGGTAAACAGGTGGTTTGCATCAGACAAATAGGTTGATTACATGCAATAAACAGGCGG
This sequence comes from Prevotella sp. LMAG:51, assembly GCF_008680225.1. NCBI lineage: Bacteria > Pseudomonadati > Bacteroidota > Bacteroidia > Bacteroidales > Prevotellaceae > Prevotella > Prevotella sp. LMAG:51. Next base: position 198,941 of record NZ_NALQ01000026.1, on the reverse strand, counting down.
CTTATACCAGACAAACGTTATGTTTCCGACCTGCAAACTGGCTATTCTAACTTATAAACGATCTTAGTATGGCATAGAGAAACAAGAGTGACATTGTGAGCAATACAATGTCGATAGTAATTATTGTATAGCCTTTAGAAGTATACTGGCTGGAAATGAATTCCACATCGGGAAACATCCTGTCGTAGACCTTGAGATATACTAAATATAAAAGTAGTCCAACAAGCGCTCCCCAAGCTATGCCTACCAACACGTCGAAAGGATAATGCATTCCGAGGTACAGCCTTGTGTAGCAATTAATCAGAGCCCATGCCGTCATTGCGACAGTAAATTTCCTGTTTCTCACCAACAGTGAGAAGAACATTGTCAAGCTGGTTGTGTTTGCTGCGTGTGACGAGAAGAAACTGAAGTCTTTGTTGCTCATATCCCCTACTGTATATATTATTCCGTCAAGCATGTCATCGTTGATAGGTCGTGTCCTTCCTATCATAGGCTTGATGATAAAGTCACAGATTCCTCCAGAGAACATCACGCAACCGATTCCACACAGTATTATCAGCATTATCTTGGTCATGTTGTCATTGTTGCTTATCACGAGATAAAGCAATGCGATATAGAGCGGTATCCATGTGAACCCGGAAGTCAACGTAACCATCAGTCCGTCGAGGAACGATGATTCGCTGCCGTTGACCATCTGCAATATGGCTAAATCTATATTCCCTGTCATTTTCGATATTTAGATTTTCTGAATTTGAGAAGAATGAAGCCATCCCTCCCTATTGTCACCTAGCTTTACGTGTTTCCAGTCTTTCATCGAGTCATCTATGATGTCAACACGTGTTCCTTCATGTATTACTGTAACACTTTTCCCTTTATCATCAGGCACGTCTTTCAGCTGCAACGATGGCACTACCACGATTGCTCCTCTCCGATTCTGATACTGGCTCTTTTGTTGATATGCACAAATCTGGGAAAGTACGAACAGAACGGCGAAAAACATTCCTGCAAAGAAGCCAACTTTGCGTCTCGTTACCTTGACCGAAAGTAGATATAAAGTGAAGAATGCCAGAGTGAGCACGAGAGAAAAAATTGACAATGCCGCCCATGAGTCGATACCCATAAGATTGACCAGCGACTTATACCATTGCACCAGGAACATCTCTGCTTCCGGTGTGATCTTGTCTATCGTCTTTGACTGTGCTATCTGCAGATTCAGCTTGATGTCGTCGTCGCTCGGCGACAACAATAGTGCACGCTCATAGCTGAGTATGGCAAAAGTAATGTTGTCTGTACGGTAATAGGCATTGCCCAGGTTATAATACAAATCAGCACTCTTCGTGGTCTTCAGCAACTCGTTATAATCTTTTATTGCCTGCTGATAGTTGCCTTTTTTGTACTCGTTGTCAGCATTCTCCTTTGTTATTGCGGATGCAGGCAATGCTGTCAGTACGAGAAACATGAGGGCGAGAATCAGTTTGTTTGATTTTTTCTTGCTGTCCTTCAGTGAATCTTCTATCTGTGTTATCGTATTCATTGCATCTTCGAAAATAGTATTCATGTCATTCGACATAGAAGACTGTGAATATCGTTCCAGCTCACAGGCATCAATGATTCCTATGAACTTCGTTGACAATTCTTCTCCTACACCGTTGGCAAGCAAAACACTCTCCACGTTGTTCCTGTTGAGCTCTCCGGCTGAAAGATTAAACTTCTCTTCGGCATACCCCCACATGGCTTTCAGTATATCCTCATAGAATGTGGAACTATTTCCTTTCAGCATTGAGTCATTAGCTGCCTTCAAGCGCTTCAGGGCAAGCCTGTTTGCAAGACAACGCTTGCTTCTCACGGTGTCCTTGCCCAAAGAGATGTATTTTCTCGAGGCAACGGTCAGCAGTGAGAATGTCAGGATTATCATGGTGATGAGTACCCAATATCCTGTAGAACAGAAGAACATGTCGTCGAAATCATGCGAACTCTCGAAACCTTCGTGTATTGGTTGTATATCCTTGTTGCGCAGATCTGACTGATAGTCGCTCACGGACGTTCCGCTTCCATCACCTTTGCCTACTTTAATGGTGAATGGTTGGGTCTTTATTGTCTTGTATGAATTCGTGTTAGTGTCAAAATATGTGAACTCAATGGCCGGAATCGTATACTCGCCCTGATTTCTTGGCACAGCGATGAAATCGTATATCATGTTGCCTTCAAGTCCGTTGGCTGTCACCTTTGTCTTGTCGGTTATCTTTGGGTCATATTTATCGAAATCTTTAGGGAAGTTGACAACTGGAGTCTTGATGAGCTTCAAATTGCCCTTTCCGCTTACCACTACACGCAATGTGAACGGATCGTTGGCCTTGATATCAGACTTGTTTAGCTGCGCACTTATGTTGAATACGCCGACTCCTCCAGAGAACGTTGCCGGTCTGGCGGGCAGAGGCAACACATTTAGCGTTATTCCAGGTGCCACAATGTCGCGTTTCACTTCAACATAAGCCGATCCACCATTGAAAAAGGCTTCCACTGGGTCTACGTCTCTATTCTGCTGAACTACTGATCCCTTGAACACTATGCTTGGTATCTTCAATGCTCCGGACATCTGAGGATACATTATGTACTGGCTCCATGTTACGCAACGGTATGGTCTGCCATTGTGGTTTTCGATATGAAAGGATTTCTGTTGTGGCAATGGCACTTCAAGCGTGTGGAAGCCTGTAAGGTCAGGCATGTCACCCTTAAGTGCGTTGAGATCTACCAGCGTATATACTTTGTATGTCAGTATCACAGGCTCCTGTTCATATACCTTGTTCTTGCTTGCACTTACCTTTATGAAGAGATCTGAATTGCGGATTTCAGATCCTGCAGTCCTCATACGTGGTTGGTCGTCAGCTCCATTGTGCATCCTTGGCGTGCCATTTGCCGACATGCTCTTGCCCGTCACCTTTATTTGTACAGAACGTGAAGCGAATTTTCGCCCGTTAGCCACTACTGTGGCAGAAGGAATTCTATACGAGCCAGCTTTCGTGGCACACAGAATATATGTGAATGTCGTGGATGATGAACTGCTTGCATGTCCGTTTATCACCTGATAGCTCGACTGAGACGAACGGTATGGACCCGTTATCACTTCGAGTGCTCCAGGTATGCCGCCGAGATGCAGGTCACCAACGTCTTGCGTGTCAATCACATAAGTCAGTCGGAAATTCTCTCCCGTTTGCACGTGGGAGGGAACTGAGACATGCAGCCCCTGGGCGTGACACAATGATATGGCAAATGCCAATAGTATATTCAGTATAACTTTCTTCATTTTATATGATATAAGTATTTCTGGCGTATAATATAATTATCTCTGGATCACCAATTCTTCTCCAGCCTCCTGGTCTGTTGTTGTTGGCGACTGCGGTTCAACCTTTCTTGAGTCTCTCGTTCCTGCTGCATAGCTGCATTAAGAAGCTGTTCAGCGTTGTCCTTGCTCATCTGAGGTTGATTCTGTTGCGGCTTATCTTGCTTCTGGTGCTTATCTTTCTGCTTTTCCTGCTTGTCTTTATTGCCTTTATCCTTGTTTTTGTCGCTCTGGTTCTGCTGTTTGTTCTTGACGTTCTGCTTGTTGTCCTTCTGAAGCTTCTTACAGAGTACAAGGTTATAACGAGTTTCATTGTCTGAAGGGTTGTTGCGCAAAGACTCAGAATATGCTTTTATGGCATCTGGATACATCTTACTGCCCTGACAGATGACGCCTATGTTATGATAAGACTTTGACTTTCTGAACTTGTTCTTCTCAGTGCTTGCTGCCTTTTGGAAGAATTTTACGGCTTCCGACATCTTGTTCTGCATCATGAGGGCACATCCAAGGTTATAAAGGGCTTGCGGGTTTTCGTGATTGATTGACAAAGCCTTCCTGTATCTCACTTCCGACTCAGGATATTGCTTGGCTTTGTAAGCCTTGTTGCCCTGCCGGATATAGTCTCGGTCGGTCTGTGCTGATGCAATCACAGGAATCAGCAGGAGCAATGCTATTATGTATTTTCTTATTATCATCATCATTGGTCTCATGTTACATACTGGATGTTATTTCTTGAACAGTTTGATATTTCTGAACAGTGGGTTTTTCACTTCCAGCGTGAGTGCTTCGATTATTATAATGAAAAGTGCCAGAAGTACAAAAGTCTGATACTGCTCGTCATATTCACTGTATACGGCATTCAACAGGTCGCCCTTCTGTAACTTGGCAAGTTCTTCGTCAAGTAACTCCTGTGCGCTGTTGGTGTTGTCAACATGGATATAAGAACCTCCGCCAGCTTTTGCAATCTGGCGACACATATCCTCGTTGAGTACAGACACGACTTCATTGCCGTGGTTGTCACGCATATATCCGCCATGCCCGTCTGGAATAAGTCCGCCTTTAGGCTGTCCGATTCCTAACACAAATACGTTAATACCCATTTTCTTTGCCTTCTTGGCAGCCTCTATGGCGCCTCCCTCGTGGTCTTCGCCATCGGTTATAAGCACTATGGCCCTTCCCAGATTGTTTTTCTTGGTAAAGCTGCTGCAGCACATATTGATGGCTCCACCTATGTCTGTTCCTTGTGTAGCAATAAGCCCGGGGGTAAGACTCTGAAGAAACATCTTTGCAGACACGAAGTCGGTTGTTATAGGCAATTGTATGAATGAACTACCCGCAAAGACCACAAGACCAACCTTGTCGTCTTTGAACCCATCGATCATATTTTCTATCAGCATCTTGCTGCGGTCTAATCTAGATGGGGCCACATCTTCAGCGAGCATGGAGTTGCTTATGTCCAATGCGACCATTGCCTCGATTCCGGCTCGCTTCTCATTGCTTATCTTTATGCCTGCCTGCGGACGGGCAGCAGCAATTATAAGCAATGCCAATGCCGTGAGCGTCATATAGAACTTTACAAGCGGCCTGTACTTTGAGCGTCCTGGCATCAACCCTTCTTGTAGTGCTTTGTCTACTATGCCGTTTATTTGTTTCCTCTTCCTTCTCGTCTGCACTGTCCAGATTATCATCAGAACCGGTATGACAAGCAGAAGATATAAATATTCCGGATTTGCGAATCTCAACATAATGTTTATGTTTTTTGCTTATATGCTATTTCCTGATTGTATGATGTTGACTCTCAAACTTCTAACGCAGTCTACTAAACTCAGAAAGTTTGTTGTCTCTATCGTTTTCTTGTTTATGTCCCTACGGTTTTAAGGAAGACGCCTGAATACTGTCAACCTCAGCAACATGTCGATTATCAAAATCAATACAGCCGCTATGGCGAATGGGACAAAAGCTTCAGAACGCTTGGAGAAGTTTTTCGTATTCAAACGAGTCTTTTCCAATTTGTCGATGTCCTTGTATATCTTTTTCAGTTCAGCAGTATTTGTAGCTCTGTAGAACTGACCGTCTGAAGTATTGGCAATACGCTGCAAGGTCTGTGTGTCTATATCTGCACGCATGTTAACGTATTTTACAGTTCCGCCCACATTGATTGGATAAGGAGCAAGGGATTTGCTTCCGATGGCGATAGTGTATACGCGGATATTGTAGCTTTTGGCAATCTGAGCCGCCGTTAGTGGTGATATGTCACCCATGTTGTTACTACCGTCTGTAAGCAAGATAACGACTTTGCTTTTCGTCTTGCTGTCTTTCAGACGGGCTACTGCGTTGGCGAGTCCCATTCCAATTGCCGTTCCATCCTGTATCAGAGAACGTTCGGCCAAGTCTGTTCGCACATTCACAAGCATATTCAACAACGATTGGTGGTCGGTTGTCATTGGACATTGAGTGAAAGCCTCACCGGCAAATATAGTAAGACCGATATTGTCGTTCTCACGGTCCGATATGAAATCAGCCGCAACGGCCTTTGCTGCTTCTATTCGGTTTGGCTTGAGGTCTTGTGCGAGCATACTTGTCGATACGTCCATCGCCAACATGATATCGATTCCCTCAGTCTCTTTTTCGCCCCAACTGTTGCGTGTCTGCGGACGAGCAAGGACAATCACTATCAACACGAACACCAAGACGCGCAGCAGATGAGGCAATTCTATAAGCCGCAACCTGAGACTCTTGTGAACATTCTGATAGGCAAAGGTATCAGCCATTCGGAATGTTGGTTCGTATTTCTTCCTGTAGAGCAGACACCATAATATATATGGTATCAGCAGAAGGAGTAAAAACAAATATTCTATGTTTGCAAATTCCATGAAACTTTCTCTACACGATTAAATAAACCTTATATATCACTACAATCAACGCAAAAAGTGCAGCTGCCGTCAACACGACTATAGCCAGCTTCAATGTCCTGCGCTGACTCTTGACTTTCTTTTCTACTTCATTCTCTTCAACGACTAGCTTTACAGGTTTCTCTTCCTCTTTCTTGGTGTCATTGATGAACGATAGAGCATTGACGAGATTTTGGTCGTTCTCGTTGGCCAATACAGAATACTTTGCGAATTTCACGAGGTCTGCAGTACGGAAAAGACTAACCATCTCTTCAATCGCGCCCTCATTTTCATCCCGGAGCCTTTCTATAATTTCTGAGCTTGTCATTTCCATAGCATCGAAATTGAAGCGCTCAGCTATATACTGGCGAAGGATCATTGTCAGGCGGGTGTAATAACTCTTCTGATCTTCTGAAACAGCCGCCTTCTCTTCTTTTAGCTTTTCTATCTCAGTGATTGCCTTCTGATGGGCAGATACTTTCTTGATGAATTTTATCGGTTTTATTACAGACTTGTTGGTATTTAGTCTGTTTATCAGATATGCAAGCAGTATTAGCAATAATACAAACAATATTGAATATCCGAAGACCGTTGCCCATTCGCCCCAGCTGAAAGGATTGTCCTGCACGTACTTCGGACCGTAGAACTTCTCTGTGTGTACTGTATCCACAGGCATCGTCATTACTTTCAATGCGAGATCCTTAGTCTGATACGACTTTCCGTCTACCTTTATGCTCTGTGATGGAATGCAATATAATTTCTCGTCGAATGAAGTAAGCGTATAAGACTTGCTGTATTTTATGAGATTATCTTCAACTCCTAATGTGTCGATATTACTGCACTCCAGTACTTCCACTCCTGGGGTGATATATTGCGATCTTTCGAACTTAGGGAATGACACCTTATGATGCTTCTCATCAAGGGTGACACTAAGGGTCAACTTGGTCTGTTCACCTATCAATATCTGCATAGTGTCGATCTTCTGGTCTATGGTCACCTGCGACCATATCGACATTGTGAGCGACACAAACAATATAGATAGAAATAATCGTTTCATCTTTGTTATAAAATCTTATGAATAAAGTATTTACGACCTCAGCTTAAAGAGTTGTATGAGGCTCTTCACATAGTCTTCATTCGTAGCAATTGAGATATTGTCAGTATTGGTCTTGCTGAACAGTCTATCGAGTGACGCCCTCCTCTCCTGCCAATATTGGCGATGCGCCTGACGTAGCTTCTTGTCACTCGTGTCGATATACATCTCATGTGAAGTCTCGGCATCACATATCTTGATGAGCCCCACATCGGGCAGCTCTCTTGCGAACTGGTCGTATAGTTGTATAGCCACGACATCATGCTTCTTGCAGCACACTATCATCTGCTTCTCATAATCACCTCTGTAATAGAAGTCACTAAGAATGAAAGCGGTACAACGATGCTTCACGGCACTGTAAAGGAACTGAAGAGCACAGGATATATCTGTGCGCTTGCTCTCAGGATGAAAGTCAAGCATCTCGTGGATTATATACAATATGTGTTTTCTTCCTTTCTTGGGCGGAATATACTTTTCTATCTTGTCAGAAAAGAACACTACTCCAATCTTATCGTTATTCTGTATCGCACTGAAAGCCAATGTTGCCGCAATCTCCGTTGCCTTGTCACGCTTTGTCTGCATGCGGGTGCCGAAGTCAAGAGATGCGCTGACGTCGATAAGCAGCATTACAGTAAGTTCTCGCTCTTCTTCATACACCTTCACATATGGTGAATTCATCCTTGCTGTGACATTCCAGTCTATATCACGCACGTCATCGCCATACTGATATGCACGCACTTCGCTAAAGGCCATTCCTCGTCCTTTGAAGGCCGAGTGATATTGACCAGCAAATATATTATTGCTAAGTCCGCGAGAATGGATTTCAATCTTGCGGACCTTCTTCAACAAATCCTGAGCTTCCATCAAGGAACCTCCACTTTATTTAATATTTTACTTATGATCTCCTCTCCTGTCACGTTGTCTGCCTCAGCCTCGTAAGAAAGTCCAATGCGGTGACGCAATACGTCATATGCTACGGAACGTACATCCTCTGGTACCACATATCCTCTGTGATTGATAAATGCATACGCTCTGGCAGCTTTGGCCAGATTGATGCTGGCACGAGGGCTTCCTCCAAAGGTTATCAGAGGTTTGATATTCTCCAATCCATAACGCTCAGGATAACGTGTCGCAAACACGATATCTGCGATATACTGCTCAATCTTTTCGTCGAGATATACTTGATTTACTATTTTCCTGGCATTGAGTATCTCAGACGCTTCAACAACTGGTTTGATATCTGCCTTCAGACCATTGAGATTCTCCCTGATAATCTGCTTTTCCTCTTCGATAGTGGGATAATCAATTATCACTTTCAACATAAAACGGTCTACCTGCGCCTCTGGCAACTGATATGTTCCCTCCTGCTCTATAGGATTCTGAGTTGCCATTACTAGGAAAGGACTTGGCAGGTCAAATGTTGTACTACCGATTGTCACTTGATGTTCCTGCATAGCCTCGAGCAATGCGCTCTGAACCTTTGCCGGAGCACGGTTTATCTCATCTGCAAGAATGAAGTTTGAGAATACCGGACCTTTCTTCACTTGGAAGCTCTCGGTCTTCTGTGAATATATCAATGTACCAATAACGTCGGCCGGCAACAGGTCTGGTGTGAATTGTATGCGGCTGAATTCTGTGTTGACGAGTTGTGCAAGGGTCTTGATGGCAAGGGTCTTTGCCAATCCCGGTACACCTTCCAGCAATATATGTCCATCGCTCAGCAGACCAATAAGCAGGCTGTCCACCAAGTGTTTTTGTCCCACAATGACACCTTCCATGCCACGCTTGATGCTTGTTATAAAAGCACTTTGTTGTTCAATCAGAATGTTTAGCTCTCTAATGTCTATAACTTCTGCCATGATTTTCGTTGTATATTTTGTTAAAATAAATGTTCCAAATCTCTTTATACCGCAAAAGTAATAATTTTAAATTCGGTTATAAGAGATTTAGAACATAAATAATATTAAAATGAGTTGACAGGCGCTTAATTTTAAGAAACTTTGTTATTCGCAGCTTTCTTCTTGAGTTTAAGTTTAGGAATATTTATAGTTTCCCCAACTTTAACCTCAGATTTGCCGTTATGCACCTGAAGGTAACATTCCATTCCCTCTCCAAGATAACGGCGTGCGAGCACCTTCATCGTTTGACCATCCTTCACTTTCACAGTTCTGTCGGTACCTTCTATCACATATGCCCCTGTCTTGACCATTCTTTTTGCACTTTGGATTTCAGAATTCTCAGTTTCTGAAATATGATCTTGTACATCTTTTATTTCAGCCTTCCCCCCTTTCTCAACATTGTCTTCCCCTGCAATATTCACCTTTGTGGCTATGGTGTCGGCAGCCTTTGATACTGCAGCCTTCTGATAACCGTTTTTCTTTGATGGATAAGCCTTTTTGACAACCACAACTTTACTGGCAGGAACACTTCTTTCGTTTTTGCCTCCAAGATACAAACCCGCAACAAAAGCCGATGCAATGCTTGCCAACGCAAGCAACGACAAAAGAACAAGTTTCACATTTCCTGCTTTCTTATGCGCCTTTCTTGTGTCACCTTCAGGAATTCCTGAAGCAACATAAGCCATTTGAGATTGTCCTTGTGCATTTCGCCTCTCTGTTTCATCGCTAACCACGAATGGATCTTGTGACTTTTCCTTGTTGTCCAGGGCATTATTGTCGGAGTCAGGAAATGTCTCGTCGACAACATTCGGGCTATCACCAGCCTGCAGGGCTGACTGTGATGGCTGATTATCACTTGGATCCTTTTCCGTTTCTGATTCTGAATCTGGAGTTTCTCCAGAAACCAACGATAGTTCATCTTCAGTCTTGAAGGAAATGCGAGATTCTGCTTCATTATCAGCATGCACCAGAGCGTCTGTGTTGCCTGATTGTGAATTATGAGAGTCAAGAGTATCGGTTGAATTATTCAATATTACTTCTTCTTCAGTAGCAGCTTCAGATTCGGCTTCAACGATCCCGTCATCCGACCCAACTTCTTTCGCAATGTCTAATTCAGACCCGCAATGGCCATCATTCCCATAATCAACTGATAATCTGGAGTTTTCTCCACTAACCGAAGTGTTATCGACTGTTGAATTATTCTCAGATTCACTATCCTTATTACCTATATTCCCGTTTTCTGCTTCTACGTTTTCGTTTGGCATACTTCCAAACTCAACTCCATCGTTCAGCTCAACGGTTTCGAACTGTGAAAATGGCTTGTTCACCATTTCCTTCAGCGAATTCTCGGGTGTGAAAGTAATTTTCGTATGACCATCGATCAGCACCCTCTCGCCAGTATTCACGTCAACGCTCTCGCGGTCTCTGACTTCTATAAGCTTGAAAGTGCCAAATCCCTTTATCTTCACAAGTTTGTCAGCCTTTAGGCCATCATGGATTACGGCAAAGAAGGCATCAAGATAGTTCTCTGCTTCTGAAATTCGTATGTTCTTCTTTTTCGCGAGCTGACTGGCTATGTCTTTCATCAATATCTTGCCCATTTATTGAAGTCCTCCATTTTTTATTTTTTCTTTTATAGTGGACGAGGGCTTGAAGGAAAGTACCAATTTCGGTGGGACGAGCATTCTCTTCTTTGTGTTCGGCGAGACCATTATACGCTCCATACGTTTCTTGACTTCAAAAGAACCGAAGTTGCTGAATGATACAACGTCACCTTTTTGAAAACACTCGTTCATTACATCTACGAGCGTGTATGAAAACATCTGAGCATCCTCAGGATCCATGCCCGTACGATTAGCCACTTCAGAAATGAAACTTTTGTTGTTCATATAGTTTCTCCTTATACACATTTATGCCCTTCCCAATACGGTGGCATATACATCAAACTCTTCAGAACCGGTGATTTCGACAATGTAGAATCCTCCGATTTCCAATTCCATCCCGTCATGGGCCTCGATAAGAACCTCCGGGTCAACCTCTGGTGAGGAGTATTCGCTGCGCGCAATGTAATAATCACCTTCCCTGCGGTCTACAATAACTTTCAGTTCTTTTCCGATTTTCTCAGCTTCGAGCTCAGCACTTATACGCTCCTGCACACGCATAAGTCTGTCAAGACGGCATTGTTTCACGTCGTATGGAACGTCATCTTTATAATGCTCTGCACTATATGTACCTTCTTCCTCAGAATATGCAAAGGCTCCCATTCGTTCGAATCTTGCCCATTTCACGAACTTCACCAGCTCGTCAAAATCCTCATCGGTCTCGCCTGGGAATCCAACCATCAACGTAGTACGGATGCAAATCCCTGGAACAGCCTCTCTGAGTTTCTCAATCAGTTTGTATGTTTCCTGGCTTGACGTGTTGCGCCGCATCGCAGTCAGCATATGGTCAGAGACGTGCTGCAAAGCGATGTCGAGGTAATTGCAGACATTATCGTGGTTTCTAATTACATCCAACAATTCAAACGGGAAGTTGTTTGGATAGGCATAATGCAATCGTATCCATTCCACTCCCTCAACATTTGCCATTCTCTCCACTAGTTCAGCGATGCTTTGCCTGCCATAGAGGTCCACTCCATAATACGTAAGTTCCTGAGCGATAATCTGGAACTCTTTCACACCCTCCTTGACGAGAGTCTCCATCTCTGCAATTATATCTTCCATTGGGCGGCTCTTGTGCTTTCCTGTGATGATAGGTATGGCACAATACGCACAATGACGGTCACATCCCTCACTGATTTTTATGTATGAATAATGAGCTGGTGTGGTCTTTTGTTTAAATGATCCGTCCGCACATGACGATACGGTTGCTTTCTCGCAGACAAATCCCTTTGCGGCTCCCAAATCATCAATCAGATCCTTGAAGTCGAATTTGCCATAAAACTTGTCCACCTGTGGAATTTCCGCAGACAATTCTTCTCTGTAACGCTGTGACAAGCAACCCATTACAAACAATTTATCAAGCAAGCCTTCATCCTTAGCTTGAGCGAATCGGAGAATCATCTCTATGCTCTCCTCTTTTGCGTCGCCTATAAATCCGCATGTATTTATTATAGCAATCTCTCCCTCAGGATGGTCGCAGTCATGGGTACATGTATAACCGATTCTCTTGAACCGTCGCATCAGGGACTCCGTATCAACAAGATTTTTGGAGCACCCCATGGTTATGAAATCTATCTGATCGCGTATCACTTGTCTGTATCGAATAATGAGTCTACGAATTGTTTCTTGTCAAAAATCTGAAGGTCGTCAACACCCTCTCCGAGTCCTATGTATTTCACTGGCACTTTGAGCTGGTCTGATATTCCTATCACTACGCCGCCCTTTGCAGTACCATCGAGTTTCGTTATGGCCAGGCTCGTAATCTGAGTAACGGCAGCAAACTGTTTTGCCTGCTCAAAGGCGTTCTGTCCTGTAGAGCCGTCGAGCACGAGCATCACCTCGTCCGGTGCGGTCGGTATGAGTTTCTTCAGCACATCCTTTATTTTCTTCAGCTCGTTCATTAGTCCCACCTTGTTGTGTAGCCTTCCTGCCGTGTCAATAAGCACCACGTCAGCATCATTAGCCATAGCAGAGCTTAACGTGTCGTAAGCTACGCTTGCAGGGTCTGCACCCATCTGTTGTTTTACTACAGGCACTCCGACTCTCTCTCCCCAGATGCACAACTGCTCTACGGCAGCAGCCCTGAACGTGTCGGCCGCTCCGAGATAGACTTTCTTTCCTGCGTTTTTGAACTGTTTTGCGAGTTTTCCGATTGTCGTGGTCTTCCCCACTCCATTCACTCCGACAACGAGTACGACGTATGGTTTGCGACCCTCCGGCAGGTTCCAGTCCGTCACATCATTGCTGTCATCGAGGAGCTTTGATATTTCATCTCTCAGAATACCGTTCAGCTCAGAGGTGGAGACATACTTGTCTCTTGCCACACGCTCCTCTATACTGTTTATTATTTTGATGGTAGTGTCTACCCCCACGTCGGAAGTTATCAACACTTCCTCCAGGTCGTCAAGCACTTCGTCATCAACCTTAGATTTGCCTGCCACCACATGAGCGAGTTTTGAGAACACGCTCTGTTTTGTTTTTTCGAGTCCTTTGTCAAGGGTCTCTTTATTTTTCTTTGTGAATAGTCCGAAAAATCCCATAATGATATTTTATATTATGCTACAAAATTACGCAAAAAAGCTCATTTCCACAAATAAAAAACCAACAAGCTAACGAAAAAAGGGCTGCAACCTGTAATTGCAGCCCTTAATATCATTTAAGAGATAGATTTATTTGAAGAAATCTTTCACAGCCTCATTGGGAACCATACGCTCATCGAAACAATAGGCACCTGTCTTGGGGCTCTTTACCATCTTTATAACCTTTGTATATGCGCGACCATCGTTTGAACCATCACGAAGGGTGGCGACTGCTTTCTTTGCCATTTTCTAATGTATTTTATTAGATTATTTAATTTCTTTGTGGAGAGTCATTCTCTTGAGAATAGGATTGTATTTCTTCAGCTCCATTCTCTCAGGAGTGTTCTTGCGGTTCTTGGTCGTTACGTAACGACTTGTTCCCGGCATTCCGCTCTCTTTCATCTCAGTGCATTCAAGGATTACCTGAACGCGGTTGCCTTTAGCCTTCTTTGCCATTGTATTATTCTCCTATAACTTTTATATCTTTCCAATCACAATAGCCCTTAGATACAGCCATCTTGAGAGCTGCATCGAGACCAGCCTTGTTAATCAGACGAAGACCTGCAGCACTAATCTTCAGACTAATCCAGCACTGCTCTTCTACATAATAGAATTTCTTATTAAACAGATTTACGTCAAAGCTGCGCTTTGTGCGATGCTTTGAGTGGGATACGTTATTACCCATCTGGGCTTTCTTTCCCGTGATTTGACAAATTTTAGACATTTCTATCTACGTTTTTTGTTGTTTCCTTTTGATACTTATTCCAAACAGGGTGCAAAATTACAAACTTTTTCCGATTTAGCAAAGTTTTCCTACTACACAGTTATTAAATTAAGTTTTTTTTACGTTTAAACGCTGCTAATCCATAACTATTCAAGTTATCAAGCGATTATAACCATCTGACCGGAATAGTGTCATCATAATATAATGGACAAAGTATATGTCAATATCAGTAGATTGCAGCGCTCCAACTTACTCTTTCAAGCCTGTGCATCACAGGCAAGGAGAATTACACCTCTACCGCGGATATCGTAACGTCGGTAAACTGGTCCATATAATCTATGACGCGCAGTTTGTCGTTCGACCCACGCTTTACTTTAAGGTGAAGGTTTGCCTCTAGGAATTCTCCCTGTGATGTACGCCGCTCCTTTATCTCATACGACCTCACGTCCATGCCGTCGTGCCGCATTTTTGCTATAAGCTGTCGGATGCTTTCTATCGAAGGTGCGGAAAAGGACAGATCAACCACCGTAGAGCCGAGCTGCGGAATCAGGGCATTTATCACTTCGAGACCGAACAGCACCATTACCGTGGCAATGGTGGCGGCCAGATACATTCCCGTACCACAAGCCAGTCCTATGGCCGCCGTCACCCACAAGCCGGCTGCCGTTGTGAGTCCGCGCACCACGTTTTTCTGAAAGATGATTGTTCCTGCTCCAAGGAATCCGATGCCCGACACGACCTGTGCCGCCACACGTGATGAATCCTTCAGGTCGAAGCCGAAACCGAACTGCGACACCACGCAAAACAGCGCACTACCCAACGCCACGAGGAAATGGGTGCGGAATCCTGCCTCCTTGGCTCTATACTCCCGCTCTATGCCTATCGCTCCTCCCAGCACAAGGGCGAGCGAAAGACGAATGGTCAAATCTACATATGAAGCTTCCATAGCTAATATCAAGAGTTTATCAAATCAAAGCCTGCCACAATCGACATGGCGAGCATCCAGATGCAAATTTACTAATAATCGGGAACAATACAAACTTTCATGACGTGAAAAAGAACGACACGGTCGAAAAGCGAATCGAAAAAAATGCGTTTCCATCGGCAGGCTGCCAGAGGTTGCTGTTGTCAGAATACCCGATGAAATCAGGCAAAAGCCAATATGTGGCCGAGCATCAAGCATAACCGCATATTGGCTTAAACTATTATATTTCACAATTGTCTGCAGGATTTCGCCTGCAAGTATTGTTTTGTCAATCCAGTCCGAGAGATTTCTTGATTGCCTCTATCTTTTCGTCGGCAGCCTTGCTGCAGCGCTGGTAGCATCCAGCACACTTCATCGTGTCTTTAACTTCAAGATAGAATTTGATTTTAGGCTCTGTGCCGGAAGGACGGACGCTGACCTTTGTCTTGTCGTCGCAGAACCACTGGAGCACGTTGCTTGTGGTCGGCATATCGAGTTTCTCCACGGTTCCGTCTGCCTTCTTTGCCTCCAGTGTCTTGTAGTCTTTCCAGAGCACCACCTTGCTACCTCCGAGCTCTTTAGGAGGATTGTTGCGGAAGTTCTCCATCATCTGCTTGATTTCATCGGCTCCGCTCTTTCCCGGGCGAACCACATTGACTGTGAATTCCTTTGAGAATCCGTATTCGAGATATATCTGCATGAGCAGGTCGTAGAGCGTCTTGCCCTGGTCTTTTGCCCATGCTGCTATTTCACAGATGAGGCATATTGAAGCAGGAGCGTCCTTGTCTCTCACCTTGTCGTAAGGCAGGAATCCGAAGCTTTCCTCTCCTCCTCCGATATAGTCTTGCTTGCCCTCAGAGATGGCTATTTCGCGTGCAATCCACTTGAATCCGGTGTAGCAGTCTCTGAGTTCCACATTGTTCTTCTTTGCTATCTCGGCGATGACTTCTGTCGTCACAATAGTCTTCACGAGATAGTCTGTAGGCTTCAGCTTGCCCAGTTTCTTCTTGTTTTCTATGATGTAATAGCAGAACATCATGCAAGTCTGGTTTCCGTTGATGATCACCCACTCTCCCTTGTCGTCGCGGCATACTATAGCGAGGCGGTCGGCATCAGGGTCGGTGGCCACCACGAGGTCGGCATTGAGCTTTGTTCCGAGTTTCATTCCGAGAGTCATGGCCTCGGAATTCTCCGGGTTTGGCGACACTACAGTGGGGAAGTTTCCGTCTACCACCATCTGCTCCGGCACGACGTTGATATTCTGGAATCCCCATGAGCGCAGGCAGAGAGGCACAATCACCCTACCCGTTCCGTGCATTGGCGAGTATACGATATTGAGGTCTTTCTGTCGGTTGATGACGTCCTGGTCTATCATTGCCGTGTGAACAGCCTGCATGTAGTCATAGTCCATTTCTCCGCCGATTATCTTGATGAGATCTTTGTTGGCTTCTGCCTTCACGTCTTCCATCTTCACTTTGTTCACCTCTTCGATGATTCCTGTGTCGTGTGGCGAGAGCACCTGTGCTCCGTCGCTCCAGTAAGCCTTGTATCCGTTGTACTCTTTAGGGTTGTGGGATGCTGTCACATTCACTCCTGCCTTAGCTCCGAGCTTTCTTATGGCGAAAGATATTTCCGGTGTCGGGCGCAGGCTTTCGAAGAGGTAAACCTTTATACCGTTGGCTGAGAATATTGCCGCCACGGTCTCGGCAAAGAGTCTGGAATTGTTTCTGCAGTCGTGGCCTACCACCACGCTCAGTCCCTCTTCGCCGGGGAATGCTTTCAGGATATAGTTTGCGAATCCCTGTGTCGCCATTCCTACAATATACTTGTTCATGCGGTTTGTTCCGGCTCCCATGATGCCTCTCAGTCCGCCTGTACCGAATTCCAGGTTCTGATAGAAAGCGTCAATCAGCGCCGATTTGTCTTCAGCGTCGAGCATAGCCTTGACTTCTGTGCGTGTTTCTTCGTCGAAAGCCGGAGAAAGCCACTGCTTGGCTCTCTCTTCACACAATGCGATGAGTTCTTTGCTATTTTCCATAATTGCTATTTTGTTTTAGATTATTGTTTTTAGACTGTCTGAAAGTTGCCGTCTCCGAAGAGTGGCGGTAAACATGCCCATTGCAAAGATAGTGTATTTTATCCAAGTAGAAAAACAATTATGCATGCATTATTCAAAAAAAATGCAAAAAGAAAGGGCGCCCCACATTTCTGCGAAACACCCGGGATGCATCATAGTATATAAAGGTTAGTTTCGTTAAGGCAGCCCAACGCTTGTCCTTGGGGCGTCGTCATACGATTCCCTGTTCCGTCATCGCCTTTGCCATCTTCAGGAAAACCAGCCGTTCGATGAGATTGGGCCTGTCGAACTCAGGATGCTTGTTATATGCTTGGTTACTGAAAAAAATCTC
Source organism: Prevotella sp. LMAG:51 (assembly GCF_008680225.1). Lineage (NCBI taxonomy): Bacteria > Pseudomonadati > Bacteroidota > Bacteroidia > Bacteroidales > Prevotellaceae > Prevotella > Prevotella sp. LMAG:51. The sequence continues at coordinate 181,383 of NZ_NALQ01000026.1, read as the reverse complement.
ACTTATATATATGTATTCATGTTTTTTATAGTGCAAAGATACACTAAATATCAAAAACGCCAAACATTCTTCAAGTATTTCATGGCAATCAACGTGAAAACGTAAGTATATTTGACTGATTTGATAAATTAATTTACAAAGTGCCTTGACAACGTGCCATTTTTCAACTAACCGACCCTAAGAGAAACAGAATAAACTGATTTGACATACAAACAGACGGGGTAAACAAACTGGCGGGAATCAAGACATGAAAAACGCCAGAGAGAGAATAACCAGAGGGCAATGGATAGAAGTAGCCAAGAGACCACCGAAGAGCAGGGACCAGCAGACAACTGACAGAAGAAATAAACAAGCTGGGGGAGAGGACCAGCCAAAGGGGTATTTACGAAAAAAGGACGAGGGGCAAAATAAACGCCCTTCGTCCTTATAACCTGAGTTCGGGATAAGCGACAGTCGTTTTTCTTGCTATGCCAGATTTCCGATAGGTGCATATTACATTTGCCCTCCAAACAATATGGATGGCAAAATGCAAGGATTGTAAAGTCCAAATGAAGTTTACTTTATAACAGCAAGCTGTCCGTCAACATTCTCTATGCAATAGTCAATGTTGATGGATGGCTTCTTTTCAAAGAAGCTATACGCAGCCAAAACAGAAAGGACATTCATTACGAAATTGAACACGCTACGATGTCTTGAATGTACAAGTTGTGCAACATTCTTAAGTTCGTCATTGATGGTTTCTATGACAGATCTTTTACGCAACAGAATCTTGTCATACAATGGCATAAGCTTGTTTTTCATATTGCATTTCAAGCCAGTGACAATTTCTATACCGTCGTTAAACAATCTCTCAAACAAGCCATGCGAAATATATCCTTTGTCTGCGAATAATTTTCCGAACACATTATCACTCAATCTGTTAAAAACATCTGTATTTCTATCGTCAACATTCGCTTTCGTAAGCATAAAGTTAAGCAGTTCACCTCTCTCATTGCATATCAGGTGTAACTTGAAACCGAAATACCATCCCATGGTGCTTTTGCCTCTTTCTGCATAACCACGGAACACCTTATTCCTTGTTATACGCTTGTTGTGGCATACAGGAATGCATGTACTGTCAATGAAACTTATACCCGTGCATCTACCAAAGCAAAACAGTTGGAGGAACAGCATCATCTCAACCGCGACTCTGGACTCGAGTTCAACAAAGCGGTTATATGAGAGCTGCTTTGGGAACAAGTCGTGCAGGTGCACCTTGACATAAAAGAGGTAATAATGCTTGAAGTTGCGGAAAGTATTGAAATGAAAGCAGATGAGTATTGTCATGATTTCCGACCGGCTCATAGTACATTTCCGATTGCGGTGCTTACGCCCGTCAGGCTCACAAATGGACATGCGGGCAATCTCTTTATCATATTCTTGGCAAAAATCATCGATAATACAGAAAATTTCAGTAATTTTGTCCTTGGTAATCTCCATAACTATAGTATCCTTTTACTTTATAACTAATTGATTTACAACCATAAAGGTACTAAAAATTATTGAGATTACCAACTTTTATAAAGACTTTCTTATCCCGAACTCAGGTTTATAGCAAATATAAATTTTCCATGACAGACCTCCACTGTCGCTTGCGCCTGCATGGCACGTCTGTCAGAATCCTTTATCATTCTTACAGAATAGTCTTTACAGCCTCGAGCATACCCTTCTCCTGGATGAGGTCTAGGTCTTTCTTCACGAGCTCTGCAAGTCCTGGAACTGTCTTGTTCAGGTCCTCATGCCAGATGTAGTCGAATGCGAGCACGCCTTCAGCCACCTTCTGTGTGTCACCAGTAGCCCAGAGCTCCTGCAGCTTCTCGATTATCTTAGCGTCATCGTTTGGCTTGATTTCTGCTCCGTCTTCGCGCACTCCACCTTTATAATATGTGATGATGGCAGCCAGACCGAACACGAGTCCCTGTGGGAGTTCTCCCTTTCGTTCGAGGTAAACCTTCACTCCTGGCAGGTCGCGTGTCTCATACTTAGGGAATGAGTTAAGCATGATGCTTGTCACCTGGTGGTCAACGAATGGATTCTCAAAGCGCTCCAGCACGTCAGATGCGAACTGCTGCAGCTCGTCCATAGGCAGGTTTAGAGTCTGCATGAGTTCTTCAAACTGCACTTTGTGTATATACTTGCCGAGCACAGGATGCTCGCAAGCGTCGCGCACGATATTCACTCCGCTCAGATAAGTTACAGGGCTCAACACGGTGTGAGGGCCGTTGAGCAATGTCACCTTGCGCTCGTGGTATGGCTTCTCGTTGTCTGTGATGAGCACGTGGAGTCCAGCCTTGTCTGCCGGGAATTCTTCCTTCATCTGCTCCACGGTCATGTTCTCCGCCTTCTCGATTACCCAGAGGTGGAAGCTCTCAGCCTTCACCACGAGGTTGTCCTTGTAGCAAACCTTCTGCTGGATTTCGTTGATGGTGTCGCGTGGGAAACCAGGAACGATACGGTCTACGAGTGTTGCGCATACGAAGCAATGGTCGGTAAACCAAGCTTTGAATCCCTCGTAGTCTGCACCCATGTCCTCTTTCCAGAGTTCGATATACTGGTAGATGCATTCCTTGAGATGGTGTCCGTTGAGGAAGATGAGCTCGCAAGGCATGAGAATCATTCCCTTTGATGGGTCTCCGTCGAAGAACTTATATCTGTGGAAGAGCAGCTGCACGAGCTTGCCTGGATATGAAGATGCAGGAGCGTCGGTGAATTTGCAGCTGTCGTCGAAGGCTATACCTGCCTCTGTGGTGTTCGAGATGATGAATCTCATCTCCGGCTGCTCAGCGAGAGCCATGAAAGCCTGGTTCTGTGAGTATGGGTTGAGGGCGCGACTGATCACGTCGATGCGCTCGAGTGTGTTTACCGGCTGTCCGTTTTCCTTTCCCTGAAGGTTCACGTGATAGAGGCAGTCCTGACCGTTGATCCAGTCCACCATGCCGCCTGCCAATGGCTGAACCACTACTACAGAGCCGTTGAAGTCTGTCTTCTGGTTCATCTTCCATACGATCCAATCAACAAACGCACGGAGGAAGTTTCCTTCACCGAACTGGATGATTTTCTCTGGCATTACACTTTTTGGCGCAGTCCTTTTGTTTAAAGCTTGCAATTTCTTCATGATTTGTATTTAGTTAATTGATTATTAGTTTCAGATTAATTGCCGGTTTCAGCTATTCTTCTTTGAAATCCTTTGCAAATTTAATGTTTTTATAATTGAGCCGACATGGATTTGCAATCTTTTCGTCGAAAAAAATACGAAAAGGTTTGCGCAATCCATGCCGGTCGGCCTTGTCGTTACATGGCAAACACGTTGAAGCCTCCGTCTACCACGGCTACCGTGCCCGTGACGAACTTCGCCGCATCGCTCATCAGATAGTGTATCGTGCCGCAGAGCTCCTCGGGGTCGCCCATTCTTCCGAATGGAGTCTGATGTATCACGTCTCTGCCTCGCTGCGTGTATGTTCCGTCGGGATTGGTGAGCAGGTTGCGGTTCTGCTCCGTGATGAAGAATCCCGGGGCTATGGCGTTCACTCGTATTCCCTCTCCGAATTTCTTTGCGCATTCAGTTGCCATGAATTCGGTGAAGTTGCTGATGCCCGCCTTTGCAGCTGCATATCCGCAGACGCGTGTGATTGGTCTGAAGGCTGCCATCGACGAGAAGTTGATGATGGAGCCCTTTCCCTGCTTCACCATCGGCTCGAGGAACACCTGTGTAGGTATGACGGTTCCCGTGAGGTTCAGTTCCAGCACTTTCTGGAAGTCTTCAACCTCAAGGTCGAAGAAGTTTCCTTCTGGCGCTATCACGGCTCCTGCCATGTTTCCTCCTGCGGCATTGAGCAGCGTGTCGATCCTTCCGTATTTTTCGAGGATGTCCTTGCAGTTCTGCTTCACGGTCTGCTGACACATCACGTCGGTCTTCATGAATTCACAATGTCCTCCCTCTGCCGTGATGTCGGCAACGATTTCGGCTCCCACATTTTCCTTTCTGCCGAGGATTATCACTTTAGCGCCTTCTTTGGCGAGATATTTTGCTATGGTGCGTCCGAGCACTCCCGTGCCTCCTGTTATGACCACCACATAGTCTTTGATGTCAAATAGTTTGTTCATGCCTTTGTCGTATTTTATGCTCCTGGCGCCATTACGGCCGGTCTGGAGCTTGATTTGATATAATGATAAGAAATGTCTTAGTCTCCGCTGCTGCGGTTTACCACAATCCCGGCTGTCGGTATTCCTTTCCGAGCTCTCTGTCAACGGTTGCTATGATTCCCTGCACCTGTCCCATGGCGAACATTCGTCCCAGGAAGCTGTATCCGGCGTTGTAGCCCCGGTTTTCGTCGCCGAGCATCGTCATTCCGTGGTCCACTCTCATCGGCAGCTTCCCGATGTTCGGGGTGCCGGAGCGTCTTGTCTCCTCTTTCTCGAAGATGCGCGCCAGTTCTATCAGGTCTGCGCGGCCTCCCAGATGCGAGGCTTCGGTAAAGTCGCCGTTGTCGAACACGTGGCATGAGCGCAGATGTACGAACCACGTGCGTGAACAGTATTTCCTTGCCAGTTCCACCACGTCGTTGTGTTGTCCTGCCGAGAGCGACCCTGCACAGAAGGTGAGCCCGTTGTGAGGATTGTCCACCGCTTCGAGAAACCACCTGATGTCCTCGTCAGAGGTCACGATTCTTGGCAGTCCGAGTATCGGGAATGGAGGGTCGTCGGGATGCACACACATATACATGTCATACTCCTCGCATGTCGGCATTATGGCATTGAGGAAGTATTTCATGTTCTCTCTGAGCTGCTCTTTGGTGATTCCCTTATACAGGTCGAGCAGCTGGCGGAAGAGCTCCACGGGATGTTCGTCGTCCTCCTTTATGTTTCCGCTCACGAAGCCCTGTGTCTTCACTATGATGTTCTCCACGAGCTTGTGGTTGTCTTCAGCGGTCATGGTCTGCTTCATCTTCTCCACCTCTGCCGCCACGTCCTGCCAGTCCTTCTCTGCCCCCTGGCGTTTCAGTATGCAGATGTCGAAGTAAGCAAATTCCGCCCTTGAGAAGAAGAGGTTCGTGGTGCCGTTAGGGTTGGGGTGGCTGAGGTCGGTCCTCGCCCAGTCGAGCACGGGCATGAAGTTGTAGCAGATAGTATGTATGCCCTCGAGCGAGAGGTTCTTCAGGCTCTCCTTGTAGTTTTCTATCAGCCGGTCGCGGTCATCTCCCGCATACTTTATGCTTTCCGACACAGGCAGGCTTTCCACCACCGACCACCTCATGCCGTAGCTTTCGATATATTCTCTGAGGTCTCTGATTTTCTCTCTTGTCCACACCTCTCCGTTTGGCACGTCATGAAGCGCGGTGACGATTCCTTCCACTCCTATCTGCCTGAGCATGTCGAGTGTTATCTTGTCGTTCTTGCCGAACCATCTCCAAGTTCTTTCCATTTTTTGATTATGTTTTAAATTTGCTGAATACCTGTTTTAATATTGGTCAAATAGCGTTTGTGTAAACCATGCCTGACATGGCTGATTATGCATTGCAAAGATAGTGCTTTATTTTCCAACTCCGCCCCGCGAGCCGTTAATAATAGTAAAAATAATGTATAAACTTTGTTCTCTCGAAAAGAAAAGATACCTTTGCATTACAAAACAATAATTCATATAACAATAAAAACATTTAAAGAGATGAAAAAGCTATTGTTCACAACGATAATGTTGTTTGCGCTTGTCGCCACCGCCTTTGCCCAGAGCGACGCCAGAATAAGTTTTGATGCCACCACCTTCAACTTCGGCACGTTTCCCGAGTCAAAGCTGCAGACCCACGTGTTCACGTTCAAGAACACGGGCACGGCTCCACTCATCGTGAACCAGGCCGTGGCAAGCTGCGGATGCACCGTCGCCACTTACACCAAGAAGCCCGTAGCTCCGGGCGAGAAAGGCGAGGTGAAGGTGACCTACAACGGCAAGGGCAAGTTTGAGGGCCACTTCAAGAAGAGCATCACCGTGAGGACAAACGGCACTCCGGAGCTGGTGCGCCTCTACATCGAGGGCAACATGACCACCGACGGAGCGAAATAACCCCCACCGAAGGAGCAAACGCAAGCATACGATTACTTTTTTATGAATATCAGACACATCATTCTCCTTCTCTTCCTCGCCACCTGTGTGGGAGCTTCTGCCCAACACCCCTTCAAGACGAGAAAGAGCAAGGCGAAAGACACCCTTATCGTGAAGACCTACGCCGACTCGCTGCTATCGGCCAGGGAGAGGATATATGCCGCCCCCGACAGCTGCACAGAAGCCGACGGACGTCTCTTCCGCCTCTTCTCCCCCACAACATTCTATCATTCCGTGGCGGGCGACTATCTCGGCAGCACCCCCGTTGACGACCGCGACATGGCTATCGACATGGCGCTGATGAACGTCTACCTCAACAAGCCCCGGTTGGTCACAAAGAGTGAACGCTCGCTCAGGCGCATGGGCGAGATACACGAGGAGATGAAGACTCCAATAAGAAAAAAGGAGATGCTCGTGAGCAGAGCCGACGACGACGTGATAGACAACGCCGGCTTAGACCTTCCGCTGGAGATAATCGTGAAGAAACCGAACTTCTGGAAGTATCAGGGCGAATACTACCTGCAGATGCTCCAGAACTACGTGTCGTCAAACTGGTATAAGGGCGGCGAGAGCAACTACTCCATGGTGGCAAGCGCAATAATGCAGGCCAACTACAACAACAAGCAGAAAGTGAAGTTTGACAACAAGCTGGAGATGAAACTGGGCTTCCAGACATCGCGCGGCGACACTCTCCACAGCTTCAAGACCTCGGAAGACCTCATACGCTACACCGGACGACTCGGATTGCAGGCATCCAAGAAATGGTATTACTCACTGCAGCTCATCGCCTACACACAGTTTGCACGCGGATTCAAGAGCAACGACGCCACGGTATATTCCGACATCCTCTCGCCTCTCAACGTCAACGTGTCTGTCGGTATGGACTACAACGTGGTGTGGCTCAACAAACGCCTCACCGGAACCATACAGATGGCTCCGCTGGCATACAACTTCCGCTACGTGGGACGCAAGGCGCTCGCCACACGCTACGGACTGAAAGAGGGAGACCACACGCTCAACGACTTCGGTTCGGAATGCACGATAGACCTCACATGGGCTTTCGCGCCGAACGTCAAGTGGAAGACCCGCCTCTACGGCTACACCACCTACAAGCGAGCCGAACTGGAATGGGAAAACACGCTGATGTTCCAGTTCAACAAATACATATCCTCAAACGTCTTCGTCTATCCCCGTTTCGACGACGGCGCCAAGCGCGATAAAGACCACGGATACTGGCAGCTGAAAGAATATGCATCAATAGGATTCACGTATTCGTTCTGACAAAACGGGCTTGTGAGAGAAGAGGTTACACCCATCTGACAAGTTCCGGATACAACGGCACAGAAAGAGAAGACCCAATCGAGTAGGAGGTAAACACTTATCATAGGTGTTTATCTCCTACTCTCGTGTTTACCGGCCTTTCACACCACCGCACATGCGGTTCCGCATACGGCGGTTCCTATTTAGTGGTAAAATTTTCAATCCGGAAGAATATCCGGAACACAGAGCTACGACAACTGCATGAAAGGCCACAAGGGAGGAATCACTATCGCAACTTTCTTCCAGATGGCAAGAGATCTGGCAAATGTTGACCTCAAGGAGATGGCAAGGGAAAGAGGGAAAAGAGAAGGCATTTTTTCCCAAAATTCCCATTTTCCCATTTTCCCATCTTCCCATATAACAAAAAATAAATGTAATAAAAAAGATAATATATTGATATATAATAACTTAGATAAAAACACCATTTCCCGTTGGGAAGATGGGAAAATGGGAAAATGGGAAAAATGTTGTAAAGACTTTTCCAACGGCTATACATTCTCCGACAAGTTGGATACGGCAGACTTACCTCCCATACTCAAGAAAATCATGCAGCTACACGACGACGTGGTGAGCCGCGACAAGATGATAATCGGAACGCTGAACATAGTTTCGGGCCTAATCGGAGCGGCAAGCGGAACGCCGGACATGCCCTCGGGAGTTTACGGACTCTACGACGGCAGGAAGGTGTAGGCTCCGCTATACAACATCCTCTTTGCCAATGCCGGTTCGTCGAAAGGCGACTTGAACTTCTGCCGACAGCTCGCCAAACCGCTGAAAGACGAGATGCGACGGGAGTATGAGGGAAAGAAAATGGAATACGAAAGGCTGATGGCGGCATACGAGGCGAAACGGAAGCAGAAAGCGGCGGAACAGAAGCGCAAAACGGCGGGACAGAGAATGCAAACAACAGATTGGCTGACCACAAAACACCTCTTTTTATATGAACAACAACAGCAGACGCCCCTACAAGTCATGCTAAACAAGAATTAACTAACCGACGGGGAATATATTTGTTTTTCTCAAAAATTATGCTTATCTTTGCATTATATAAAGAGCTGCAGAAAGCAGACCGGCGCCACGAGGCTGCACTTGGAATCCCACAAACCCCCAAAGCCCTGTATGCCATAGGAATACAGGAAGACAGGCAATCTCGATGGCTCAGGCATACAAACAACATTTCAAACATATTCCAATAAGCAATATGGACAATAATATAGTCAACAACGAAATCAACAACGAAACCGGCAACGGATTCCCCACCAGAAGGCACAGAAGAGCCCAAGGCAGGGGCAAGTTCTTCATGCTCAGAAACATCCTCAACATAATTTTCATCATAGGGGCAGTGGTCGGAATGCTCTGCTATTTCTTCAAGAACGAAGAGATTGGAATCGTGATCGTACTCGGAGCCATGGCCTTCAAAATGTGTGAATGCGTAATCAGACTGGTGAAATGAAATTGAAAAGAATACTCCCCGCACTTCTGCTCTCGTGCGCCTTCCTGACGGCACAGGCGCAAGATCTGCACAGGATAACTGACAACGACAACGCCACGGACGACCCGGCATACAACTTCGGAGGAAGGAAGGACTCGACGAAAGTGAAGGACAAGATAGTGCCCAAGGGTCTGAGCGTGTGGACCGTGGACGAGAGGTTCGGCGACAGGACTTCCTGCACGCCCGACACCGCCTCACACATGTTCATGAACACCATCTTCACCTCAGGACTCCGTGGCGAATACAACACCACGGGCAACCTGGGAGCCCCCCGCTACAACCGTATCTTCATAGACAACCCAACGGCAGGACAGTTCCTCTTCACACAGCCTTACAGCTTCTTCAACAAGCCCGTGGGCCAGTTCCTCTTCACCAACACCCTATCCCCCATCACAAACATCAGCTACAACGAGTGCGGCGACAGGTCGAACGGAGAAGATCACCTCAAGGCTCTCTTTGCCGTGAATGCCGGAAAAGACTTCGGGGCAGGCTTTAAGTTCGACTATATCTACGGCCGCGGCTACTACCAGAACCAGAGTACCTCACACTTCAACTACTCCATGTATGCCTCATACCTCGGAGAGAGATACAACGCACACCTGCTCTTCTCGCTCAACCACCAGAAAGTGACGGAAAACGGAGGAATCACAGACGACCGCTATATAACCCATCCGGAGATGTTCGACGACGACTTCAGCGAGAACGAGATACCGACCGTGCTCGAGCAGAACTGGAACAGAAACGACAACCAGCACATCTTCTTCTCCCACCGCTACAACGTGGGCTTCAGCCGCAAGGTGAAAATGACCGAAAGCGAGATTCAGGCAAGGAAATTCGCCATCGAATCGAAGAAGGAAAACGAAGAAAGGGAAAACAACGGAGCTAAGGACGGCAGACTCTCACAAGGCAGGAACAATGACGACAAGACATTCGGACGCCCCGAAAACTCCACCATAGCAGGCGACGAGCCCTACGAGGAGAAAAAAGGCAACCCGGCGGCTGACAGAATCACCGTGGACGGGAAGGCGGCAGCCGACAGTCTGTCAGCTCTGGAGGCTAAGAGGCAGCAGGAGGAGCAATGGATGAAAGATGAATACGTGCCTGTAACGAGCTTCATCCACACACTCAGCTTCGACAACTACAGGAGGATTTACCAGGCTTACCAGACACCAACAGACTTCTATGCCGACACCTATGACATGGACCTCAGACTGGGCGGCGACTCCATCTACGACAAGACGCGCCACTACTCGCTGAAGAACACCCTGGCGATTGCAATGCTCGAGGGATTCAACAAATGGGCAAAGGCGGGACTCAAGATATTCGCCACCTCGGAACTGCGCCATTTCTCGCTCCCCGCACCCACAATGGGCACCGACTCATACAACGAGCACAACCTGAGCATAGGGGCGCAGATGAACAAGACACAGGGCAGCTTCCGCTTCAACGCCACGGCTGAGGCAACGATCACAGGAACAGACGCAGGACAACTCAAGCTCAACGGACAGACCGACCTGAGGCTGCCGCTACTGGGCGACACGCTAAGAATCGACGCCAAGGCAGGAATGGAAAGACTTGTGCCCACGTTCTACTACAGGCACTATCACTCAAGACACCTGTGGTGGGACAAGACGCTTGACAAGGAAACGAGGGCCAACCTCGAGGGTGTGCTCACCTTCAGCCGCACAAAGACAAGGCTCAGAGTGGCGTTCAGCGACATCAAGAACTACGCGTATTTCGCACAGCGATACACGATAACCGAAGGCTACGGACGCACGGGAAACACCGTGGAGCCGCTGCAGCACGCAGGAAACATAACGCTGCTCACCTTGCAGCTCGACCAGAACTTCAGGTTCGGACCCGTGTTCTGGGAGAACAACGTGACCTACCAGAAGTCGAGCAACCAGAACGTGCTGCCCGTGCCGGAGCTAAACCTCTACACCAACCTATATCTGAGATTCAAGATAGCGAAGGTGTTGAAGGTGGACCTCGGAGCTGACATGAGATATTTCACCAAATATTTCGCACCAGACTACAGTCCGGCACTCGGACAATTCACCATTCAGGACAACGGAGAGCATAACGTGAAGACAGGCTCCTACCCCATCGTGAACGTTTATGCCAACATGCACCTGAAGCAGACCCGCTTCTTCATAATGATGAGCCACGTGAACGCAACTGACGGAAACGCCTTCCTCACACCACACTACCCCATCAACAAGAGGGTGCTGAGATTCGGACTCTCGTGGAACTTCTTCAACTAAGGAGTCTTGTAGAACTTCTTCAAACAAGAAGCCATGTGGAACTCACCTCAACCGGAATGTCCCGGGCAACGCCTTCAACCGGGAAGCTATACCCACACAGACACAATACGATAAGGGAGCATTCTATACTGTGGCGAAACTGCCCGTGGACGACAGCGAGAAATTCTGCCGCTGGTGTCTGGAGGAGTTCAGCTACGAGAACGAAACCGTGATGATGGCTCCTGCAAGCGGATTCTACACCACACCCGGAGCCGGCAGAAACCAAGTGAGAATAGCTTACGTGCTCAACAAGGAGGACCTGAGAAAGGCATTGATAGTATTACGCAAGGCACTGGAGCAATATCCGGGCCGGGCAGAAGATGATTGAAACAAGAAAGAAAAAGAATAAAGAATGAATTTCCCGTTATTCATAGCCAGAAGGCTATACTCTGAAAGAGGCGAAAACAACAAGGTGAGCAAGCCTGCTCTCTATATCGCCACGACCGGTGTCGCTCTGGGACTGGCCGTGATGATAATCAGCGTGTGCGTCATCCTGGGATTCAAACACACCATCCGAGACAAAGTGACAGGACTGGGAGCCCACGCCACGGTGGCAAACTTCGTCTCCCTGCATGGCAGCGAGCAAAGGCCGATAGATTATTCTGACAGCATCAGAAACGTGCTGAAGAAAACACCGGGGCTGAAATCCATGCAGAGCTTCGCCATGACCCAGGGAATACTGAAGACGGACAGCGACTTCATGGGAGTGGCATACAAGGGAATTGCAGCCGACTACGACACGGCGTTCATTCACTCCTGTATGACCGAAGGGAGCATACCCAGATTCAGCGACAAGTCGAGCGGGAACAAAATTCTGATTTCCAAAAACATAGCCACAAAACTCAGGCTCAAGACCGGCGACAGGGTGTTCTCTTATTTCATAAACAACGGAGACATAAGGGTGAGAAGATATACCGTGGCTGGTATCTATCAGACCAACATGACGAAGTTTGACGAATCGCTCTGCTTCTGCGACCTCTATTCTGCCGTAAAGCTCAACGGATGGAGCCAGGGGCAGGTGTCGGGAGTGGAACTGCAGCTACACGATATAGCCAACGTGCCGATAGCAGCCAGATATCTGGTGAAGAACGTGAACAGACAGGGCGACAAATACGGAGAGACATATTCGTCGGAAACCGTATATGAAATGTATCCGCAGATCTTCTCATGGCTCGACCTGCTAGACCTCAACGTGTGGATAATCCTCGGACTCATGATCTGCGTGTCGGGCATCACGATAATTTCCGGACTCCTCATCATCATACTCGAGCGCACACGCATGATAGGCACCCTGAAAGCTATGGGATGCAGAAACAGGTCGGTGAGAAACATCTTCATCTGGTTTGCAGCCCTCGTCATCGGGCGCGGACTCATTCTGGGAGACATCATCGCTCTGGGACTCGTGGCGCTGCAGAAATACACCAAATTCGTGAGCCTCGACGCATCAGTATATTACGTGGACTACGTGCCCGTGGAAATCAACGCGCCATTGATCCTGCTCATAAACGCGGCAACCCTGGCAATATGCCTCCTCGTGTTCATAGGACCAAGCTACATAGTGTCGCACATAAACCCCGTGAAGACGATAAAATACGAATAAGCAAAACGTTTGGTCAATACTGATAAACAAAACGAATAAATACTGATTCAATCAATATGAAAGCACGGACAAGAAATTTCATAATCCTATGCAGTCTGCTCTCATTGGCTGCACAGCCATCAGACGCACAGGTGAAAAGGCTCCAGAAGAACAAACCGGCGCAGAAGCAGAACGCACTGGCGGTAGCTGACTTCTATCCGTCGGCAGCAAAGCTGATGGTGATAGACAGCCTGGTGGTAGACAAGGAAAACTTCGCAAAGCATATTCCGCTCAGAAAAGAATACGGACAGATAGGGAAATATACAGACATCTTCAATTCCGCCACGCAGACAAGCCATACATCATCAGCATTCCTCAACGGATTCGATGACTTGTGCATCTACAACAAGACCGTGGCAAAGGACTCCACGCTGCTGTTCATGGCAGAGAAAATCGGAAACGAATGGAAGGCAGGAAGAGCGATAGAGGAATTCGCTGATGATTTCAAAGACGTGGACTATCCTTATCTTATGCCAGACGGCGTGACGCTCTATTTCAGTGCCATAAACAAAAAAAACGGGTTCGGAAAGAGAGACATCTTCATCTCAAGGCTCAACACGGAGACGCAGACATTCTACAAGCCCGAAAACCTGGGACTGCCCTACAACTCGGAATTCAACGACTATATGTGTGTGGTAGACGACATCGACTCCCTGGGGTGGCTCGTGACCGACCGACATCAGGAGAGCGGCAAAGTGTGCATCTATACCTTCATACCGTCGGACGAAAGATGGAGCGACGATGAAAACATCTCTGAAGAGAAACTGAAATCCGTGGCTATGCTACGCAGCATAAAAGACACACAATACGACAGGAAACTGCTCGACGAAAGCCTCAGGAGAATGAACACCCACACCTCAAGCGACAAAGCGAGACACGGCTTCAGATTCGTTATAAACGACGATGCCGTATATACTGACATAAACGACTTCAAGTCGGACACGGCAAGAGGACTGTTCCTGAAACTCATGCAGCTGAATGACAGACAGGCTGATATAGAGAAGAAACTTCCTACCCTCAGAAAAGGCTACAGGAGCAAAGGAAAAGGTGTTGACCGCAAGACGATTCTGAAAATGGAAGAAGATTTAGAGAATATTATGATTCAGAAAAAAAATCTTGAGAAGAAAATTCGAAATGCAGAAAATCTGTAGTAAATTTGCATCATATACAGATTGCATGGCAATCCTGCAGAATATGCAGAGATGACAGATGTAAGTATAACTTAAAGCGATTTTATCATGAAAAAGTATTATCCAGAATCAGAACTCATAATCAATAGCGACGGAAGCGTATTCCATCTGCACCTCAAACCGGAATTCCTGGCAGACAAAGTAATACTCGTGGGCGACCCCGGAAGAGTGGCACTAGTGGCAAGCCATTTCGACGAAAAAGAATGCGACGTGGAAAGCAGAGAATTCCACACCATAACCGGAAGCTACAAAGGAAAACGAATAACCGTTCTCTCTACGGGCATCGGATGCGACAACATCGACATCGTGGTGAACGAGCTGGACGCGCTCGCCAACATCGACTTTGAAACAAGAACCGACAAGGATGAATTCAGACAGCTGACAATGGTCAGAATAGGCACCTGTGGCGGACTGCAGGAGAACACGCCTGCCGGAACTTTCATCTGCTCAAAGAAATCCATGGGATTCGACGGACTGCTGAACTTCTATGCCGGAAGAAATGCGGTGTGTGACCTGCAGATAGAAAAAGCATTCCTCAACCACATGGGATGGACAGGAAACATGTGTCAGCCTGCGCCATACGTGGTTGAAGCCGACAAAGAACTCGTGGACAGAATAGCCGGCGAAGACATGGTGAGAGGAATAACGATTGCCTGCGGAGGATTCTTCGGACCGCAGGGAAGACAACTAAGACTCCCTCTGGCTGACCCCAACCAGAACAGGAAGATAGAAGAATTTGAATACGACGGTGACAGAATAACAAACTTCGAGATGGAGAGTTCAGCACTTGCCGGACTGTCAAAACTGATGGGACACAAGGCTACGACTTGCTGCATGGTGATTGCAAACCGCAGGGCACAGAAGGCTGACACCGGATACAAGTCGCACATAGACGACTTGATAAAGACCGTACTCGACAGAATTTGAAAAATATAATCATGGCAAAATCATTTATTTCACAAAAAAAGTATATCCTGTCTGCATTGGGATGCCTCCTGATAATAATAGGATTGGTTTACTATTTCTTCTTTTCTGCGCTGTCGGTAAAATCCTCAACACAGTATGTATATATTGACGACGACGACAACATCGACTCCGTATACGCGAAAGTGAAGGAAATCTCAACGGACAGAGGCTACATGGCTTTCACCACACTTGCCCGCCATTGGGACCTCGCCGAAAAGATACGGCCTGGAAGGTATGAAGTGACTACAGGCAATGGAGCATTTACCGTGTTCCGCAAGCTCAGGAACGGACTGCAGTCGCCTGTAAACCTCACAATCCCCTCGGTAAGGACTCTCGACAAACTGGCCGACGAGGTTTCAAAGAAACTGATGTTCTCAAAGGATGATTTCCTGAAAGCCGTTTCCGACACGGCAACATGCAGGAAATACGGCTACACTCCGGAGAGCATCGCAGCTATGTTCATACCAAACACCTACTCCGTGTACTGGAACATTTCCGTAGACAAGTTTCTCGACAAGATGCAGAAGGAGAACAAGAAGTTCTGGTCGTTTGAAAGAGAAAACAAGGCGAAAGCCATGGGTCTCTCCCCTATCGAAGTAATCACAATGGCAAGCATCGTGGACGAGGAAACCGCCAACGACCAGGAAAAGCCGATGATCGCCGGAATGTATTACAACAGACTGAAGGGAGACATGCCTCTGCAGGCTGACCCCACGGTAAAGTTCGCACTCAAGAAATTCGAGCTCAAGCGCATCTACCACAACATGCTCTCCTTTGACAGTCCTTATAACACATACAAATACAAAGGTCTACCGCCAGGGCCAATCAGAATACCATCGGTGGCAGGCATAGACGCCGTGCTGAATTATGTACACCACGACTATCTGTATATGTGTGCGAAAGAGGATTTCAGCGGCACCCATAATTTTGCAAGGACTTATGAGGAACATAAGGAAAATGCAAGGAAATATACCAAGGCGCTGAACGACAGGGGAATAAACTGACAAGTCCGTCATCGGACAGCAAAGACAACATTTACAATCTTGTCACCTGACAGTAAAGACAACATTCACAAGCCCGTCGCAACAGACAACATTTATATACACAGCTAAAACAATAGCCATAAGACTGTATACAAAGATACTTTCTTATGGCTATTTTTTATGCTCGGGCCGAACATACCGAAAATAGGAGGTAAACACCTAAAATTAGTGTTTACCTCCTACTCGATCGTTTATGGATGATTTAAACCAAATGGTTAGTATGCCTTTTAAACTAAACCAATTTTATTTAAGTTAAAACCGAAATCAATCCTGTATTACCAAAGTTTGAGTCTCTGGTCAGCAGGAACGAACAATTTGTCTGTAGGCTTCACATTGAATGCGTCATACCACATGTTGATGTGAGGCAGAGCACCGTTTACACGCCACATGCCAAGAGAGTGTGGGTCGCTCTTTGTGCGGTTTCTGATTTCAGCATCCGTGATGTTTGCTGCCCACACCTGTGAGTAAGCGATGAAGAAGCGCTGGTCTGCAGTCAGACCGTCGATTACAGGAAGAGGATTGTTCTTCGTAGCCTCCTTGTATGCCTCGTAGGCAACCATCAGACCTCCGTGGTCAGCAAGGTTCTCACCAAGAGTGAAACGGCCGTTGGCGTTCAGGTCAGGCAATACCTTGATGTTAGAATAGAACTTGGCGTATCCGTCAGCTCTCTCGTTGAAATTCTTGCCGTCGTTTTCTGTCCACCAGTCTTTCATGTTGCCGTCTTTGTCATAATGACGACCCTGGTCATCGAATCCGTGAGTCATTTCATGACCGATTACAACACCGATAGCTCCATAATTGAATGCGTCGTCGGCTGTTGGGTCAAAGAATGGAACCTGCAGAATACCGGCCGGGAAGCATATCTCGTTGGTCGTAGGATTGTAGTAAGCATTGACGGTCTGTGGAGACATCTGCCACTCATCCTTGTCTACTGGCTTGCCCACCTTAGTTACGATAACCCATTTGTTCCAGAATCTGCGACACTCCTCGATATTTGAATAATAAGACTTTGCCGGGTCGATGTTGAGGTCGCTCATGTCTATCCACTTGTCAGGATAGCCAATCTTCACATAGAAGGCATTCAGCTTGTCAAGGGCGTTCTTCTTTGTTTCCTCGCTCATCCAATCCTGAGCCTCGATGCGCTTTGCCAAGGCAATCTGCAAGTTGTGTACAAGAGTCTTCATGCGTTCCTTTGATGAAGCAGGGAAATATTTCTCCACGTAAATCTTGCCCAAAGCCTGGCCCATCTGGCTTTCCACCTGGCTTGTAGCACGCTTCCACAATGGATGGTTTTCTTTTCTTCCACTCATTGTCTTGCCGAAGAAGTCGAAGTTTGCAGCAATTACATCATCGCTCAAATAAGCAGCCGCACTCATTATCTGGCCCCACTCCATATAGTCTCTGTATTCATCAGGGGTGATAGCAGACAAGAGTTTGTCGGCACCTGCCACGAAGCCAACCTGACCCACTACCAGATCCTTCACGAGATTCAGGTCTACGCCAGATGCGACAAGCACCTTGTCAATATTGATATGAGGATACTTTGCCATGAATTCAGACAAAGCCATCTTGTTGTAGTTAGCCTCAGGGTCACGAAGTTCTGTGTTAGACTTAGACACCTTAGCCAATTCAGTTTCGAGACGCATCACGTTCTCCATCTTCTTCTGGGCAGCCTTGGCATTGAAGCCGAACATCTGGAACATTCTTACGATGTGCTTCTTGTAAGCCTCTCTGATTGCAGTTGTAGCCGAGTCTGTATCCAGGTAATATTCTTTCTGTCCGAGGGTGGTACCGCTCTGCACTACGTTCAGGATATTCTGTTTGGCATTCTTCTCGTCGGCTCCAAAATACATGCCGATGAATTCGCTGTCGCCATAAGGCACAAGCTCCAGCTGAATCTTGAACAAAGCCTCCTTGGTCTTAGCCTTCTCCATCTTCTTCAGGATTGGCATGAGTGGAGAAACGCCATCTGCGTTGCGGCGCTGCTCGTTCATAGCAAGCTTATACAAATCGCTGAGCTTCTTCTCAATGGTGCCTTCACTATAGGTATTCTCAAGCAGTTCCTGCAGAATACCGTTGATGCGCTTGTTGTTATCTTCGCCCAGCACATCGAAGCTGCCATAACGGGAATAAGCAGCTGGCAGCGGATTCTTCTTCATCCAACCGCCACAAGCGTAATGGAAAAAGTCGTCTTGTGGCTTGACGCTGTTGTCCATGTTGGACATGTCGAGACCAGAACGCAATTGCTGAGACTGCGGATTCTGTGCCACAGAGGTCATCGATACTGTGGCCAAGGCCACAATAGGAATAATTGATTTAATTTTCATAGTCTTAATATTTATGTTACTAAATTGATAACTGTATTTCGATTGATATATTGCAGATCCGGTGATAAAACTTTCATTACAGTTAACTATTGGGAAGAAAGCTGCTCGTATTCCTCAGAGAGTTTCTCCCAATTGTCCACTTCTTCATCCAGCTTTGCCTTTATTGATGTATATTCTTCAACAATCTCCATATTTGAGGAGTTTTCAGGTTTCAGAAGCAATTCGTCAAGCTCACCGAGTCTTTTCTCAAGTTCCCCTATCTGGGATTCAGCTTTATCAACGGCTTTCTTCATTTTGTTGAGCTTCTTCTGCAGCTCCTTATGTTCGAGATAGTTCTGCTTGCCTTGTGAGGGTTCAGAAGCGGCCTTCGCATCAGAAGCGGCAGGAGAGGGATTATTGTTGGTGGCAGCATCAATGCTGTCTGTGTGGTGTTTCTGAAGAAAATCATATATCCCTCCGATATGCTCTATCACCTTTCCGTTGCCGAACTCATATACTTTAGTAACCAGACCATCCAGGAACTCGCGGTCGTGGCTTACGACAATGGCTGTACCGTCGAAAGCTTTTATCGCTTCCTTCAACACATCCTTTGAACGCATGTCGAGATGGTTGGTAGGCTCATCAAGAATCAACAGGTTTACGGGCTCGAGCAGAAGGCGGATCATTGCCAGTCTGCTCTTCTCTCCACCGCTGAGAACTGAAACCTTCTTCTCTGAAGCTTCACCGCCAAACATGAAGGCGCCTAATATATCGTTGATTCTCAAGCGCACATCACCTCTTGCCACGCTGTCAATCGTGTCGAAGACGGTAAGGCTGTTGTCAAGCATCTGGGCCTGGTTCTGTGCAAAATATCCAATCTGCACGTTATGGCCAATCTTGAGAGTTCCGGTATATGGAATCTCATTCAAGATACATTTGACGAGAGTGGACTTTCCCTCTCCATTCCTTCCGACAAAAGCGACTTTCTCTCCTCTCTTGACTGTAAGATTGACATTGCCGAAAACCATGTGGTCTCCATAATCCTTCCTCACGTCTTCGCATATGACCGGATAGTCGCCGCTTCTCATGCAGGGAGGAAATTTCAGATGCATTGAAGAATTGTCAACTTCGTCTATTTCTATCGGAACAATCTTCTCCAGCTGCTTTATTCTGCTCTGCACCTGTACTGCCTTTGTCGGTTTGTAACGGAACCTTTCGATAAAATCCTTGATATCAGCTATCTCTTTCTGCTGATTCTCGTATGCACGTATCTGCTGCTCGCGTCTCTCTTTGCGCAATTCCACATACTGGTCATACTTCACCTTATAGTCTGCTATCTTTCCGCAACTGATTTCCAAAGTCCTGTTCGTCACATTATTAAGAAATGCGCGGTCGTGGCTCACAAGCACGACAGACTTCGCACTTTGGGAAAGGAACTGCTCAAGCCATTGGATACTTTCGATGTCGAGGTGGTTGGTAGGCTCGTCGAGCAACAACACGTCTGGTTTCTGCAGAAGAATCTTCGCAAGCTCAATTCTCATACGCCAACCGCCACTGAACTCCTTGGTGGGTCTGTCGAAATCCGTACGCTTGAAACCTAAGCCGGAAAGAGTCCTCTCAAGATTGGCCTCACAGTTGTCTGCACCTAGAATCTGCAACTTGTCATGAGTGGCAGTAAACTGTTCTACAAGGTCAAGATAGCTCTCGCTCTCATAATCTTCACGCTGGGCAAGTTCGGCATTAAGCCTGTCAAGTTCCGCTTTCAACGAACTTATTCCTGCAAATGCCTTAGAAGCCTCCTCGCGAACAGTGGTGTCATCCTTCAGATTCATCACCTGAGGAAGATAGCCGATTGTTGTGTCGCTCGAAACAGACACATTGCCCGATGTCGGACTTTGCAGACGGTATAGAATTTTCAGCAACGTGGATTTGCCTGCGCCGTTTTTGCCGACAAGGGCTATCCTGTCATTATCGTTTACAACGAAGCTGACGTTACTGAAAAGAGGCTTGACCCCGAACTCAACGCCAATATTATTTACAGATATCATTATTACCGATATAATATGGATACAAGCCTGTAACCCTAATGGCGGTAAACCGTAATGTTACAGGTATGTCTTGATTACATACTTTTCACACAATATCAACATTTTACAAAATAATGGCAAGCAAGAGGGCTTATTCAATGCAACCTCATGCTTGCCATTTTGTCAATATCGAAGTGCATTATTTGATAATGCCTTGTTCAACAAAAATCTTCTTCAAAGCTTGTACGCCTTTCTCTACCTGCTCCTGAGTATGGGTTGCCATCAAAGCAAAACGTACCAACGTGTCTTGTGGAGCACAAGCTGGAGGAATCACAGGATTTATGAATACTCCTGCATCGAAGGCCAACTTCGTAACGAGAAATGTCTTGTAAGGATCACGCACATATAGTGGGATAATCGGACTCTCGGTTTCTCCTATCTCAAATCCTTCCTCACGGAAACGTTTCAAAGCATAGTTCGTGACATCCCATAGACGAGTGATTCTCTCTGGCTCTTTTCTTATAATATGCAAAGCCTCCATTGCCGCTGCTGTAGCTGCAGGTGTGTTGGATGCGCTGAAAATATAAGTTCTGCAAGCATGGCGCAGATAATTTATCGTATCCTTGTCGCCTGCGATGAATCCGCCTATGCTGGCAAGACTTTTTGAGAAAGTTCCCATAATCAAGTCAACATCGTCAATTACGCCAAAGTGGTCGCACACGCCACGTCCCTCGCTACCGAAGACACCAAGGCCATGAGCCTCGTCAACCATTACGGAAGCATTATATTTATGCTTCAGTTTGATGATTTCTGGCAAATTAGCCAAATCGCCCTCCATAGAGAACACGCCGTCAACGACAATGAGCTTGACAGCTTCAGGACGGCATTTCTTCAACTGCTTCTCCAGGTCTTCCATGTCGTTATGCTTGTATTTCAAGCAAGTGGCAAAAGACAATCTCCTGCCATCTACAATACTGGCATGGTCACGCTCATCGCAAATTATATAGTCTTCTCTGCCACAGATGACCGAGAGGACTCCTGAATTGACGAAAAATCCGGTTGAGAAGCATAATGCCTCATCTTTGTGTTCATAAGCAGCAAGCTCTTTCTCCAACTTAACATGGAGGTCAAGCGTTCCGTTAAGGAAACGGCTGCCTGCGCATCCTGTACCATACTGATCTATTGCAGCTTTTGCAGCTGCCTCCACACGAGGATCTCCTGTAAGTCCCGTATATGCATTAGAGCCGAACATGAGCACCTCATGCCCATCCATCTGTACTACAGTACCCTGTTTTCCTGTTATCTCACGAAAATATGGGTATATACCAGCCTCCATATACTTCTGAGGCTCACGATATTTCTTGTATTTCTCTTGTAAAAGTCCCATTATAAATATAGGTGTAATAAACCACTGTTGTTTATATTTCTTGCAAAGATACGAAAAATAGGTAAAACAGAGCATTATTTCAAAAGAAATGTTCATTTAGGATTAAAATAATGCGCTACAAACTATAAATAAGATATTATTTACTATATTTGCATATTACAAAGTTAAAACAAAATTATATAGCCAAAGCATTATATTTATGCCCCAGAAGAAGATTGCTTTTATAATGAACCCCATATCCGGCACAGTAAAAAAGGCCGGCATACCTAAGCTCATAGACGAGTATTTGGACAAGGATACCTTCAGTTACTCTATCTTGAATACTGAATACGCAGGACATGCGACCTTGTTGGCGAGGAAAGCCTGTGAGGATAATTGCGATGTGGTAGTAGCTGTAGGCGGAGACGGAACCATTAATGAGATAGGCAGGGCGCTCATCGACACAAATACTGCTATGGGAATCATACCGTGTGGTTCGGGCAACGGACTGGCGCGGCATCTGATGCTACCCATGGACATAAAGAAATGCATAATGATTATCAACAAATGCATGACCCACGACCTTGACTATGGAGTAATTGACGGCCATCCGTTCTTCTGCACTTGTGGCATGGGGTTTGACGCTTACATCAGCATGAGATTTGCCGAGGCAGGCAAACGAGGCCCCGTGACTTACCTTGAAAACATTCTAAAGTCCGGATTGAAATATGAGGCTGAGGAATACACTATTGAAGCCGAAGAGATAGGCACAATACACAAGCGTGCTTATCTCGTGTCGTGTGCCAATGCCTCACAATATGGCAACAATGCATACATAGCCCCACAAGCCTCGATGAGTGACGGATTGCTCGACGTTATTATAATGGAACCTTTCGACATGATTGATGCACCTCAAATTAGTATTGACATGTTCAACAAGACAATTAACAAAAATCCGAAAGTTAAGACTTTCAAGTCGAGCCACATATTGGTACATAGGAAAAATGAAGGGGTAATTCATTACGACGGTGACCCTGTAATTGCAGGAAAAGACATTGACATAACCTTACACCATAAAGGGATAAAAATTGTTGTAAATCCTGAAGCAGACAAGAGCAGAAGAAAGCCCAATATGGTGCAGAACGCCTTTTGTGACTTGTTCAATGACATTTATGCAGTAAGGACAGACATAACGAAACAGGGAAAACACATACAGACAATAAACAAGCTTCTGCTGAAGAAGCTTAATAAATGACATAGACAAACTGATTATTCTGTCCAACCAATGAAGTTGGCTGGTAATAAAAAATTTAAGCCGGACTCAAGCAAATGGTCCGGCTTAAATTTTAATCATCGGGTATGTTGAACATATTAGTTGTTTACAGAACCACCAACAATATCCAACAATTCATTAGTAATGGCCTGCTGTCTGCTCTTGTTATATTGCAAATTCAACTCTCGCAATAATTCATCTGCATTGTCCGTTGCCGTCTGCATGGCAACCATACGGGCTGCATGCTCGGAAGCTATACTATCCAACAGAGCCGTATACAGCATAAGATGCGCCAACTTGGGAATCAGGAGCTTGAGAACCGTGCTCATGTCTGGCTCTACAATGAAATTGTCATTCAGAGGTACCACATGCTCTTCTTTCTTTTGCTCTTCCTTCTGATTCTCTTTCAGATAGGCTTGCATTTCTGCAGTAACGGTCTTATGCGAGAGATCACGGTTGTTGTCTTGTCCAACACCAGAAGTAATGTCAATAGGCAGGAAAGTCTTGCGCTGCAATATTTGAGAACCGGCACTCTTGAAATGATGATATAGAAGCTCAACTTGATCAATCTCGCCTTCAACGAATTTCTTTCCGAGTTCTTTAGCTATTTCTATACATTCTGAGACATTAGGCTTCTCGGCAAGTCTTGTGAAATCACCAGCTATCGGCAATCCCATTTTCTTTGCCTGTTCCGCAACTTTTCTTCCTATCGGATAGACAATTATGTTCTCTTTACCCAAGGACATGTTCTCTTCTACAACAGAGTGTAGCAGTTTCGCGACATTTGTATTAAAGCCACCACAAAGACTGCTGTTCGACGAATATGCAACGAGTGCTATACGCTTTACCGGGCGAACCTCGCTGAAAACAGTATGTGCATCAGCCTCACTGGCAAGAAAAGTCTTGAGAATGCGCTCAAGCATATTTTCATAAGGAAGCATATTCTCTATCATCTGCTGTGCATGATGAAGTTTTGAAGATGCTACCATTTTCATTGCACTTGTGATTTTGCGCGTACTGTTGACGGAAGAAATTCTACCTTTAATTTCTTTTAGTGACGGCATAAGCAATTACTTTTTATATTGTCCGGAGATGTCGGCCATTACTTCCTCAATCTTATGGCAAACATCATCATTTATAACGCCTGAAGCAAGGACGTCTATGACATCTTGCTGATGTGTAGAACGAAGTTTGTCAAGGAATGTATCCTGACATTTCCTCACATCCTCTACTGGAACATCACGCATCAGTCCATGAGTACCGCAATAAAGAATAGCTACCTGCTCACCAACAGTCATAGGACTATACTGTGGCTGGATAAGCAACTGGTTATTCTTACGTCCTCTGTCCAGAGTCATGGATGTCACAGCGTCCATGTCACTTGAAAATTTAGAGAATGCCTCAAGCTCTCTATACTGGGCCATATCGATCTTCAGCGTACCGGCAACTTTCTTCATGCTCTTTATCTGTGCAGAACCTCCAACACGGCTCACGGAGATACCGACATTGATTGCTGGTCGGAATCCCTGGTTGAAGAGATCACTCTCGAGATAAATCTGTCCGTCGGTAATTGAAATCACATTCGTCGGAATATAAGCAGAAACGTCGCCTGCCTGTGTCTCGATAATCGGAAGAGCTGTCAAAGAGCCTCCACCTTTCACATGTCCCTTCATACACTCTGGAAGATCATTCATCTGTTCTGCAACTTCCTGTTGGTCATTAATTCGTGCTGCACGCTCAAGAAGACGGCTGTGCAGATAGAATACGTCTCCAGGATATGCCTCACGTCCTGAAGGACGTCGAAGAATCAGAGATACCTCACGGTATGCTACGGCCTGCTTTGAAAGGTCGTCGTATACGACGAGTGCAGAATAGCCACGGTCGCGGAAATACTCGCCGATGGCTGCACCGGCAAATGGTGCATAATACTGCATGGCGGCAGGGTCTGCTGCCGTTGCCGATACGATAATAGTATAAGGCAAAGCACCATGTTCCTTCAGATTAGATACGAGGGCAGCCACAGTAGACGCCTTCTGTCCTATGGCAACATAAATACAGTATACAGGTTTGCCTGCATCATAGAAACTCTTCTGATTAATGATAGTATCAATTGCAATGGCGGTCTTTCCGGTCTGACGGTCACCGATGATAAGCTCACGCTGACCACGACCAATAGGAATCATGGAGTCTACAGCCTTCAAACCTGTCTGGAGAGGCTCCTTTACAGGCTGACGGTAGATAACTCCGGGGGCTTTACGGTCGAGCGGCATCTCAAACGACTCAGTAAGATCAAGATCTCCCTTGCCGTCGATGGCTTGTCCCAATGGGTTGATGACGCGACCAAGCATATTGTCGTTCACTCGGATAGACGCGATACGCTTAGTACGTTTCACAACCATGCCTTCTTTGATACCATCAGTAGAACCGAGAAGCACACAACCTACGTTGTCCTCCTCAAGGTTCATGACGATAGCCATAGTACCATTCTCAAACTCCAGGAGCTCGTTGGCTTCGGCATTACGCAATCCGTAGATGCGCGCTACACCATCGCTGACCTGAAGCACAGTGCCCACCTCGTCGAACTGCTCGCCATTACTGATTCCTTTCAGTTGTTCGAGAAGCACCTGGGATACTTCGCTTGGTTTAATTTTATCTGACATATTAATCCTTTTAATTATTTAAGATTCGACAAAATGGTGCTGAGCTGGCGCTTTACGCTGGCGTCGAGTCGATAGGTGTCGTACTCGAGCACGAAACCTCCGATGAGTTCATCATCGACAGAAGTCTTGAACTCAACATTACCATTTGTCTTACTCTCCACTAACTTCCGCAGCTTCGACTCCGTTTCTGGAGTCAGAGCAACGGCAGTTGACAGTTTTGCATGAATCAAGTTATTCTGCTCTCTATAAAGAGAGACAAACGAGTTCGCAATAAATTGCATGATGTTCGCCCTTCCCTCTTTCAATACAAGCCTGATAAAACGGCAGGTCAATTCACACTTTGTACTTCCTGTGGCAGTAATCAGCAATGCTTCTTTCTGCTCCCTTGAAAGCATAGGATTAGCTATGGTGACACTCAGTTCTGGCACATTAACATATTCTGCGGCGAGAGTCTGCATGTCAGCATAGACCTGCTCAGACTGCTTCTCCTGGTTGCTTGCCTTGAGCAATGCTCGAGCGTATCTTACCGATATTAATCCTAAATCCATCCTGCTTATTTATTTAAGTTCACTTCATTCAGCATAAGATCTATGTAGTCCATCTGTGCCTTGTCGGTGTCGAGATTCTTTCTCAAGATCTTCTCTGACACCTCAACACTCAATATGGCTACTTGCTTGCGGATATCGCTGATGGCGGCCTGCTTATGCGCTTCAATCTCGGCTTTGGCCTCGCTGATGATGCGCGCACTCTCCTCACGTGCTTTATCCTGAGCTTTCTCCACAATAGCGTCACGTGTGGATGCGGCCTCCTTGAGTATGGTGGCCTGCTTCTCACGTGCTTCCTGCAGGATCGCTTCACTTTCTTGCTTGATGTTTTCAAGCTTCAGAGAAGCCTCATGGGCTTTCTTCAGGCTCTCGTCGATATAGTTCTTCCTTTTCTCCACCATGACCGTTATTGCCGGGAAACCGAATTTGGCGAGAACAAAGAATACTACAAGGAACGCAAGAAGCATCCAGAAGAGCAATCCTAAGTCAGGAGTTAATATTGATGGCAAACTTGATAAATCCATTTGCGTTAATTTACAAACACCTATTAGTTAAAAACTTCTCCCAAGAAAAGTTCATTAGATAAGGAAGGTACAAGCCACGATTGCGAACAATGCACAACCCTCTACGAATGCAGATGTAAGAATCATGTTTGTCTGGATTTTACCTGATGCCTCAGGCTGACGAGCGATAGCATCCATAGCGCTGCTACCGATCTTACCAATACCCAAACCTGCGCCAATTACTGCGATACCTGCGCCTAAGCTGCAGCCCAGCTGTGCCAGACCTTCAGCAGCCAAAAGTGATGAAATAATCATAATTCCTTAAATTTTAATTGTTATTAATTTTTTGTTTATTCTCTTGTTTAACTCTAATTTTTATTTGTCACACCTAATAAAAGAGGCTTTTACTCCTCCTCCTTGTGGGCAAGTCCGATAAAGACAGCACTCAAGAGAGTGAAGACGTATGCCTGGACGAATGCCACGAGCAATTCCAGAGCATTCATGAAAAGCATCATTATTCCGCTCACGAAGTTGAGTCCTATGCCATAGCCTACTCCCATCGACCATCCGAGGAATATCACACAAGTGAAGCTCAGAATGATTGCGTGGCCTGCCATCATATTGGCGAAGAGACGGACCATCAAAGCGAATGGCTTAGTAAAGACGCCAAAGAACTCTATTACTGGCATAAGCGGTACTGGATATGCTTTCAGGAACACTGGCACTTCTGGCCAGAAAATGTCCTTCCAGTACTCCTTGTTTCCAAAGAGGTTGATTACCACCATTGAACAAAAAGCGAGGAAGAACGTGATGTTTATATTTCCTGTTACATTGGCACCACCAGGGAAGACCGGTAGCAAGCCAAGAAGGTTGGTGGTCAGGATGAAGAAGAACACGGTGAGCAGATATGGTGCGTAAGGACGGAAATGTTTCTCTCCGATGGACGCCTTTGCCACATCTTCGTAAATCATCATCACGAACATCTCCATCATGCCTACGAATCCACCCGGCGCCTCGCTCTTTTCGTCGCGATTCTTGTACCAGCGGGCACAGGACAGGAATACGGCTAACATTACGAAGACCACAATCCATATCTGAGCTACAGTCTTGGTGATACTCAGATCGAGCGGACGTTCCGTTGTGCCGTCAGGCATCTTCTCGTAAATCTTGCCATGGTGGGCTTCGTCAAAGAAGAAAGGTTCAGGCAGACTTTCCGCCGTACCTACGAACCAGTCTCCCGTAGCGGAATTCCGCACGATAATCGGCAACGGAATGCTCAAGTGCTTTCCCTCGTAAGTGGCGATATGCCATTCGTAAGAGTCGGAAAGGTGCTCAAGCACGACTTTCGGTATGTCGAGTCCTTCACTTTTCTCTCCACCTTCGTTTGTAGCAAAAGCCAGCAAAGGCATCAAGGCAAAAGCAACGAGGATTAATAATGACCTTAATCGTTTCATATAAAAATGTTTATTTTTCTTTGTCACACTTGGCGTGAGAATTCAATACACGAGTGAAGAACACTGAATGGTGAATAAGAAATACAAAATAGAACGACATGAATACAACGCAGTAAGGCAGCATGGCATCACGCCCCTCAACGAGGTAGCACCCAGTCAGGGTGAACAATGCGAGAAACATGCGTAAGCCCGTAGCTGCGGTGAAGAAATTGTGCAGATTCTCCGTGCCGTGTTTTGCTACAATGCGCAACACCAAAGCTTCTGCAATGCAGACTGTCAGAGAGAATATGTCGGTAATTATCATCGGCGCAATCAAGTTCCACTCTGGAAACTGTATGTATAATGCCACGACTATCAATGAAAGGAACGCTGTAATCAGAATTCCCTGCACGAAATAACGCCGACAAGCCTTTTCCACATCTCTTGTATTCAACATATATTATGCTAGCTTGTTAAAGTTCAACACAAATATTGACGATATTTTTCTGTACTTCCACGAATCCCATCGAGACATTGATCTCGTGTTCTCCTTCTGAATCGTGATATATCACCCGTCCTTTCTCAAGTGTGGAAATGATGGGAGCGTGGTTTTCAAGAATCTCGAACAGTCCGACGGTGCCGGGCACTATGACTCTATCCACTTTTCCCTCAAACTCCACTTTCTCGGGAGAGACGATTTTTAATTCTAAACCCATATTGCAACATTTTAGCCTTTAGCCTTTAGCAGCCTCAAGCAGTTTCTTACCCTTCTCTATTGCATCTTCTATGGTTCCGACATTAAGGAATGCCTGCTCTGGCAGGTCATCAACCTTTCCGTCGAGAATCATATTGAAGCCCTTTATGGTTTCCTCTATAGGAACCATCACTCCTGGAATACCTGTGAACTGCTCAGCTACGGTAAATGGCTGTGAGAGGAAACGCTGAACGCGGCGTGCCCTGTTTACGGTGAGCTTGTCGTCATCCGACAACTCGTCCATACCAAGAATAGCGATGATATCCTGAAGTTCCTTATATTTCTGGAGAATTTGCTTTACTCTTTGGGCACACTCATAATGTTCCTTGCCTACAATCAGCGGATCAAGTATTCTGGAAGTAGATCCCAACGGATCAACAGCCGGGTAAATTCCCAACTCCGTAATTTTACGGTTCAACTCAGTCGTTGCATCAAGGTGAGTAAATGTTGTAGCCGGCGCCGGGTCGGTCAAGTCGTCTGCAGGCACATAAACAGCCTGGACAGAAGTAATGGAACCTTTCTTTGTAGAGGTAATGCGTTCCTGCATCGCTCCCATCTCACTGGCAAGAGTTGGCTGATAACCTACAGCCGAAGGCATACGTCCCAGCAATGCCGATACCTCTGAACCTGCCTGTGTAAAGCGGAAGATGTTGTCGATGAAGAACATAATATCGGCAGCTTCTCCGTCCTTACCTCCATGGTCACGGAATTCCTCGGCTACTGTCAGTCCGGAAAGAGCAACGGAAGCACGTGCGCCAGGTGGCTCATTCATCTGACCGTAGACAAGGGTTGCCTGGCTTTTCTTGAGTTCCTCCTTGTCTACGAGACTCAGATCCCATTTGCCTTCTTCCATGGCTTTCTTGAATTTTTCGCCATAACGGATAACTCCTGATTCAAGCATGTCTCGGATAAGGTCATTACCCTCACGGGTGCGCTCTCCTACTCCAGCGAACACAGAATATCCATTGTGTCCCTTGGCGATATTATTGATCAGCTCCATGATAAGTACGGTCTTTCCAACTCCTGCTCCACCGAAGAGTCCGATTTTACCGCCTTTCATATATGGTTCAAGAAGGTCGATCACTTTGATTCCCGTAGCGAGCATCTCTTTGTGGGTGGACAAGTTTTCGAACTTAGGAGGTTCGCGATGAATAGGATAGGCTCCGTCCATGTCAAGTGTCTTCATACCATCAATAGGCTGACCTATTACATTCATCATTCTTCCTTTAATCTGCTCACCTGCCGGCATAAGGATAGGTGATCCTGTCGGTATCGCTTCCAATCCTCTCTGCAAGCCATCTGTATTGTCCATAGCCACGGTGCGTACAGTATCTTCGCCGATATGCTGTTGAACTTCGATAACAAGTTCTCTGCCATCCGGACGCTTTACTTTCAATGCATCGTGAATCTTTGGCAACACCTTCTCCGGATCTTCTCCCTTGGTATCGAAATATACATCGATAACAGGTCCGACAATCTGAGAAATTCGACCAATTACTTGTGACATATCTTTATATTTTTAAATATTAGTTTTTCGTTTCCAGAAAGTGCACATAAAGAGAAGCTTAACATCAGAATATGTGTACCTAATTTGTTTTCAAAAAAGTCCTTTCCTTTTTCTCGTCTGCAAAAATAACAAATATTTTTAATCTCACAATATTTTTGGCATTAAATATCGTTTTCTTATTACGTTTAAGGCATTTTCTTTCCTAAACGAATCACGCTATCAAATTAGCGTTTTCGATATAATGCATTTAAAACTAAGATTTTAAAGAATATTCGTTATAGCATACCTCAAGAATTGAATCTTGGGGTATGCCGAATTCATGCCAATAACAAATCTGCAAGTTTATATACTCAACTCATCTAATACTGTTATGAGTTTCTTGTCGAATGGTTTGTCTGAACGGATAGCGTCAAGGAAGGGGACATATACAATCTCGTTGTTTCTGACTCCAACCATAAGATTCCTCTGTCCCTGCATGATAGCTTCTATAGCACCAACACCTGTGCGGCTGGCAAGGATGCGGTCGTGTGCAGAAGGGCTTCCTCCTCGCTGCAAATGGCCGAGTATTGACACTCGCACATTGTAGTCAGGAAATTCCTTATGCACGCGGTCTGCATAATACAAAGCTCCGCATTTGGGGCTTTCGCTTACGATTACTATGCAGCTACGCTTGCTCTTTCTGATTCCACGCTCCATGAAACGTGCCAGCTGGTCGACATCCGTTGAGTCTTCAGGAATGATGGCTGCCTCTGCCCCACTTGCGATTGCGCTGTTCTGAGCCAGGAAGCCAGCATCGCGCCCCATGACTTCAACAAAGAAGATACGCTCATGGCTAACGGCGGTATCTCGGATTCTATCCACACATTCCACAATTGTGTTGAGTGTCGTGTCGTAGCCGATTGTGGAATCGGTTCCATACAGGTCATTGTCGATTGTTCCAGGCAGTCCTATGCAACAGACATCATATTCTTCAGCAAATATTTTGGCACCTGTCAGAGAACCGTTACCTCCGATTACGACCAATGCGTCTATGTTATTGCTGCGCATATTCTCGTATGCTTTCTTCCTGCCTTCCGGGGTCTCAAACTCGCTGCTTCTTGCAGTACGGAGGATTGTACCGCCACGATTGATTATGCCACTTACGTTTTCAGTCGTGAAATCTTTAATCTCGTTGTTAATCAAGCCATCATAACCACGGAAGATTCCTTTGATCTTAAAACCATTGCTGATACCGGCACGTGTCACGGCACGTATAGCAGCATTCATACCCGGAGCGTCACCTCCTGAGGTAAGTACACCAATTGTCTTAATCTTCATAACTCAAATATATATACCTATTAAATTTCAAAAGTTTATCTCAATACAAGGAATGTGCAGAACGGTTCTTTAGTATATGAATGTCGTACCCCACATTATTGCCAATCCTATCAGCCATGCAACAAAGCATATCCAGCCTACGTTTCGCAGATACCAGCCAAGCCGTATCCGTTCCATCTTCATGAGGGCCAGTCCGCTGACAGATCCTATCAGCAGCATATTACCTCCCATAGCACTGCAATATGCTATTATTTTCCAATAGACACCATTTCTGACAAAGTCTCCCACATAATCAGAATCTGCCCACAAGCCAAGGTTTGCCACATCCACTACCGGATGCAATGAAACAAATGACATGGACGTGGCAAAAGTGTCTAACACAGAGCCGAAGAATCCTGAAACGATTCCCAGAATCCAGACGTTATGCACATTGTCGTCTATCCATTGGGCCAATGTTGAAACGGCACCTGTTTCCACTACGACACCGACGGCAAACATGATGCCGAGTACAAAGAGCACCATCTGGATGACGCCATACTGCAACACGCGAGGAATCCTTCTTTGAATCATCTTGTCAACATCCATGAGTCTGCGGTTGAATATTTCGTTCACCACCCACAACAGCGAAAGAACACACAATGCCCCGAGGAACGGACTCAGTTTTGTGATATTATGGAATGTCGGAATAAACCATAATCCCCCTATACCGAGAAACAGCATGAGCATTCGTTGCCATCTGTTCAGATTGGTGTCGTCCCCGCGATAAGGAATGGCAAAGCCTTGTGTTTCGACACGCTCCGGCAACTGTCTTCCCAACCACCATACCGGCAAAGCCATTGACACTAGACACGGCAAGGCGAGATACATGGAAAAATCAGATGCGTCCACAGCTCCTATATTCCATAACACAAGACCTGTCGGATCACCGATCACCGTCAGGGCGCCGCCACAGTTGGCAGCTATTATCACCGCGCTGCCATAAAGCATTCTCTGCCTTCTGTTTGCCAATATCTTGTGAATGATGACCAGCATCATCGTCGTTGTCGTCAAGTTGTCGAGATTTGCCGAAATGACAAAGGTCACGATAGAGATAAGCCACAACATCTTCTTGCTGCTTCTCGTATAAAGCAATTCCGTCAGGAAGTCAAAGCATCCGTTGTTGTTCAGAATCTCCACTATCGACATCGTGGCCAACAGGAACAAGGCTATCTCCGCTCCCCTGCCAACATAGTCAAGAAAAATGTTCTGCGAAATGAAATGCTTCACGTTTTCAGGGTTTGGCGCTACCCCCATAAGGAAATCGGAATATTCACGAGGATGTTGTGCCAACACGAAATCTGTTCCATAACAGATATACAAGACCCACCCGACAGTTCCCATGAACACGGCCACTGCGGCCCTGTTGACATTGGTCATCCATCCTGTGGAAATCAGCACATAACCTATTATAAGAATTGATACTATTACAAGTGTCATATATAATACATTGTTTATTTTGCAAAAATACTAAATATTATTTGTAATTGGAAAAATATATTCCCATTTTAGTCAGGTTTAACCTGTTTTTCACAGTATTGATACCATTTTGCCTGGTCTTGATAAGTTCCTGGCAACAGGTTAATTTTTCAGTCTGATGATTCTGATGCCTGGCATCGTCTTTCGCTTTGCCAGATATGCAGACAGGAGCATCGGCTCTTCAACCACCTTGTGGTGTATGCTGGAGGCATTGAGCAGATGCAGTCCGTCCTTATGCCATACAGCGAAGCCGATATGCTGAGTGTCAAGTCCGCTCTTGTTGGTGATTATCGCGATTATATCGCCATTTTTTATAGTTGAGCGCAGCAGTCTAGTGTTCTTCACCTGCGATTTGGGGATATACCTGTAACTCTTGCCGCTTATGGCTTTCTCCATCTTAGATATTCCTGCGCGATTGAAGCTGTTGTTGAACAACATCGGATATTTATCAGAATGCCTTGACATGTAATCAACTCTGACATGCTGTATCATTGTGAACGGAGGATTAGGCGACTGTATTTCCTTGCAGATCCCGAGCCTTGTGTTGTCTTCTATCCATTCTGTAAAATAATGCAGCCTTCCGATATAGCTCACGTCCTTGCCTCCTCTGTATCTCAGCGTCTGAAGTTTTTTGCAGAATTCCCTGAATGTCTTTTTCCCCGACTGGTGGGTCAGCGCCAAAGCAAGCGAATTCTCAACAAATGTAGTGCAGTCGAGTTGTCTGAGATTTACTACAAGCTGCTCCTTCCGGTTCACCTCCAGGGTGCTTGCCACGTATGGTATTCCTATCAGCTTTCTTGCAAAAAACAGTGTGCGCTCTTGGATGTTGTTGAACTTCTGACTATCAGCTTGAAGGAATAGTCTGACTACTTTCAGACTGTCGGCTTTGCTGTATTGCAGTGACAATGCCGATTGGCTGAAGGAGAGAGCCAGCATCAACAGTAATGTTAGTTTTTTCATAATATCAATTGTGTTTTATTTATACTCTCTTTTCTTTCCGAAGTTAACGCCGGCATATATGTTGAACGAACCGAAGTAGCCGTTTGAAGAGAAACGGCTTTTTTTGTAATTGTATGTATGCAACACCGAACTTGCCCCGACATACCATTTCTTGTTGTTCCACACCACTCCGAAGCGACCGATTCCGTCGAGATTGAAGTTGTTGAAATTAAACGCCTTAAGCTTCCTGTCGTCAGCCGAAGACTGGTCGGCCTCTGACTCTTTATATGCTATTGCAAGCGACAGAGACGCCGAGAAGAGACAATTTTTCATAAACACCCAGTTGTAGGCATATCCTCCGGAAACGGAAATGGAACTGTATTTCACATTACGGAACATCAATCCGCTGTCGAGTGCCACTTCATCCTCCGACATGCCGAAATGGGTCTTGCCGTAAGTCTGCAGCGCCTTCTCGAGCTCTTCATAATCAAGTGATATGGAATGAGATGTGTATCCTACTCCCACAAGTGGTGAGCCGCAGCTCCTTTTCTGACATGTACTCTGGCTGAATGCTGCCGGATATGAGAATTTCTTGTGGTTGAAGATATAATACACGTCGAAGCCTTTGATGCTTGAGTTTATTCCGCTGAATGCCACTTTCCTGAACGATTCGCGTCCCTTGTCACCAAACACGTTGGTTGAGATTATCCTGTAATTGTCACCAGACTTGCGATAGTAAAGGTCTAGCCCGAGCAGGGAACTGTACAGACTTAAATCAAACTCCTTCTTGTTGCCGCCTCCGGCAAAGTTGTCCACGTCAAAAGTATAACCGATGAAGAACCACCTCCAGCCAATATACGGACCGACCTTTATCGTCGGCTTAGGAGCGAACGTCACGCTTTGCCCGGATTTGCTCTTCAGTGTGTATTCCTCATAGGTATTCGTGTTCTGCATCATGAAAGTGTAATTGTAATGCTGCGGTTCGATATAAGCCGTATCTATATCATTGAACCCACGGAAGATACGCGTAAAGAAATTGCCTACAGAATGGAGGAAGTCGGTTTTCCTGGCGCTACGCACCGTGTCGCAGGTCCGGCTCAACGAGTCTTGATGCAATGGCACGCCACACTCCGAAGAAGCTTTCATCTTCGAAATGGAAATTGACATAAGTATCATCAGAAACAGTAATCTCATAAGCGCAAGAATCCGTTAGCGTTCAGAATTTACCCAGAATCCTGTCCATCACCCAATTGACGGGCGTTGCTGAAACACTGGTACAAGAACAGACGCCCTTTCCCTGAAGGCTTTCGACTACACATTTCACAAGTGGCTCCTGCACATAAGCAGGATTGACGACGGAAATCGTAGACTCTCCCATTCTGGAGATGAGCGAAATGGGCTTGTAGTCGAAGACCGAAAAGCTCAACGTGCCGTTTTCTCCCACTATCTCAATTCTGTCTTCTTTTGCAGATTCATGACCGACAAAGCACCACGAGCCGCTTCCCGGCAGTCCGTTTTCAAATCTGAAGCATGCGCTTACGCTGTCCTCCGCCTCATACAGGCCGCCCATGTTCGAGCATATGCCATCAGCATCCACTATCACTCCGAATAACTCCTGCAGAAGGTCAAGCTGATGAGGGGCCATGTCATAGAAATAGCCACCTCCTGAAATCTTCGGCTGTATACGCCAGGGCTGTTCTGTGCCCTTTTCCGCATCGAATTTGCGTGGAGGGTTCGATAGTCTTACTTGAACATTGACGATCTTGCCTAATTCACCACTGTTCACTAGTTCTTTAACCTTCTGGAAATATGGAAGATACCTGCGATAATATGCCACATAGCAAGGCACACCAGTCTGCTCGCTCACTCTATTGATGCGGGCGCAGTCGTCGTAGCTTGCGGCAAGCGGCTTTTCCACGTATACGGGCTTGCCTGCATGCATGGCCATGATCGCATATGTGGCGTGGCTCGAAGGAGGAGTGGCAACATAGACGGCATTCACCTCCGGATCGTCGATCAATTCCTGGGCATCAGTATAAAACCTCTTTATATTATGGGCTGATGCGAAAGCCCTCGCCCTTGATGCTGTCCTGCACATTACGGCAACCACTTCCGATCCTTCTATATTACTGAATGCCGGCCCGGATTTCTTCTCGACCACCTCGCCACATCCGATAAAGCCCCATTTTATATGCTTCATAAGAACTAATTTCTGAACTATACTTAATAATGCAAAGCCAAATACTATATTCAGCCAACAAATCCAAAATTTGATTTTATAATGCAAAGATAATGAATTTTGTCGACAACAAAGAAGCAAATTCTTTGTTATTATTATTACCTTTGCAATAATTAAACATTAAGAAACGATATGAACAACGACAAAGAGTTATACAACGATTTCAAAAGAAGAAGTTACCGTTCTTGTGTATCCGACGCCTTCAGAACCACACGAAAGACCATTTGGCCTCTGACGAAAGCCAACTGGAAACTGTTCTTGTTCCTTGCGTTAATGCAGGGGGCGATTGGAGTATGGACTGAGTATCTGACGCCCGGTGTAATGTATGTCGGCTTTGATTTCCACCCGCTTTCGTTGTTCATGCTGGCCATAGTGGCATTGGCCACCTGCCTGACAATCAGCAGCAAGATGTTTGCAACCATAAACGGCAGAGGACTAAGATGGAACTTCACCAGGCAATTGAAGACACTGCCGGTAAGCGCAGGTTTCCTCATCGTCTTTTTGTTGCTGAGCATCCTATGCATATACTTCTGCATTGTGAAGGGCAAAAACCCCGACAGCATTCCGCTTCTAAACGCATTGTCGGTCCCTGTCGCCTTGTCACCGATACTTTTGATATTCTCCCTACCATTGGCATTTGCGTTTACGCAATATATCATGGAACCGGAAAGGAAACTATACAGGTCATTATGGAAATCCTATTCCACGGGATTCCGACGCTGGGGATTCATCTTCACCACCATTGCCCTTGGGGAATTGTGCGTCATAATATTCCAGACTTTCGTATGTCTGCCAAACTATATTCTCACAACAGCTCACAACTACTCCGCAATCGGAGTTTCATCATACAATGACGCACCTGATTTGCCTGCATATTTCTATCCGCTGCTTTTCGGGGTATCCACTTTCAGCGGTATGGTGAAAATATGCGTTACACTCTTTGAGGTATACACATTATATTATATGTATCAGACCATCTGCATAAGACAAAAGGAACGCAAGATGTAATCATTGCCAACACACGGCATCATTCTTCAATCCGGCAGACCATACACCGCCAACCGCATTGGCACAACTGTGGCGATATGTCAGACGAAAAATGCAACATAAGACGACACGAGAGAAATCTCTATAGGGACCAACAGGTTGCACAACTTGCCGTTTACGAAACGAAAGCAAGCCATTTACGTACAAGAAAAGGATGGTTTACACAACATAAACAGCATATTTACGAACCTATAATCAAAAGAAAACGATTAAGCCGTTGACAGTCAACAATAAACGGCAACGTGTACAAACGACCACATCAAATAAAACTCAAGAGCCAGTTTTTTTTATATGAAAAGTCTTTGTCGCCTATACGATTTTTCATATCTTTGCACCACTGAATTCAAAACAAGCAACGGAAAACTTTCTACGTGAGCGATATCTAAAAGTTAACCAAAACGGAAAACTTTTACAGCAGGTAAAATAAAA
This sequence comes from Prevotella sp. LMAG:51, assembly GCF_008680225.1. Classification (NCBI taxonomy): domain Bacteria; kingdom Pseudomonadati; phylum Bacteroidota; class Bacteroidia; order Bacteroidales; family Prevotellaceae; genus Prevotella; species Prevotella sp. LMAG:51. The sequence continues at coordinate 143,437 of NZ_NALQ01000026.1, read as the reverse complement.
AAGTTATCCAAAACGGAAAACTTCAGGCAAACGGAAGTTTAAAAGCTGAAACAAGAATTCAAGGATAAACAGGAACAAGAACAACAATCATATAAAACAAAATTTACACATAACATCATGGAAATCAAGAACTTCACTATCACCAAACGAGACGGGTCCAAAGAAAGATTCAGTCTCGACAAGATAATGAGCGCGATTATCAAAGCGTTCAACTCAGTTAACGAACCAGCAGACCTCGGCTGCATTTCCAAAATAATTGCAAATCTTGATATTCATGAAGGAATCACAGTTGAAGACATCCAGAACCAGGTGGAAGAGTCTCTCATGAAGGAAGGTTATTACAAGGTGTCAAAGAGCTTCATGCTATACAGACAGAAACACACCGAAGACCGCGAGACAATGGACAAACTGAAGTTCCTGTCGGAGTATTGCAAGGCCTCTAATGCCGCAACAGGATCGAAATATGACGCCAATGCCAACGTGGAGCACAAAAACATCGCGACACTCATCGGAGAGCTACCAAAATCAAGTTTCATACGACTGAACAGAAGACTCCTGACCGACAGGATAAAGAAGATGTACGGCAAAGAACTTTCAGACAAGTATATTGACCTGCTTACACACCACTTCATATACAAGAACGACGAAACGAGCCTGGCAAACTATTGTGCATCCATAACCATGTACCCATGGCTTATCGGAGGAACAACATCCATAGGCGGCAACTCCACAGCACCGACCAACCTGAAGTCATTCTGCGGCGGATTCGTAAACATGGTATTCATGGTGTCGAGCATGCTGAGCGGAGCCTGCGCAACACCGGAATTTCTGATGTACCTGAACTATTTCATAGGGCTGGAATACGGGAAAGACTACTGGAAGGAAGCGGACAAAGTGGTTGACCTCTCATTAAAAAAGCGCACCATCGACAAGATAATCACCGACTGTTTCGAACAGATTGTATACTCCATCAACCAGCCTACAGGCGCAAGAAACTATCAGGCTGTATTCTGGAACATTGCATATTATGACAAACCATACTTCGAGAGTCTCTTCGGAGAATTCTTCTTCCCAGACGGAAGCAGACCTGACTGGAACGGACTAAGCTGGCTGCAGAAACGATTCATGAAATGGTTCAACAAGGAAAGAACCAAAACCGTACTCACATTCCCTGTAGAGACAATGGCTCTTCTTTCCGACGGCAAGGACGTGCTCGACAAGGAATGGGGAGACATCACGGCAGAAATGTATTCTGAAGGCCACTCATTCTTCACATATATGAGCGACAATGCAGACTCACTAAGCTCATGCTGCCGACTGAGAAATGAGATCCAGGACAACGGTTTCAGCTACACGCTTGGAGCAGGAGGAGTGTCTACTGGTTCTAAAAGCGTACTGACGATAAACTTGAACAGATGTATCCAATACGCTGTGAACCACAAAATTGACTACAAGGAATATCTTGCCGAAATAGTTGACCTGACACATAAAGTGCAATTGGCATACAACGAGAATCTCAAAGAATTCCAAAAACACGGAATGCTCCCACTCTTTGATGCCGGATACATAAATATGAGCAGACAGTATCTCACTATCGGAGTCAACGGACTCGTAGAAGCAGCTGAATTCCTCGGACTGCAGATCACAGACAATCCAGACTATCTGAGCTTTGTGCAGGGTGTGCTTGGAATCGTGGAAGAATACAACAAAAAGTATCGCACCAAGGATGTGCTCTTCAATTGCGAAATGATTCCAGCAGAAAACGTAGGAGTGAAACACGCCAAATGGGACCGCGAAGACGGATACTTCGTGCCACGCGACTGCTACAACAGCTATTTCTACATCGTGGAAGACGAATCGCTGAACATAATCGACAAGTTCAAGATGCATGGAGCCCCATATATAGAACACCTTACAGGCGGTTCTGCACTACACATGAACCTGGACGAGCATCTCTCAAAAGCCCAATACAGACAGCTACTGCGCGTTGCTGCCAAAGAAGGATGCAACTACTTCACGTTCAACATCCCCAACACCATCTGCAACGACTGCGGATACATAGACAAGCGCTATCTCAAAGAGTGCCCACACTGCCATAGCAAGAACGTGGACTACATGACAAGAATCATCGGCTACCTCAAGCGCGTCAGCAATTTCTCTGCCGCAAGACAGGAAGAGGCAGGCAGAAGATTCTATGCCGGCAAAAACGCGCTCAGCAAGGAGGACTAAAGGAAATAATCCACAAAACAGCCATAACGTCAGCATCAGTTCTGCAAGCAACAACAACGACGCTTGCAGAATTGATGCGATATAAAGTGAAATCTTATCTAACAAAACAAGCAATGCTGAAATACGTCAACTGCGGAATTGTGTTCCAGGAAATCCCCGATGAAGTAACTCTCTCGATAAACATTTCCAACTGCCCCTGCCATTGCCCTGGCTGCCACAGCAACTATCTGTGGACAGACACAGGCACTCCTCTCGACGAAAAAGCCATAGACGGTTTCGTGAAAGAATACGGAAGCGACATAACATGCATCTGCCTGATGGGTGGCGACTCCGAGCCGTCACGCATCAACTCATTGGCAAGATATATCAAAAAGAACCACCACGACCTTCATGTAGGTTGGTATAGCGGAAGGACAAGAATCTCAAGCCAAATAGAAAACCGCCATTTCGACTATATCAAGATAGGTCCATACCTGAAGCATCTCGGCGGGCTGAAAGAGAAGACAACCAACCAGCGGCTTTACAAAATCGACAATGATTTTGAACTCAAAGACATTACAAATGCATTTTGGAAAAAACCGGTATGATATTCATGTCATCTGTTCCGAACACACGAATATGAAGCATTCAGAACAGATAATATGAATAAAGAATTATCACAAATCAATAAAGACACACAAATTACAAATTAGGAAACAATAAAAATTGTAGTTTTGGCACCTTCATGCTATCTTTGCAGAGAATACAATTGCAATTTGAGTATGAATACAAACCAAACAATCTATGAATACAAACCAAACAATCCCTGACTACATTTTTGAGTCAAGCTGGGAAGTATGCAACAAAGTTGGCGGTATCTATGCCGTATTATCGACAAGAGCCAATACTCTACAAAAGAAATTCAAGGACAGAATCATTTTCATCGGTCCTGATTGTTGGCAAGAAAAAACATGTCCTTATTTCAAAGAAGACCTTTCGCTGTTTCCAGATTGGAGAAATGAAGCAGAAAAAGACGGTCTCAGAATCAGAACGGGAAGATGGACAATCCCGGGAAATCCAATAGCCATTCTGGTGGATTTCAACAAATACTACAAAGACAAGAACATCATTTATACACAACTTTGGGAAGATTTCAAAGTGGACAGCCTTCATGCATATGGCGACTATGATGAAGCTTCTATGTTCTCATACGCCGCTGCAAAGGTGGTGGAAAGCTTCTACAACAAATATCTCGGAAAGGAAGACAACGTAATATACCACGGAAACGAGTGGATGACAGGATTGGGACTGCTATACATAAAGAAGCATCTGCCTCAGATAGCAACCATATTCACTACACATGCCACGAGCATCGGAAGAAGCATCGCAGGAAACAACAAACCGCTTTACGATTATCTCTTTGCCTATAATGGAGACCAGATGGCAGAAGAACTGAACGTTCAGAGCAAGCATTCCATAGAGAAGCAGACGGCACACAACGTAGACTGCTTTACAACAGTAAGCGAGATAACCGGCAAGGAATGCGAAGAACTTCTCGACAAGCCCGCGGATGTCATACTGCCTAACGGCTTCGAAGACGACTTCATACCCAAAGGGGCAATTTTCACAAAGAAACGGGCTGCAGCACGCAAGAAAGCCCTACAGGTAGCAAACGCCCTACTCGGCACTCAACTTGACGACGATACGCTGATTGTATCGACAAGCGGAAGATATGAATTCAGGAACAAAGGCGTTGACGTTTACATAGAAGCATTGAACAGGCTTCTGAGAGACAACGGCATGAAGAAAACCGTTGTTGCCTTCATAGAAGTTCCGGGGTGGTGTGGAGAACCAAGACAAGACTTGATAGAACGGTTGGAATCGGGAAAGAAATATGACACACCGCTGGATGTGCCGATGATTACCCATTGGCTACACAACATGAGCCACGACAATGTGTTGGGAATGCTGAAATATCTCGATATGCAGAACAGAAATGAAGATAAAGTGAAGCTTATCTTCTTGCCATGCTATTTAGACGGCAATGACGGAATATTGAACATTCCATACTATGACATCATCCTCGGAAACGACTTGTGTATCTATCCATCCTACTATGAGCCATGGGGATATACCCCTCTTGAGTCCATAGCATTCAAAGTGCCATGCATAACAACAGATCTTGCAGGCTTCGGACTTTGGGCTAATGCAGAAAAAGGCAGATACTGCGAGATTGAAGATGGTGTGAAAGTAGTACACAGAACTGACTACAACTACTCTGAAGTAGCAGACCGCATAAAGGAAACTATAATCAAATTCTCTAATTTCACTCCGACAGAAGTGAAAAGAGCAAGGTCAAACGCATACAAACTTTCCAAGAAGGCTCTTTGGAAGGAATTCATAGAGAATTATTATATCGCGTATGACTTCGCACTCAATAAAGCAGAACAAAGGAAAAATAATTTGAATTAAATAAACAGATTAGAACCTAATATTAACTAAAATGAAAATTAAAGCAGATCATGTCAATGCTCCCCAGTGGAAAGAGGTGACAGTGAAATCAAAACTCCCTGAGCAACTGAAATGCCTGGACGAGTTGGCTCATAACATGTGGTGGGCATGGAACTACGAGGCACGCGACTTGTGGAGAAGCCTTGATGAAGAACTTTATGAAGAAGTTGGACACAATCCTGTATTGCTTCTCGAGCAGTTGAGCTACGAGAGGAAAGAAGAGATTGTGAAAGACAAGGCTCTGATGAAGCGTGTGAAGGACGTTTATGCGTTGTTCCACAAATATATGAACGTAAAACCAGACAGCAAACGTCCGTCAGTTGCATATTTCTGCATGGAATTCGGTATCAACCAGGTACTGAAAATCTACTCTGGCGGTTTGGGAATGCTTGCCGGTGACTATATGAAAGAGGCTTCCGACAGCAACGTCAACATGTGTGGTGTTGGCTTCCTCTACAGATACGGATACTTCAAGCAGTCGTTGAGCATGGACGGACAGCAGATTGCAAATTATGACGCACAGAACTTCAATTCTCTGCCTATCGTACGTCAGCTCGACGAAAACGGAGAACCGTTGGTAATTGATGTGCCTTATATGAATTACAACGTTCACGCCTATGTATGGAGAGTAAACGTCGGCCGCGTGCCTTTGTATCTCCTTGATACAGACAATGAGCTGAATTCTGAATTCGACCGCCCTATCACCCACTCACTCTATGGTGGCGATTGGGAGAACAGACTGAAGCAGGAGATTCTCCTGGGTATGGGTGGTATCCTTTTGCTGAAGAAACTTGGCATCAAGAAGGACATCTACCATTGCAATGAAGGCCACGCTGCCCTCTGTAACCTGCAGCGCCTTTGCGACTACGTGAAAGAAGGACTGACATTCAACCAGGCCATGGAACTCGTAAGAGCTTCTTCTCTTTATACTGTTCACACACCAGTACCGGCAGGTCACGACTATTTCGACGAGGCTCTCTTCGGAAAATATATGGGCGGCTATCCTCAGCTGCTAGGCATAACATGGGATGAGTTCATCGGTATGGGACGCAACAACCCTGATGATCACAGCGAGAGATTCTGTATGTCTGTGTTTGCATGCAACACATGTCAGGAAGTGAACGGTGTGAGCAAACTGCACGGATGGGTAAGCCAGAAGATGTTCAACAACATCTGGAACGGATACTATCCGGAAGAGAATCATGTGGGATACGTTACAAATGGTGTACACTTCCCTACATGGGCAGCTACAGAATGGCGCAAGCTTTATGCCCAGTACTTCGACGAGACATTCATGAGCGACCAGAGCAACGAAAAAATCTGGCAAAATATCTACAACGTGCCGGATGATGTGATCTGGGGTACCCGCATGGCTTTGAAGAAGAAGCTTACAGACTATATCCGTTCGAAGTTCCGTGAAACGTGGCTGAAGAACCAGGGTGACCCATCAAGAGTGGTATCACTTCTGGAGAAAATCAACCCTAATGCTCTGATGATAGGATTCTGCCGCCGTTTCGCTACTTACAAACGAGCACACTTGTTGTTCACAGACCTTGACCGCCTTTCAAAGATTGTCAACGACCCTGAGCACCCGGTACAATTCCTGTTCTCTGGTAAAGCTCATCCGGCAGATGGTGCAGGACAGGGACTTATCAAGAAAATCTACGAGATTTCGCAGCGCCCAGAGTTCTTGGGCAAAATCATTTTCCTCGAAGACTACGACATGCGTCTGGCTAGACGACTCGTATCCGGTGTTGACATCTGGATGAATACTCCAACCAGACCACTTGAGGCATCTGGCACCTCTGGAGAGAAAGCAGAGATGAACGGAGTCGTAAACCTTTCCGTCCTCGACGGCTGGTGGCTTGAAGGCTACAGAGAAGGTGCAGGATGGGCTCTCACAGAGAAGCGCACATACAAGAACCAAGGCTATCAGGATCAGCTCGATGCTGCCACTATATATGGTCTTCTTGAGAACGAAATCATTCCTCTGTACTACAACAAGGGAGAGAAGAACTACAGCGAAGGCTGGATAAAAGTAATCAAGAACTCTATCGCTCAGATTGCTCCTCATTACACAATGAAGAGACAGCTTGACGACTATTACGACAAGTTCTACTGCAAGGAGGCAAAGCGTTTCCACAAGCTTGAAAGCAACAACTACAGTCTCGCCAAAGAGATTGCCCAGTGGAAGGAAACCGTGGCCGAGCGTTGGGATTCTATCAATGTAGTTTCAAAAGAAACCGACATCCCATCAACAGGAATGGTTACCGGCGAGACATATAAAGTAAGATATGTCATTGATGAGCAGGGCCTTAATGACGCTGTCGGATTGGAGGTCGTTGTTGTAAAGACAAACAATAACGGAGAGGAATATGTTGTTAACAAGCATCCTTTCAACATAATTGGCAAGGACGGCAACAACTATATCTTCGAAGCAACGATAGAAGCTGACGAAGCCGGCTCTTTCAAGACCGGTGTCAGAATGTATCCAAAGAATGAAAACCTTCCACACAGACAGGATTTCTGCTATGTGAAATGGCTTGGATAATGTGCAAATGAAAACGATTAGGAGGTAAGCACAATTCATTGGTGTTTATCTCCTATTTTCGTTATGATCAGATAAGGGGATGCATCACATTTCTGATGCATCCCCTTAATAATAATGGTGTGTCTGAGATATCGTATCGCGACACACCATTATTGGTTTCATTGTAAAAACAGTATTGTATTTTTCGGATTATTATCCCTGATGCTGTTCACGCAACAGATCGTTTACCGTCTTCACAGGATTGAATGTTGACAGAGGTACTTCAACAAATACAGTATTCCAATCACTCATTGCACCATTCCACAATCCCGGTAGTTCCAATGCTTTAAGTTCCTTTCCGTTCTTGCTTTTGCTGCTGATAAAACCTGTGGAACGGTCAACGAAATCAGGCAAATTAAATTTATCCCCATTGTAATCCTTTGTCGCACAAACCAAATCAACAGGATTGAAATGCGTACCCTCTGTGAACATCTTCGTATAGTCAGAATTATCTTTGTCTATCTGGCTGCTCTCGAGTATCTGCAGGCTGACGGTACCATCACTATTATAAGCAAGGAAAGGTCCGCCACCTGGTTCGCCAACATTCTTCACTACTCCACATACACGCATCGGGCGATTAAGCTTCTTCTTAAGATATGCCACAAGTTCTGCGCCTTCCAAGTCGTTTATTCCTGGTTTATGGCAACATAGTTCTTGCTCGAGGAACCTTACAATTTCTTTCAACGTGTCATCATCAAATTGTCCGCTCTCAAGAAGTCTAAGATACTCAAACGCCTTTGTCTGAAGAGATACGAGCACTCCTGCAAGTAGCTGTTTGTATGTAACGGTATCTTCCTTGAACTTATCGAGGACTACATTGTCTATATTCTTGATGAAAACGATATCAGCATCAACATCATTAAGATTCTCTATCAATGCTCCGTGACCACCTGGACGAAAAAGAAGGCTTCCATCGGAATTACGGAATGGAGTGTTGTCCGGATTTACAGCAATAGTATCCGTAGATGGTTTCTGAACGGAGAAAGAAACACAATATCTGACATTGAACTTAGATTCGTATTCTCCTTTTACATGATTGACGCAGTCTTCAAACAAGTTCTTGTGTTCTGGACTTACCGTATAATGTAGATGTACCACACCATTACAGTTGGCGTAAAGTGCACCTTCAACGAGATGTTCTTCCAACGGAGTTCTCTGAGTGCCGACATATTTGTGGAAGAGCAGCAATCCTTTCGGCAACTGACCGTAACCGAGCCCCTTGTCATTCAGCAGGTAATCAACCACAGTCTTGTAGCAGCCTTTCTCCATCAACTCATGAATACTGCAATTCTCTTTCTCTTTACAAACTTTATCTAAGACGTTATAGAAAGCGAATTTCTCAATATTGCTGAAGAAAGCTTTCTCGAAATCTGTTTCCGGAGCGTCATATTCGGCACTAAGAAAGGCGAAAAGATTCTTGAACATCCTGCTTGCAGCTCCACTTGCAGGTACGAACTTCAGTATCTTCTTGTCTCCCATCTTGTATTGATTCCACAAATCAATATATTTGGAGATGTCACCAGCAGCAATTGACTTTATTCCTTTGCCTACACTTGCTGCAGCTTCCAACTTAAGATATGGGAAACCTGTCTTAAACTCGTCCAATTGTCTTTCGATCTTGGACTGGGTAATTCCTTTTTCTGAGATTTGCTCTAAATCCTTAGGAGAAAATGTCACCATAAGTATTTGTTTTAAAGATTATATAATAGTTATCGATATTCTAAAGTAAGATTACCCTACAAAATTACAAAAAAACTTCATATGAAAAGACTTTAAACGAAAAAAAATGGCATACGAAACAATATCGTATGCCATTTTTATCGGATTTATATCTTTTATTTAGAAGAACAAGTATCTGTTGTCTACTACATTAGCCTTGAAATAAAGCTCCTGCATGAAATTGCCAGCATATTGCATTGCCTTCTGCTTGAGACGCTGCTCATACTCTTTCTCATTGAACTTGCCTGGGCGGTTGCTCTTGCTTATAACCTGGAAGAGATAAACACCAGCCTGACCTTTTACAGCGTGGTTGACAAACTTACCCTTTGCTGTAGCTGCAACAGCTCCGCTCAATGCCGGTTCGCTCGAACCTGTAAGAGTTACGAATGCTGGAGAAGCAAATGTCACCTGATTGAGTTCTACAACCTTGGCACCCTTTGCCTTTGCAGCAGCAATGCTGTTCACTCCTTTCACCTTGGCGATGATCTGCTCAGCCTTCTTGTCTCTGAGGACTTCCTGCTTCAGATATTCCTTCACCTTGCTGTCATCGAATGAACGATAACCCTTCTCGTGAGTCTTTGTCAGAGCCAATACCAACAGGTGGTCATTGTCTCCACACTCATATAATGGAGAAATCTTTCCGTCTTCTGAATCAAACAGCCATTTCATTGCATCACGGGTTCCATGGATGCCAGCGACGAAATGTTCCTGTGTAGAAACATCGTTGCGCTCCTGCAACTGGTATCCATACTTAGCGGCATTCTTCTCGAGAGCCTGAAGTGTCTGACTTTCGCTGACGAACTGGCTGAACTTGTTGAATGCTGTGCTGTATGTATTCTTAGAGAACTTGATCTCCTTCTTGATTACAGCGGCAACATACTTAGAAGTCATTGCCTTGCGGTCTGTAACCTGAACGATCAAACTGCCCTGCTGCAATGATATGTTCTTGATTGCATTCACTCCAAGAGTGTTGAGGGTGTTAATGTAGTTCTTTGTATCTGCATCCATAGAAGGCGCATTCTGATACTGTGCTGAAGTTATCCATTGCTTCTCACCAGTCTGGTTATATTTCTTAGCAATAGCCTCGAAATCACCTCCGTTCTCAAGTGCGGTGTAAATGCTGTCAGCACTCTTCTTTACGGCATCCGGAGTTGCTCCTACTACCTGAATTGCACGGAACTGGACAGAGTCTGGCAACTCAGACTTTGACAACAGTCGAATGATGTTGAGAGTGTTGTCCTGCTTGTTCTCCACTACTCCTGTGGTTGAACCGACTGCCATGGAATCAAGTCTTGCGGCAATGTCGGATGGGAAGGCTGCCTTTGTCTGAGGAATACCCAAATAGTTTACCAAAGAAGCGGTCTTGTGCATGAACTGTGTTGGGTCTTCCACGCCTCTGATTTCAGTTTCATAGGCTTTGAATTCCTTGTTCAGCTCTGCCTTGTCTGCATTTGAGGCAACTACCTTTACATCGACGTATTTGATGTCGCGTGTCTCAACGAACTGCTTGAATCTTGGCTTCAGTTCTTCATACTTAGCCTTGAGCTCTTCATCAGTAACCTTGATGGTGTTATCGTTGATGTCGGCGTATGGGAATGCAGCGAGCTGGATATTGCTCTCCTCTGTATCTTCCTTGAAAGCCATCTTTGCTGATACCGGATTTGACAAGAAGCAGTTGGCGAAAAGCGACTGGTACTTGCTTGCAAGAATCTGCTGTCTCAAGCTCTTCTCTACGAATGTCCAGAAATTATAGATGCTCTGATACTGCTCAGCCATCTGAGGATTTGTGGTCTTTGCCGACTTGTATTCTGTCAAGAACTTCTTCAGCATGTTGGCGTCGAAGCGTCCTGTCTGCTGGTTCACGAAAGGAGTCTGCAAAAGCATTGGGTTTGTACCTGCGGCGAGAACGTTCTGAAGCTCCTTGTCCGTTACGGTGAGCCCCAGCTTCTTGGCCTCTTCTTCGATGATACGGTTCTGCACGTATGTCTGCCAAACCTGATCCTTCACCTGATTCAACTCGTCGTCAGTAAGGTTGTCTCGACCCTGAGTAATCTTCAATACATTTGTAAACTCATCAACAAGCTTCTGATACTCCTGCATGCTGACTTTTTCGCCTAACACTTCGCCGATTTGCTGTCGGCTCTCATTCTTATGAGAGTCACACGAACGGAAAGCTTCTTCAGCGATAAACGCCAATAGCGCGGCACCGATAACTCCTACCAATATTGCGCCATGGCTTCTAATTTTTCCTAATGCTGCCATTAATTTGTTTTATTTAATTATTATTTTTATGTTCTAAAATGTTATATTTCCACTTTAGCGCACAAAATTACAAAAAAGATAAGACAAAAATAAATTTTGCGCCAAAAATATTGACTAATCAATAACTTTTAGGCGTACCAGCTCTATTTTGGTCATGGTATTCTTTATAATCTTGAACTCAAAGCGTCCTATTCTGACTACTTCATTCAACTTGGGGAAGTTTTCATATTCGTGGAGTATGAAGCCGCCAATGGTCATATAATCCTCACTTTCGGGAATATCGAGAGAAAACAAGTCGTTCACCTTGTCTATCTCCAGTCTCGCTGAGAGGAGGTATGTTCCATCAGAATTCTTCTGCGCTATATAATTTGAATTGTCGTGTTCGTCTTCAATGTCGCCGAAAATCTCTTCCACGATATCTTCGAGGGATATGATTCCGCTCGTTCCTCCGAACTCGTCGACGACTACGCCGAGGCTTTTCTTCTGCTGAAGGAAGGTCTGCATCATCTTTCTGGCAGACATGGTTTCAGGAACGAATGGCATTGTTCTGATATGATTGTGCCAGTCATTTGGATTCCGGAATAATTCCAATGAATGTATATAGCCTATGATATGGTCGATGTCGTTATCGTATACCAGGATTTTGGATTTCCCGCTCTCTATGAATATGTTTTTCAAATCTGAAAGCGACGACGACTTTTCTACTGCACATATCTCGGTGCGGGGCACCATGCAGTCCCTGACTTTGGTGTCGGAGAATTCCAATGCATTCTGGAATATCCTGACTTCATCATCTATCTGAGAGTTGTCGGTAGCATTGTCAATACTCGACTGCACAAGGTAATCCAAGTCTATTTTTGAAAACTCCCCGTCATCATTGTCCTTGTCTACCTTCACTCCGCTTATTTTAAGCAGGATTTTGGACAGTAAAGTGGAAAAACGGGAAACCGGCCATAGCAGCAGATAGAACAGGTATGCCGGGAAGACAAAGAATGAAAAGAACTTGTTGGGGTTGCTTTTGAACAATGTCTTTGGCAGGAACTCTCCTGTGAAGAGTACTACAAGTGTAGAGAGTATAGTGTCTGCCGTAACAGAAATTGCCGGGTCAAGTCCTTTGAAGATTGTGTTGTCAAGCAGTCTTGCCACAAAGATTCCATATACGACCAGCACGATATTGTTGCCCACAAGCATCGTGCTCACGAAGTCATTGGGGTTCTTGTAAAAGAACGTCTGAAGTCTTCGGGTCAGTTTAGATGAGCCTTTGTCCATCTCGGCAAGCATCCTGTTGCTCGACACGAAAGCGATTTCCATGCCGGAAAAGAAAGCAGACAGAAGCAATGTTATAAAAATACCGACCACCAAAGATATAGATACTTCTTCCATAGAGATAATTTAAATGTTTTTCCTTGCTGCAGGCGTAACTGGCAATCTAAGTTTTTGTTTTGTCGTATCAGGAGCGTTTACGATAGTGTCGCTCTCACTATTGAACACGTTGCCTTTGAGGAACGAGCCCTTGGTGTTGCTGATGAAATAATGTGTCATTCTTTCGTCGCTTCTGAAATATGCGCCCTGCAGCTCTCTGTCCGGTGAGACCACGCGGGAGAACTTGTTGCTGTAGAGTTCATGGCGGTTCTGATCCCAGAACAGCTCCTCGCTTGAGAACCTCACGCCATCCAACGTGCGGATACGGACCCGGCCTCTGAGCTCCCACACCTTGTTTTTGTCATAGTAATAGGCAGTATCACATTGTATATAGGCCTGGACGTGGAATCTCTCGTCAAACTGTTCCAGGAACAGCCCCCGTTCAAACATCCATCTTGACGGATTCCGCACTTCATTGACTTCCCATTTCTCCGTCACGATTCTATACTTCATGACCCCGGAATCGGATATGAGGGTATTGACTCCGAAGGATGTCATCAGCGAAACGGAATCCTTGGGATTTATTGCCGGTGCGGTATGTTCCTTCTCCTGAGAGCAGGAAACGGCCAAAAACAATGAAACTGCCAATAAGAAGAAAGGTGTCTTCATCATCAATCCACTTTCCACTTCATGAACCAACGCTCATTGAATGTCAGTCCAATGTTGATTCTGAATGTATTCTCTTTTATGAAATTCTTTGCAGAAGTGCGTACCCACTGTCCGGAAATGTTGAGCATGGAACGATTGTTATAGCTGTTCATGATAGGAATTCCCAAACCGGCGCTCACACTGATCTCGCTCGGGCCGTCTTGTCCGTTTATTTTATAATATGGTGTAGCGTATGAAGCACCAGCACGGAAATGCAGACGTTTCAAGAAGCTGCGGTTGTTTTCATCACCGCAGAAATCGCCGCCCACATTGATTTTATGACGGTCGCTATAATAGTCGTTGTTCATCACATAAGCCGGAACCTGATTGTTCACGACATAAACAGGGAAACCTATTCCGCTCCATTTCTGGAAGCTGTAATCCACTCCCAACTTGATGCGGTTGGCATTGTTCCACGCCAAGCCTGCGCCAACTATGGTAGGTATCTTTAGACCTTCTTTCAAGGAATACGGTGCCGTTTCCGGAGTTGACGTCGTTGGATTTGTCGAAGTAACCACGCATGAAGGGTTTCCTCCAATATCATGCCCGGGAGAGTATGTAGCTCCAAGGGTGAACTCGTTTTTCTTGTCCACGGCGAATGCGTATTGGACACCGAAATCCAGCTTGTAGTTTGTCACCGAAGCGGAATACACTTTCTGGATTGTCTTAGCATAGGAGTCGCTGTATGAATTCGTCACTGTCTTGTCGTAGCGGCCCCACAGATATGAGACATTGGCTCCCAGGGAGAATCCTTTGAACAACTGATAGCCTAAGCCCACATACACCTGATGCAAGCCTCCTTCTCCGTAATATGAATTTGAATATGTGGTCGAGAGGACATTGCTTCCTGGTGTTGAAGAGGTATAGTTATATCCCACGTTGGTATATGGCAGGATACCGAAACTCACGCCGAAACCTTTTGCAACTCTGAACGCCGCTACAGCATATTCAAAGTCTGCATTCTTGGCATTGATTTTCTTGCCGCTTTCATTGAAGTTGGTGATCTGGCCGGAGAATCCCACATCGAAGATAAAAGAAAGGGAGTCAACTGCAGAATAAGACGCCGGATTTATGAAGTTCACTTGGTTGTGCTCTCTGAAGCCAAGCCCCACCCCATTCATTCCTCGGTTGAAGCCGCTTGTCTGGTCGCTCAACACTCCCAATCCATATTGGCTGTAAGGAGAGTTTGTGCCACTCTGAGCATATATACCTATAGAAAATGCAAGCGCTGCAAAAGCGCAAAATACCCTATTTGTTGATTTCATCATTATATTCTAATATTCGGTTAAGTCCTTTCGGGACTATGAATCTGTCTGCAAAGATGGTGATTTTTTCCGAGAAATGCAAATCTAATTGTACACCACCTGTTAAATATACAAAAAGGTGTGGATATTTAGTCAAAAACCTATGGATATAGCCATTTATCTCATACTCTATGCCATGCAAAACACCACTTCTTATCGCAGTTTCCGTAGAATAACCTACCAGAGGAGCCTCTCCCCTTCTTTCCACCAAAGGGAGTCGTGAGGTGTATTCGTGTAACGCCTTCAAGCGCATCGTAGGTCCTGGCGAGATGTTCCCACCCAAATATTCTGCTGACGAGCTGATTAAGTCGTAAGTGACGCAGGTTCCGATATCAATGACGAGTATATCCTTACCTGGCGAACAATCATTCGCCCCTACGACGGCAGCGAGACGATCCGTCCCTAAAGTCAACGGAGTGTTGTATCCGATTGAAACCGGCACGGGCGTCACGCCACTTTCAAATTCCAAAACACGGAACGGAAGCCCTTTCAGTTTCTCCATAAATGAATCTGAAACAGACGAAACTGAAGACACTATACCTTTTGAAAACGGATACTTCGAACAAAACCGCGACAAGGCCACGACGTCGTTGCCATCAACGCGTTTCTCTTCTATAACTTCACCATCATCAAAACACACCAGTTTGACGCATGTATTGCCAATATCAACGATTAAATTCACTCTATTCAAAATTTGTGAGCTGCAAAATTATTGAAAAAAATCGAAACTTCATAACTATAAGTGAAAAATATCGCTTATTTTTGCATCGTGAAAAAGCTGAATATTTTTTTATATAGGTTACTTTTAACGTTCATCTTGCTTGATATCAGCAAGATAGCAATAGGTAACACAACCAATTATGCCGAAACTCCAGCCGACTCGATCAGAGTCAGCCTGCTTACATGTTCGCCCCACGACGAGATTTACAGTCTCTACGGACACACGGCGATAAGATACGAGGACAAGGCATCGAAGACTGACATCGTGGTCAATTACGGTATGTTTTCCTTCAAGAAACCCTTTTTCGTCGCCAGGTTTGTCTTGGGGCTGACAGACTATGAAATGGGGATACAGGACTTTAACGATTTCTGCTACGAATACCAGTATTTCGGATCACAGGTCACACAACAGGAAATAAATCTTACGCCAGAAGAAAAAGGACAGTTGCTCAAAGCCCTGCAGGACAATTACGCCAATGCCAGGGTATACAGATACAACTATTTCTACAACAACTGCACCACCAAAGCGAGAGACATCATCCTGAAGTCAATCAATGGCAAGATAGAATACAAAAACGGCATTGACAGGTCTGTATCATTCAGAGACCTGATACACGGCTGCAACGCCAATTACTCATGGGCAAGCTTCGGCAACGACCTTCTGCTAGGATTCAAAGCCGACATGCAGACAACACGCGAGGAGCAGCAGTTCTTGCCAGACAATCTGATGAGGGATTTCGGCCAGGCAAAGATTGTATCGGCAGACGGAAGCGCAAGGCCTTTGGTGAAAAACACCGAAATCATCGTAAAAGGAAACGATTACGCGATTGCGGGAAAGACAAAAGTGACGCCTCAATTCGTCTTTATTACATTATTATTATTAATCGCTGCGATAGTCGTTGCGGAATTCAAGACAAAAAAGAGGTTCCTCTGGGTAGACATCTCGTTGTTGCTCGCGAGCGGACTGGCAGGATTGATTCTGTTCGTCATGCTCTTCTCTGAGCACCCGACAACAAGTACCAATCTGCAAATATTCATATTATGCCCGCTGAATTTGTATTGGGCAATATACATCATCAAGAACAAACGAAACGAAAGGAAACTAAGAAAGGCCTGGACTTTCCTTTCCATAATGCTCTGCATAGGCCTGTCAGGACGATTAATACAAGTTTACGCTGAGGGGATGCCTCTTTTGGCATTATCTTTGCTATTGAAAAATTGCTGCAATCTATATGCAACGAGAAAGAATGATTAAAACAACGGCTACGAAATACAGTATAATAACGGCGACCACAATAGCCATTTTGGCTTGCGGCACTGCAAGAGCACAGATCCATACATCTGTGCCAAGGCTTGTTGTAAACATCACCATCGACCAGCTGCGTTCGGATCTGCTGTCTGACTACAAGCGATTCTACAAGGAAAACGGATTCAAGGAAATCCTACGCAACGGTATCGTGTTCACAGACGCAAGATTAAATTTCGCATCTGCAGACCTGGCATCTTCTATCTCCAGCATAAACACAGGAACCTCTCCGAGATACAACGGCATCATTGCTGAAAAATGGTTTGACCGGAACAACATGAAAATCGTTTCATGCGTTGAAGACAACAATTTCGACGGTATCTCCACCTTGGAAAGGAATTCCGCGGAGAACGTACAGACGACTACCATCAGCGACGAACTGAAGATTGCCAACAAAAAATCTGTAGTCATCAGCATTGCCGAAGACCCGGTTTCCGCCATAATCCCCGCAGGACACAATGCCGACGGAGCTTACTGGATTGACACGAAAGAAAGAAAATGGTGCACTACATCATATTATCAGAAAGAAGACCGCAGACTGGAAACCTACAACTCCAGCAACCGGATCAAGACCGGAGATGTAAAGTCAAACACAAACGTGACAGACTTTGCCATCCACTGCCTCAATGAATATTCATTGGGAGCAGACAACACGCCGGACATGCTGTTCGTGACTTACAAGGCAAACCGACCTGAATCCAAATCAACCGACAAGCAGTTCATATATACGGATCTGGACAACAACATCGGCAGATTGATAAATACAATCAGCTCGAAAGTGGGATTGTCCAACGTGCTTTTCGTCATAAACTCCACCGGATACTACAACGAGGCCAGAACCGCAGAAGAAAAGAAGTTAAGGATACCTGGCGGCACTTTCTATATCAACAGGGCATCAAACCTCCTGAACCTTTACCTCGGGGCTTTGTATGGAAATGACAAATACATAGAGGGTTACAGCCGCGACCAGATATACTTCAACAACAAACTGTTTGACAAGAAGCGACTTAACACAAACCAGATCTGCGAATTGTCGAAAATATTCATCAGGCAATGCCAGGGAGTGGGCAATTGCCTTTCGGCAAACGACATCCTGTCTTTCTATACATCTGAATCGGAAACGGTAAGGAACTCATACAATTTACGGAACAGCGGCGACCTTCTCGTTGAGGTGTTGCCAGGTTGGAACATAGCCAACGAAGACAATGGAGAAACATATATACAAGGGGCAAACTGTCAGAATTTCCCGATAATCTTTTACGGTTTCGGACTGAAAGGCGAAGTGGTGACGACTCCTGTCTGCGCCGACAGAATAGCCCCGACAATATCAAAAACTATAAGAATCAGAGCCCCGAATGCAAGCAAAGGCGAACCTCTATTCTAAAAAAACAACGTGCAAAACAATAATAAATAGATGTTAATGCCCTTAAAAGGAATAAATTGTATAAATTTGCACACGAATATAATCAAGAAATAAAAAAAGCATAATATATAATGGGATTCAACAATTTACTGAAATCGCTTTTTGGCGACAAGTCAACACGCGATATGAAGCAGATTCAGCCTATCGTAGAGAAGGTAAAAGCTGCTTACCCCGAAATCAAAGCTCTCACAAACGACCAGCTGAGAGAACGCACAAAAGAACTGCAGAAACAATTGCAGGACGCAGTAGCCAATGAAAAGGAACAGATCAAGGGTCTGAAGTCTAAAATCGAAGACACGCCTATCGATGAGAGAGAGGAAATCTTCAATCAGATAGACAAGTTGGAAAAGGAAGTCCTGGACAAATATGAAGTAGTGCTCAACGAGATACTGCCTGTTGCCTTCAGCATCATGAAGGATACAGCCAGAAGATTTGCCGAGAACGACGAAGTGGTTGTTACTGCAAATGATTTCGACCGTGAACTTGCAGCTACAAAGGATTTCGTAAGAATCGAAGACGACAAGGCTATCTACAGCAACCACTGGATGGCGGGTGGAAACGACCTCAAATGGGACATGGTGCACTATGACGTACAGCTCTTCGGAGGTATCGTACTGCATCAGGGAAAGATTGCGGAGATGGCTACCGGTGAAGGAAAGACCCTCGTGGCAACACTCCCTGTATTCCTTAATGCCCTGACAGGAAACGGTGTGCATGTCGTAACCGTGAACGACTATCTGGCAAAGCGTGACTCGGAGTGGATGGGTCCATTGTACGAGTTCAACGGTCTTTCAGTAGACTGCATCGACAAGCATCGTCCGAACTCACAGGAAAGAAGGAATGCATATCAGGCAGACATCACTTTCGGTACGAACAACGAATTCGGCTTTGACTATCTTCGCGACAACATGGCGTTATCTCCAGCCGACCTCGTTCAGAGAAAGCACAACTACGCCATCGTCGATGAGGTTGACTCCGTATTGATTGACGACGCACGTACACCACTTATCATTTCCGGTCCGGTGCCGAACGGAGACGACCAGATGTTTGAGGAATACCAGCCGTTGGTAGAGAAACTGGTTGAAGTGCAAAGGAAACTTGCAACAAAGTATCTTTCAGAGGCAAAGCAGCTCATCGCTGAAGGTCAGAAGAACAATGACCAGAAAAAGATGGACGAAGGTTTCCTGAGTCTCTACCGTTCACATAAGGCCCTTCCAAAGAACAAGCCACTCATCAAATATCTCTCTGAAGACGGCATCAAGTCAGGAATGCTGAAGACTGAAGAGATATACATGGAGAACAACAACCGCCGCATGCCGGAAGCTGTTGAACCATTGTATTTTGTCGTTGACGAGAAGCTGAATTCCGTTGACCTTACAGACAAGGGAACGGAATGGCTGGCAAAGGAAGTGAACGACAAGGAGTTGTTCGTGTTGCCAGACATCACGACCCAGCTCTCTAATCTGGAGAACGAGAACCTCTCTGAGCAGGACAGACTTGACAAGAAAGACGAACTTCTCAACCACTACTCAGTACAGAGCGAACGAGTACACACCTTGCAGCAGCTGCTCAAGGCATACACTATGTTCAACAAAGACGACGAATATGTCGTTATGGACGGAGAAGTTAAGATTGTGGACGAGCAGACAGGCCGTATCATGGAGGGTCGCCAGTGGAGCGACGGACTCCATCAGGCTGTTGAGGCAAAAGAGCACGTCAAAGTGAAAGAGGCCACACAGACATTCGCTACAATCACCCTTCAGAACTATTTCCGTATGTATCACAAGCTTTCGGGAATGACCGGTACTGCAAGCACGGAAGCAGGTGAGTTCTGGGATATCTACAAACTGGATGTGGTTGAAATTCCTACCAACCGCCCGGTACTGAGAAAGGACCTCGACGACAGACTCTACAAGACAGCAAGAGAGAAATATAATGCCGTGATTGAGGAGATACAGGAAATGATCAACCAAGGCCGTCCGGTACTTGTAGGTACGACATCAGTTGAAATCTCGGAGCTGCTTTCAAAGATGCTCACGATGAGACATATTCCTCACAATGTACTCAACGCAAAACTTCATCAGCACGAGGCCGACATCGTGGCCAAGGCTGGTCTCAGCAAGACTGTCACCATCGCTACCAACATGGCTGGCCGTGGTACCGACATCAAGCTTTCTAAGGAAGTGAAAGACGCTGGAGGATTGGCAATCATCGGTACGGAGAGACACGAGAGCCGCCGCGTAGACCGTCAGCTCAGAGGACGTGCCGGCCGTCAGGGCGACCCTGGAAGTTCCGTGTTCTACGTCAGCCTTGAAGACAAGCTGATGCGTCTTTTTGCAAGTGAGCGCATTGCTCGCGTCATGGACCGCATGGGTATAAAAGAAGGCGAGAGAATTGAGAGCTCACTCATGTCGAAGAGTATCGAAAGGGCACAGAAGAAAGTTGAGGAAAACAACTTCGGTATCCGTAAGCGCCTCCTGGAATATGACGACGTGATGAACAAGCAGCGTACTGTGGTGTATGACAAGCGCCGCCACGCCCTAATGGGTGAACGCATTGGCATGGACATAACCAACATAATCTGGGATAGAGTCGTGAACATAATCGAAAACCATGATTATGAGGGATGCAAAGAGCAGTTCCTGAAACTTCTCGCTATGGAATGTCCTTTCACCGAAGCTGAATACCTGAACGAGAACCACAACAATCTCGCTGAGAAAGCCTTCCAGATGGCTATAGCAGACTTCAAGCGCAAGACAGACCGCATACAGGCTGTCGGATTCCCGGTAATAAAGCAGGTGTATGAAGAGCAGGGTGCTATCTATGAGCGCATTATGGTGCCTATAGCCGACGGCAAGAGGGTTTACAACATACCTTGTAACCTGAAGGAGGCATACGAGACTGAAGGCAAGAGCGTGGTGAAGGAATTCGAAAAGACCATCATGCTCCATATCATCGACGAATGCTGGAAAGAGAACCTCCGTGCGCTCGACGAGCTGAAACACAGCGTTCAGAATGCTTCTTACGAGCAGAAAGACCCGCTCGTGATCTTCAAGCTGGAAAGCGTAAAGCTCTTCGACGATATGGTAGACCAGATGAACAACAAGATTGTCAGCATATTGATGAGAGCCCAGATTCCGGTAATGGAACAGCAGGAAGTGCAGGAAGCGGCTCCTGACAAGCCAAGCCAGCGCTATACAGAAGAGAAAGTCGACCTGAACGACTCTGCACAGCAGGCTGCCGCCCAACATGACACAAGAGAAACGGCTGCCAAACAGCATCACGAACCGATAGTAAAAGACAAGCTTCCCGGTCGCAATGACCCATGTCCTTGTGGCAGCGGAAAGAAGTTCAAGAACTGTCATGGCAAAGGACTCGTTTAAGACGATATAAAAGATGAGACAATTAAGGTGTATCTATGCGTATTTATATACCATGATACACCTTAATGCTTTTTTCACAAAACTCAATTGCGCAATTCTAAAACCATAAATGACTGATTATGGAAATCCAGATTCATAAACTGAAAAAATCATTTTCAACCAAAGTTGCAGTAGACATAGACTCATTGGAAATCCCTGACAATACGTTATTAGGCGTTGTCGGCAACAACGGAGCAGGCAAGACCACCCTATTCCGCTTGATGCTCGATTTGCTGAAACCCGATGAAGGTGAAGTACACCTGACATTCAGGATGAAAGACGGATCGACATACGGCACCAACGTCAATGTGGATGAAGAATGGAAAAAATATACAGGAGCATTCATTGATGAAAGTTTCTTGATAGACTATCTTTCTCCTGAAGAATATTTTGAATTCATAGCAAAAATAAGCAACATAACAAAAGAAGAACTGTCGGAACATCTGCAACGTTTCGACGCTTTCATGAATGGAGAAATCATAGGACAAAACAAATTGATAAGGAGCATGTCTGCCGGAAACAAACAGAAAATCGGAATAATATCATCACTCATACATTCTCCCCAGCTTGTAATTCTTGACGAACCGTTCAATTTCCTTGACCCTACGAGCCAGAACATCCTGAAGAAGCTGCTAGTTGACTATAACAAGGAAACCGGAGCATCAATATTAATAAGTAGTCACAATCTGATGCATACCGTAGACATATCAAACAAAATCGTATTGATGGAACACGGCAGAATCATACGCTACATAACTGAGAATGACGAAAATACAAGGAATGAGCTTGAGCAATACTTCAACAAAGATTAACGCGCCTCAGAAATGTGAAGTCTTGTATGATATAGCTCAAGCAGTACCGATTATTAGGTATTTTAATCTATGCATATAAAACTTGTACCATTTTTTTTATACCTTTGCATTATTGAAATAATCCACCGAACAGGATTATCGTAACAGTAGCAGAATCATGAAATTATCAGAATTAAGCACCGGACAGAAAGGCGTCATTGTAAAGGTGTTGGGCCACGGAGGTTTTCGCAAGAGAATCGTTGAGATGGGTTTCATCAAAGGACAAGAAGTAGAGGTTCTTCTGAATGCCCCTCTTCACGACCCCGTTAAATACAAGATAATGGGATATGAGGTGTCTTTGCGCCATACCGAAGCCTCAATGATAGAAATCATCACAGAGAGCGAAGCGAGAAACAAAGACATCGCCAATCCTGACACCACAGAAGAAAACGGAATCTCCGTGGCTTCAAATAGCGAACAAGACACGGAATTCAACAATCTACACGAAGAAGCGCTAAAGAAACGAAGAATCATCAATGTAGCTCTTGTGGGCAATCCGAATTGCGGCAAGACCTCATTCTTCAACTATGCTTCGGGAGCCCATGAAAGAGTGGGCAACTATTCAGGAGTTACCGTAGACGCCAAAGAAGGACGTGCTGAATACAAAGGCTATAACTTCAACCTCATCGACCTTCCCGGCACATACTCTCTCTCAGCCTACAGCCCAGAAGAACTATACGTGAGGCGCGAGATAATCGACAAGACGCCTGACGTTATCATCAATGTAATCGACTCAAGCAATATTGAGAGAAACCTCTACCTGACAACGCAACTCGTGGACATGAACCAAAGGATTGTCTGCGCGCTCAACATGTTTGATGAATTTGAGGAAAGGGGCGACAAGCTCAACTATAAGGTTCTGGGCCATCTCCTGGGAGTACCTATGATTCCTACCGTGTTCAGAACAGGAAGGGGTATAGACGAATTGTTCCAGACCATAATAGACATGT
This sequence comes from Prevotella sp. LMAG:51, assembly GCF_008680225.1. NCBI lineage: Bacteria > Pseudomonadati > Bacteroidota > Bacteroidia > Bacteroidales > Prevotellaceae > Prevotella > Prevotella sp. LMAG:51. Next base: position 120,101 of record NZ_NALQ01000026.1, on the reverse strand, counting down.
ATGAGGGGCAGGATTCCACCTTCAGACACATACACATAAATCATGGCAAAGACATAGAAGAGGGAATTGACCGTGTGAAGCAGCTCATACAGGAAGACGAGCAGATACGATACAAATACTCCACTCGTTATCTTTCCATCAAGTTGCTCGAAAACGACAGCCATGCTGAAGAGTTTATCAAGACACTGCCCAACGGTAATGAGATTCTGAAACTACGCGACAAAGAAGCGGTAAGGATAAAGGAAGAGTGCAAGGAGGACAGCGAAACAGCCATTATGAACGCGAAATACGGCTTCATACATGGTGCGCTCAAGGAGGCTGAATATCAGGAAGGAAACATCGAGGACACTTACCAGACCACGCATGCTCTGGATAAGCTCATAACAAACAAATATCTTGGTTTTCCATTGTTCTTCCTGCTTCTGTACATAATGTTCCAGGTGACATTCTCCTTAGGACAATATCCGATGGACTGGATAGACAGTATGATTGGCGCATTAGGAGGGTGTATAAGCGACACGATGTCTGACGGCCCTCTGAAGGCAATGCTCGTAGACGGCATTATCGGAGGTGTAGGCTCGGTTATAGTATTCCTTCCACAGATACTCATCCTCTATGCCTTCATTTCATTCATGGAAGACAGCGGATATATGGCCAGGGCAGCCTTCATCATGGACAAGCTCATGCACAAGATGGGGCTACATGGAAAATCATTCATTCCTCTGATAATGGGCTTCGGATGCAATGTGCCTGCCGTGATGGCTACGAGAACCATCGAAAGCCGCAGGAGCCGCCTCATCACGATGCTCATATTGCCGTTCATGAGCTGTTCTGCCAGATTGCCTATATACATTATGATAACGAGCACGTTCTTCGCACTGAAATACCGCAGCGCGATAATGATTTCTCTCTATGTGATAGGCATTGCCGTGGCGGTAATCATGAGCAAGGTGTTCAGTCGCTGGCTGGTGAAGAGCGAGGACGTTCCATTCGTGATGGAACTTCCGCCTTACCGTTTCCCTACTTCAAAGGCAATCTTGCGCCATACCTGGGAGAAAGGAAAACAATATCTGAAAAAGATGGGAGGCATCATCCTTGTTGCCAGTATAATAGTGTGGGCATTGGGTTATTTCCCGCATAATGACAAGTTGAACCAGCAGGAGCAGCTTGAGCAGAGCTATATCGGCAGTATAGGAAAAGTGGTAGAGCCCGTGTTCAAGCCTCAGGGATTTGACTGGAAACTGTCAATAGGACTCATTTCCGGTGTAGGAGCCAAGGAGATCGTGGCTTCCACGATGGGCGTACTCTACGCTGGCGATGAGACAGTAGCCGATGATGAAGCCCAGGACACGGCAAAATACAGCAATCTATACCGTAAGATGTCGGCAGACGGGGTGACTCCATTGATAGCATTCTGTTATCTGCTGTTTGTCCTGTTGTATTTCCCGTGCCTGGCTACGATAGTAGCGATAAAGAACGAGTCGGGAAAATGGAAATGGGCTATATTCACAGCCGTATATACCACGGCTACGGCATGGTGTATTTCTGCATTGGTCTACCAGACTGCAAGATTGTTTCTATAAGAAAATCGGTCATTAGGAGAAGCAAAAGACCGCACAAACAGTTATAAAAGACTACCATTTAACGGTCTAATGACCGTTTCGGGATTAAGAAACTAACGTAAAGACAACGGATTATAAATGAAATAGAAACAGGGTGTGTTGATTCATCAAGAATTACACACCCTGTTTTTATTCTGCATACAGTATAGAAATGGCATTAGGCAAGAGTAGTCCTGTTTTTACATCCCTACTCTCACACTCTCAACCCTTCGTCCATAAACTTGCCAAACGGATACTGGTACAGATTATTACAAATCGGTCATTAGTGACAATCAAACGTTCTGATGACCGATTTGGGGATTATCATCACAACAGATCAGTTCTGTCCTGAGAATTGTTTTATCCTTTGCTCTTCAGAGAGTTTGCATATCAGCAATCTTCCATCCTTCTCCGCAACGATATAACCATCCAGACCTTGAACCACAACCTGCTTGTTCTCTGTGGTATGGATAATGCAATTACGAGTTTCAAAAGTGGAAATGCCATTGCCTATCAATGAGTTGCCCATCAGGTCATGCTTGGTCTGAGTCCAGAGAGAGCCCCATGTCCCCAGGTCGCTCCATCCGAAACTTGCAGGACATACGAAAATCTCTTCAGCCTTCTCCATTATAGCATAGTCAACAGAAATGTTTTCACACTCCGGGAATCTCTCGTCAATCACCTTCTGCTCATTTTCCGTTCCGTACACGTCTGCGATACTCTCAAATATATTTGCCAATGAAGGCTGGTAAATCCTGAATGCGTTGACAACGGTCCTCACGCTCCAGATGAAGATACCTGCATTCCAGAAATATCTGCTCTCGGCAATATATTTCTGAGCTGTTTCCAAATTAGGCTTTTCCTTGAAAGAATCAACTCTGTAGATTTCCTTGTTGCGTGGCGAACAGCAGGTCAGATCAGCCTGAATATATCCGTAGCCAGTCTCCGGACGTGTCGCCTTCATTCCCAAAGTGACAATGGAATCCGTCTCGGCCGTGAATTTCAGGCAATTGCCCACAACTCTCTTGAATTCAGGAACATCCATCACAACATGGTCACTCGGAGTGACAACTACATTGGCATCAGGATTAGCTGATTTGATTCTCCAGCTTACGTATGCGATACATGGTGCCGTATTCCGGCGGCATGGTTCACACAAGATATTCTTTGCCGGTATTTCCGGCAATTGCTGTTTCACTATTTCTGCATAATTCTTATTTGTCACCACCCAGACATTCTCTGGCGGACAGATTGTTTCGAAACGGTCGTATGTCAACTGCAACAAAGAACGTCCCACTCCGAGGACGTCGATGAACTGCTTAGGACATTCTGCTGTACTCATCGGCCAGAAGCGGCTGCCCACTCCACCGGCCATTATTACAAGATGGTTATTATTCATATATTTTCAATTTTAGATTTCTGTTGCTAACTTCAATTTCTTGTCCCTACGATATAATCTTGTGTCCGATATATAACTTTTGCAAACTTAATTATTTTTTCCAAAAAAACAAAACAAAACGAAGAAATCAGCATGATTGGAGGCATCTGAAATGTTGGAACAGTATCAACGCACATAGAATTCTGATGTAATATCAGAATACCATTCCGACCTTCTGCCGTCGTTATCCTGCAGGCAATGCTCCTCGTGCTGCATTTCTATCCCACCATGCAAGACATATTCCAGCAGCATCCTCTTGGGGGGCTTCCTTTCCACGGTCCTGATCCGGCACAAGCGAGAGCATCTGAATCCCGACATCCGGGCCTCAGCATCAAAAGAGGGATGGCTGTCGGTAGGGATTACCACAGACAAGCGTCCTTCATCTGAAAGCAGATTCTTCACCGACCTCAACAACACATCAAAAGGGAGCGATGATGAATGCCGGGCTATATGGCGCTTGTCGTCGGGACATCCCAATGAATTGACATAAAAGGGGGGATTGCATACTATCGAGTCGAATTTCTCATCCGCATACTCCGTGCTGAAATCCTGTATAGACTGGTTGAAGAGCTTTATCCTCCCGTTGAAAGGCGAGTTCTCCACGTTGTCCATTGCCTGAAGATGAGCGTCGCGGTCTATCTCCACTGCACACAGTTCAGCATCTTCAAACCGCTGCGCCATCATCAGCGCCAGAAGCCCCGTGCCTGTACCGATATCCAGTATTTTCCTGCCGCCACGAGCCCATGAGCCCAGCAGCGTGCCGTCTGTGCCGACCTTCATGGCACATAAGTCCTGGCGGACGACAAACTTCTTGAACTGGAAATAATTATTTGACATCAGCAATATAAAAGACAGTTATTTCTATTTCAATCCAATGCAAATTTAAGAAAAAAGATTAAAAACGACTTATAAAAGCATTAATATAATTTATGTTTTCAGCATTTATGGTTTTACACACAATATAAATGAAGAAAAATGACTACCTTTGCACCTCTTATTATATAAATAAAGAGACGGATTTCCAAAATTACAGATACAGATTTTCAAAATTATTTAAAATAGAGACCGACAATAACTTATATGAATGCAAAAATAGGAAATGGTATTTCAATGATAGCAGATTTCGATGGTGACATCAAAGAATTGTTCAAGGATCACCCCGAAGGAGAAATACCTATATTGGCAACACGCAACCTCATGATGTTTCCTGGTGTCGTTTCCCCCATACTGGTGGGCAGGGAAACGAGCAAGAAACTCATCAAAGCCGTAGGCAGCAAGAAGAAAGGCAATCAGATCTTCGCCGTTTTCTGCCAGAAAGACATGGAGCAGGAAAGTCCTACGGCAAACGATCTTTATGAATATGGAGTTTACGGCAAACTCATAAAGGTGCTTGAATTCCCTGGAGGTGGCGGCAACAGCACGGCAATCATACAGGGACTCGGCAGATGCCGTCTGGACGACATCACCAAGCGGCGCCCATATCTCAAAGGCCATGCCAGCCAAGCCTCTGAGACAATGGCCGACGAGGGCGACAAGGAATACGCTACTGCGGTGGAAGACCTGCAGAAGAAGAGCATACAGTTCATCATGGGCAATGACGACATCCCGGATGAAGCATCCTTCGCCATGAAGAATATCTCTAACAGATATCTCCTCACAAACGTGATCTGCGCCACCCTGCCCTTCTCCATCGAGGAAAAGGCAGAGCTCATCTATCTGGACTCAATCAAAGACAGGGTGTTCGCCATGCTCAAGATAATAAACCGTGAGCTTCAGCTCCTGGAGCTCAAGCAGAACATACGTTCTAAAACCCGAGAAGACCTCGACGAACAGCAACGCGAATATTTCCTCAAGCAGCAGATCAAGAACATTAAGGAAGAACTCGGAAACGAAGACGGGCAGCCAGAACGCAAGGAACTGCTCGACAAAGCCCAAAAGAAAGCATGGAACGACGACGTGGAGAAGGTCTTCAAGAAGGAACTCGACAAACTCGACCTGCTCAACCCGCAGAGCCCGGAATACAGCGTGCAGCTTACATATCTGCAGACTCTCGTCTCACTTCCCTGGAACGAATACACCATCGACGACCTTGACCTGAACAGGGCAAGGAAAGTTCTTGATACCGACCACTACGGGATGGAAAAAGTGAAGGAACGCATCCTGGAATACATCGCCGTATTGAGTCTGCGAGGAGATTTCAAGTCGCCAATCCTCTGCCTCTACGGTCCTCCAGGAGTGGGCAAGACAAGTCTTGGCAAGAGCATCGCCAAGGCAATGGGCAGAAAATACGTCAGGGTGTCGCTTGGAGGTCTTCACGACGAGTCGGAAATCCGCGGTCATCGCCGCACATACATTGGTGCGATGCCAGGAAGAATCATCAAGAACATCCAGAAGGCAGGAGCTTCCAACCCTGTTTTCATCCTCGACGAAATCGACAAGATAACACAGAACACCGTGAACGGCGATCCCTCGTCGGCTCTTCTCGAAGTACTCGACCCAGAACAGAACAACGCTTTCCATGACAACTACCTCGATGTGGACTACGACCTGTCGAAAGTACTGTTCATCGCTACTGCAAACGACCTGAACACCATCCCGCGCCCTCTGCTCGACCGCATGGAGACAATCGAGGTAAGCGGCTATATCACAGAGGAAAAAGAAGAGATAGCCAAGCGCCACCTCATACCCAAAGAGAAAGACAACACCGGTCTTGGCGACCAGCGCCTCTCGTTCACCAAGCAGGCCACAGAAAAGATCATCGAACAGTATACGCGAGAGAGCGGAGTGCGCCAACTCGAAATCCAGATAAACAAGGCGCTTCGCAAACTCGCATTCATGAAAGCAAGCAAGGGAGAACTCCCGTTCTCGCGCATCACGCCGAAGGAGATAGAATCCCTGCTCGGCAAACCGCCTTTCTATCGCGACATATACCAAGGCAACGACTATGCGGGAGTGGTAACCGGACTGGCATGGACCAGCGTGGGAGGAGAAATCCTCTTCATCGAGACAAGCCTCAGCAAAGGCAACGGCAACAAGCTCACGCTTACCGGCAACCTTGGCGACGTAATGAAAGAGTCGGCTATGCTCGCACTTGAATACGTGAAGTCACACTCCGACGTGCTCGGAATAGACTACCGCATCTTCGACAACTGGAACATACACATCCACGTGCCGGAAGGAGCGACTCCAAAAGACGGCCCTTCTGCCGGCATAACGATAGCCACATCCATCGCCTCAGCCCTCACACAACGCAAGGTGAGAAAGAACACTGCCATGACAGGAGAAATAACGCTGCGCGGCAAGGTGCTTCCCGTTGGAGGAATAAAGGAGAAAATACTGGCAGCCAAAAGAGCAGGCATAACAGATATCGTGATGTGCAGGGAAAACAGGAAAGACATCGAAGAAATACCCGACATGTATCTGAAAGGACTTTCATTCCACTATGTGGAGAACGTGCTCGACGTGTGGGACTTCGCCCTGACAGACGAACTCGTGGACAACCCGACGAAATTCACGATAGAAGAAAAGGGAAAGACCGACAAATGAAACAAGCATCCACAACCGCCTTTCCCTAACATGAATAATACAACAACAGCAACAGAAAGAATATCAAAAAGAAAATGACATTCGAATTAGAACATACCGATCCAGCAAGCGACGCACGCACCGGAACGATTACCACTGCCCACGGCAAGATAAAGACACCCATCTTCATGCCTGTAGGTACATGCGGCAGCGTGAAAGGACTCCATTTCAGCGAACTCAGAGAGCAGGTAAAGGCACAGATAATACTCGGCAACACTTACCACCTCTATCTTCGACCAGGACTCGACACGCTGCAAAAGGCAGGCGGACTACACAAATTCAACACCTGGGACCGCCCCATACTCACAGACAGCGGAGGATTCCAGGTGTTCTCCCTCACGGGAATCAGAAAACTGAAAGAAGAAGGCTGCGAGTTCCGTTCACATATCGACGGATCGAAACATTTCTTCACCCCTGAAAACGTGATGGACACCGAAAGGATAATCGGAGCCGACATTATGATGGCATTCGACGAATGCCCTCCGGGCGAGAGCGACTACCAATATGCCAAGAAGAGTCTCGGACTGACCCAACGCTGGCTCGACAGATGCGTGAAACGCTTCAACGAGACCGAGCCTCTCTACGGCTACGAACAGTCTCTGTTCCCAATCGTGCAGGGCTGCACCTTCAAGGACCTGCGCCGCGAAGCAGCGAAGCATGTTGCCGACAAGGGAGCCGACGGCAATGCCATCGGCGGACTCGCCGTGGGAGAACCCACAGAAGTGATGTATGAGATGATAGAGACCGTGAACGAGATACTGCCGAAAGACAAGCCGAGATATCTTATGGGCGTGGGCACACCTCAGAACATCCTCGAGGCGATAGAAAGAGGTGTGGACATGTTCGACTGCGTGATGCCGACACGAAACGGCCGCAACGCCATGCTCTTCACCTACGACGGCACAATGAACATGCGCAACAAGAAATGGGAAAACGACTTCTCCCCCATCGACCCCGACGGCTGCGACATCGACAGACTTCACTCCAAAGCCTATCTGCACCACCTCTTCAAAGCCCAGGAGCTGCTGGCTATGCAAATCGCAAGCATACACAACCTGAGCTTCTATCTGCGCCTCGTTACCGATGCCAGACACCATATCGAGCAGGGCGACTTCGTGGCATGGAAGCGCTCAGTAATAGACAATCTGGGAAGACGCGTATAAAGGCGGTCTGGCAAGACGCACTTATAAACGACAAGGAAGACGCGTAAAAAAAACAAATGTAAAAGAAAAAGCAAATGAGCATCAAATCTTTGGCTACCAGATTCAAGCAGCGCATGCAGAAAACGGACCATCCTCTCACCTCCCGTCTAAAGTGGCTGGGAGAGCACATGAGGTGGCTCCGCTTCATCAACCCAAGCCGCTACATCAAGATTCTCGACTGGTATATAATAAAGAAGTTCATAGGAACATACATTTATTCCATACTTCTCATCATATCCATCTCGATAGTCTTCGACATCAACGAGAATCTGGCAAAGTTCGCACAGTATCATGCACCCCTCAAGGCGATAGTCTTCGACTACTACATGAACTTCGTGCCATATTTCGCAAACCTCTTCAGTCCGCTCTTCGTATTCATAGCCGTAATCTTCTTCACCTCCAAACTGGCAGGCAACTCAGAGATAATATCAATGCTGGCAGCAGGAGTAAGCTTCAAGCGACTGATGAGGCCATATATGATTTCGGCTTTGATAATCTCGGTCCTCACATTCTATCTCGGTTCCTACATCATCCCCAAAGGCACCATCGTGAGGCAGAATTTCGAGACGATGTATAAGAACAAGAAGAAGAACACGTCGGCCGACAACGTGCAGCTGCAGGTGGGCAGAGGCGTCATAGCCTACATACAGCATTACGACAACGAACTGAAAAAAGGCTACGGATTCTGCCTAGACAAATTCGAGAACAAAAAGCTCGTGAGCCATCTAACAGCCAGCGAAATACAATACGACACAATCTCCGACAGCAAATACCATTGGAAACTCACCAACTGGCGGCTGCGCAAACTGCAGGGAATGCGCGAAAAGATAACCAACGGAATGCAGCGAGACTCCGTGATAATGATGGAGCCGACTGACCTCGTGTTCTCCAAAGGCCAGCAGGAAACATTCACCAGCCCTCAGCTGAAGGAATACATCAGCAAGCAGATAGACAGAGGATCAAGCAACGTAGTGCAATACGAAGTGGAATACCACAAGCGCATAGCCACCTCCTTTGCCTCATTCATCCTCACCACCATCGGACTCTCGCTATCCTCACGCAAGAGAAAAGGCGGAATGGGAATGTATCTGGGAATCGGACTGGCTCTGAGCTTCGGCTACATCATGCTTCAGACAGTATCGGCAACATTCGCCATACAGGCAGACACACCGCCTATGCTCGCGGCATGGATACCGAACATCATATTCGCCGTGGTGGCATACTTCTGCTACCGCAAGGCACCTAACTGATAACAATAAAAAGCAAAAGCCTCCAACAGACAACAAAAAAAGCGATAGCATATAACTGATAACAAAAAGCGAAAGCATATAACTGATAACAATAAAGAAACGTTTTTAGAATAACAACGATATGGATTTCTACGATTTGGATTTGAGCGACAACACTCTTGACGCTCTCGACGATATGAACTTCACCACCTGCACACCCGTACAGGAACAATGTATACCACCCATCCTCGACGGACACGACCTGCTGGGCGTGGCACAGACAGGCACGGGAAAGACGGCAGCCTACCTGCTCCCTATCCTCAGCATGCTCGACGACGGAGGGTTCCCCAAGGATGCCATAAACTGCGTCATCATGAGTCCTACGCGAGAGCTGGCACAACAGATAGACCAGGCTATGCAAGGCTTCTCGTATTATATGAGCGAAGTGAACAGCGTTGCCGTATACGGAGGCAACGACGGCAACCGCTACTACCAGGAGGCTAAAGGAATGAAGCTCGGGGCCGACGTGATAATAGCAACTCCAGGACGACTCATAAGCCACATCACGATGGGAAACATAGACCTCAGCCGCTGCGCATTCTTCGTGCTCGACGAGGCTGACAGAATGCTCGACATGGGCTTCTCTGAAGACATCATGAACATCGCCAAGCTGCTGCCAGACGACTGCCAGACCATCATGTATTCTGCCACTATGCCGCCAAAGATAGAGCAGCTGGCGAAAACGCTCCTCAAGAACCCTACCGTGGTGAAGCTGGCGGTAAGCAAACCGGCAGAAAAGATTCATCAGGCAGCATACGTGTGTCATGAGAACCAGAAGATAAAGATGCTGCAGGAGATATTCAAGAACGAAGAGCAGCAGAGGATAATCATCTTCTCAAGCAGCAAACTGAAAGTGAAGGAGATAAACCGCGAACTGCTTCGTCTGGGCATAAACAGCTGCGAGATGCATTCAGACCTCGAACAGGCGCAGCGTGACGAAGTGATGTACCGTTTCAAGAGCGGACAGACCGACGTGCTCGTGGCTACCGACATCGTGGCTCGAGGCATCGACATCGACGACATATCAATGGTCATAAATTTCGACGTGCCACGCGATGTGGAAGACTACGTACACCGAGTGGGACGCACGGCAAGGGCAAACCGCGACGGCAAGGCGATAACGCTCGTGCGCGGTCTTGAAGTGGGCGACTTCATGAGGATTGAAGAATTCCTCGGTCGCACGATAGAGAAACTCCCTCTGCCCGACTATATCGGCAAGGGACCGGAATACAAGAAGATGAACCGTCCGGCAAGAAACGGTCGAGGCAGCAAGACAAGAGGAAGAAATAATGGTCAAAGAGGAAGGAACAACGTCAAGCGTAATGATGCTCCCAAAGGCAAAGGCGGCGGAAGGAATTCAGACAAAAGGAAAAGCAACAGAACCAAGGAAACCATTGTGACCAATGCTCCTGAAAATTCTCAAATACTGGAAACAAACAAATCCAATGCACCGGTGACAAACAACAAGAAACCACACAAACGCAGGAGAAAGCCTTCTGCCAATAAAACTAACAAAGATTCCAAACAAGACAAATAGTCTTGCACAAATAAAAAAGACGGGTAGTCAAAGCATTCATGGCCGATAAGTCAGACAGAATACTTAGGCTACCCGTAATTATTTGCACCTACGAGAGAAATTACTCCTCTTCCGGAGTGATGAGCTTATAGCCCTTGCCGTGGATGTTTATGATTTCAATCTGGTCGTCATCCTTCAGATGCTTGCGCAGCTTTGTGATGTATACGTCCATCGAGCGGGCGTTGAAATAGTTGTCGTCAATCCAGATAGTCTTCAGGGCGAAGTCACGCTGCAGAATCTCATTGGCGTGGCTGCAGAGCAGAGCGAGCAGCTCATTCTCTTTCGTGGTGAGCTTGGTCTGCTTCTCGCCGATGGTGAGCAGCTGCTTCTGTGTGTCGAAGGTGAATCTGCCGATATGATACAGCGTGTTCTCCTTGTTCTTCTTTCCACGAACGCGTCTGAGTATAGCCTCAATACGGAACACCAGTTCCTCCATTGAGAAAGGCTTCGTGATATAGTCGTCGGCACCAATCTTGAAACCCTCCAGTATATCCTCCTTCAGCGTCTTGGCTGTGAGGAAGATGATAGGCATGTCCGGGCTGCCCTGTCTGATTTCCTGTGCCAGTGTGAATCCGTCTTTCTTTGGCATCATCACGTCGAGAACGCAGATGTCAAACTTTGTCTTCATGAAAGCCTTGTAGCCAGCCTCCCCGTCGGGGCAGAGTTCTGCTGCATAGCCTTTGGCCTGCAGATATTCACGAAGCAACATTCCGAGGTTCTCATCGTCCTCGCAAAGCAAAATCTTAAGCTTGTCGTCCATAATCATATATTTTTATATTAGTATTCTTTTTGTTGAATATTAGTGTTTCACTTGTTTCAGAATCCGTTTCCTTTTTCAGAATCCGTTTCTACATTGTCTGTCCGATGTTGCAGGGGTATACTGCAATAGTGTTGATCACTCGTCGGCTCCTGTCTGTTTTCCGCTTTTTATCTCGGGCAGCGAGATGATGAACGTGGTTCCTTTTCCCCTTTCGCTCTCCACGTGAATCTCTCCCTTGTGGAGTTCTACGATTTTCTTCACGTATGCAAGTCCGAGTCCGAAACCTTTCACGTCATGCACATTTCCCGTATGCACTCTGTAGAACTTCTCGAATATCTTCTTCAGGTTCTCCTTCTTGAGTCCTATGCCGTTGTCTTTCACGGAGAGATACAGCCTACCGCCCTCGTTCCATGATTTTATCATCAGCTCCACTGGTCGGTCCGGATGCTTGTATTTCACGGCGTTGTCGAGCAGATTGAATATCACGTTGGTGAAATGCATCTCGTCCACATATATCGTCGGCTCTTTTGCGTTGAGCTGTGTCTGTATGTGTCCGCCCGTATGCTCCACACGCAATGTGAACGTGTTTGCCACATTCTCTGCCAGGTCATTCAGATCGAGTTCTTTCTTCTTGAAAATCGCCTTCTTGCGGTCGAACATCGACATCTGCAGCACTTTCTCCACGAGGAATCTCAGTCTCTTCGACTCGTCGTTTATCACTCCTCCCAGATGTTTCATCATCACCGGGCTCTTCGTCACGGTATCGTCAGATAGCATCTGTGCCGCGAGCGAAATGCTGCTGATAGGCGTTTTCAGCTCATGGGTCATGTTGTTTATGAAGTCGTTCTTTATCTCCGTATACCTCTTCTGTCTGAATATCACCACGATGGTGAATATGAATGTGATGAGAAGCACTATGGTGAATGCTATCGACGGTATCATGAACTTCACGCTGCTGAAGATGTAGTTGTCCATGTCGGGGAAATGTATCCTCACGATGCCCGACTTGTTGAGCGGGTCGTTTCTGAATAGTGTCTGAGAGTAGCTGTATTCCTCTCCCTCGTCGCTATAGTCGGGACATCTGTATTGCTCTCTTCCGTCCTGCGTTGAAACCGTGAAATGATACGGGATGCTCACTCCGTTGTTCATCAGCTCCGTCTTCAAGTCCTGGTCGAGCAGTTTGAAGTTAACCCTCTCTTTCAGAGGCTTGTCTGAAGCCATGTATAAGATATTGTATACCACCTCGTCGAGCAAAGCCTTCTGATAGACATATCTGTTTTTTATTATCTCCCTCATGGATTTCGTGGCTTCCGAGATGGAGTTCTTGTCGCTTCTCAGTATCATCGCCTTCGGCATCGAGGCGGGTCTCATCGTTATGGTCTTGAGCTCGAACGATGAATACACGTTTCCGTTCTTGTCTGCCACGGCATATTGGTGGCTGTGCTGCACGGTACCGTCCGGATGTCCGGAGCGTGTCCCCACGGAGTCGCTCTTATATGCGCGCCTCTCCGTTTCGTTCACCTCCTTTTCCAGATACTTCAGGGTTTCGTTGAGTTCCAGATTCCGGGCTGCCTGATAGAGGGCTTTGTTCACCGACTCGTCGAGCTGCTCCTTCTTCATCTTTATCATGGCATCCATGTATGTGAGCTGAAGGAAAAGCAGAGCGAGGAATGAAAATCCCATCACGCCAGCAATCAACCATATCGTTTTTTTCTTCATGCCGCAAATATATCCTATATTTAGCATTTGGCAATGGATAAAAGTTAATTTTCTGTTCCTTTTTCTATGTCGTTAACAAATATCGGTGTTTATACTTGACAATTATCAACTTTCGCCAGACATTAAGTATTCAAAATCACGGCAAGCCCTAATAAATGACCGGCATAAAAATCCCAGACGAGGCCATATAAAAGATAGGCATAAAAATCCCAATCAAGACCCTAATGACAAATTAGGATCAGAAACCTCTGTCAGGGCAAAACGGAAAAAGACGGGCAACCAAGTTCTAATTCCTTGATTGCCCGTCATCCGGTTATATATCCGGGGCTTGAAATTCCCGGTCATATCTGTTATCTCATCATCAGGAAATCTCTCTACAGATCTCTTGATGAAGGAGTCGTCATCATCAGATTATCTCTACCGATCTCTTGATGAAGGAGTCAAGCGCCTCGCCCTTTAGCATTCCGTTCTGCAGCAAAGCCAGGTCGATGAGCTGGTGTACCACCTTATTGTCTTTTGCGTGTGCTGCCACAATCTGCTCCTTCTTTGTGCGCTCATCGCTGAGTTTCTTTTCAGTAGCCGTCATGTCGTCTTTCTCCTCCTGTGTCACCTCTTCCGGCTTCTTTGCCTTGCGAGCCTCGCCGAGAGCTGCGAAACGTGCCTGGAGTCCCTTTATCTCTGCCACTACAGGTTTGAGCTCCTCTTCACATTCCTTCTCGCTCTTTTCGAGCACCGCCTTCACGAGTCTGTGGTCGGTGTTGAGCACGATGCTGTAGGCGTCTGGCATCTGGGCATAGAAGTTCATTCCGCTCTGGAATTTGCTTATGTCCTTCATTCTGCGCATATACTCGTTCTGGGTTATCACTACCGGCTGTGCGTTCTCTCCCAGGGCACCAGTCTCCACGTTGAACTCGATATGGTCGAGATGTGGCAGCTGGGTGCGGAAGGTAGCTGACAGAATGTCAGTCTGCTCCTGCGTCAGGTCAGTCTTCTTGAGGTCTTCCTTCACGATGAGTCTCTCCACGATGTCGCTGTCTACACGTGTGAAGCGCGACTTCTCCCATTTCTGCTCAAACATGTTCACGCATGGCGTGTCGAGTTGTCCGTCAAGCAGCAACACGCTGTAGCCCTTTGCCTTGGCAGCCTCTATGTATGAATACTGTTCGTCCTTGTCGGTGGCATAGAGATAGATGAGTGTGCCGTCCTTGTCGGTCTGTGCGTCCTTGATGAGCGTCTTGTATTCTTCTGTCGTGAAGTATTTGCCGTCTACGTCCTTGAGCAGTGTGAAGTCCTTGGCGCGGTCGTAGAAGTCCGGCTGCGAGAGCATTCCATAGTTGATGAAGAGCTTCAGGTCGTCCCATTTTTTCTCGAAGTCCTTGCGGTCATCCTTGAAGATTCCGTTCAGTCGGTCAGCCACCTTCTTTGTGATGTATGTCGAGATCTTCTTCACGTCGCGGTCGCTCTGCAGATAGCTGCGGCTCACGTTGAGCGGGATGTCCGGAGAGTCGATCACTCCATGTAGCAAGGTGAGGAATTCCGGCACGATGCCTTCCACCTGGTCTGTCACGAACACCTGGTTGCAGTATAGCTGTATCTTGTTGCGCTGCAGGTCGATGTTCGACTTTATCTTCGGGAAATAGAGTATACCCGTGAGATTGAACGGATAATCCACGTTGAGGTGTATCCAGAACAGAGGTTCGTCCTGCATCGGATATAGCTTGCGGTAGAACTCCTTATACTGCTCGTCAGAGATTGTGCTTGGTGTCTTTGTCCATAGCGGCTCCATGTCGTTGATGATGTTGTCCTCGTCGGTATCCACCTGCTTGCCGTCTTTCCATTCTGTCTTCTTGCCGAATGCCACTGGTACTGGCAGGAACTTGCAGTATTTGTCGAGCAGCGTCTGTATACGGCCTTTCTCGAGGAATTCCTTGCAGTCGTCGTCGATGTGGAGGATGATGTCCGTTCCGCGGTCTTCCTTCTCAGCGTCGGATATCTCAAACTCCGGACTTCCGTCGCAGCTCCATTTCACGGCTTTCGAACCGTCTTTCCAGCTTCGTGTCACGATTTCCACCTTTTTGCTCACCATGAAAGAGCTGTAGAAACCCAATCCGAAGTGTCCGATGATGGCATTTGCGTTGTCCTTGTATTTGTCGAGGAAGTCGGTCACTCCCGAGAATGCGATCTGGTTGATATATTTGTCAATCTCCTCTTCTGTCATTCCGATACCGCGGTCACTGATTGTCAGCGTTCCCTTCTCCGCATCGAGAGACACGCGAACTGTCAGGTCGCCCATCTCTCCTTTGAACTCGCCTCTCTCAGAGAGAGTCTTTAATTTCTGAGTAGCATCCACGGCGTTGCTCACCATCTCACGCAGGAATATCTCATGGTCTGAATAGAGAAATTTCTTGATCACCGGGAAGATGTTCTCGGTTGTTACTCCAATATTTCCTTTCTGTGTCATAATATTTAATTTTTAACTTTTTACTTTGAATGTTTGTTTTCTGACCATGTTTATACAAAAACAATGCCAAAACGAAATACGATGAGATGAGAATGCCAAACAAAATCCTCTCTTCTGATAATCTGAAATACAGGCAAGCCCTAATTACCGATAGGTTTGAGTAACACAATGTGGTTCATCACATAATATAAAGAGGTAATATAAGCAGGCTAAGGAGGTTGTTAAGACAACACAAAGAGGCTACTTCGGCAAGCTAAAGAGACAGTTGGCAATGGGCTGGAACGGTATGCCTCTGACACAGCTATAAAGAAAAAAAGACTAACCGCCCGGCAACAACCAGACAGATAGTCTTTTTATTATTATGTGTCTTGCGGATGTAATCCTCTATGGATTAAGCTGACGAAGGATGCCCCTCATCTTTTATCCACAAATACAGAATCAAGGGGTCTGATGACCCGTTGTGTGTATATTAATATGCGAACAAAGGATAATCCTTCATCACGTTGTTAACGCGCTGGCGTACAGACGCTATCACGGCTTCGTTCTCAGGGTCGTTGAGCACTTCCTCGATGAATTCGGCTATCTTCACCATCAGGTCTTCCTTTGCACCACGTGTGGTGATGGCAGGAGTTCCCAGACGGATACCGGAAGTCTGGAATGCGCTGCGGGTATCAAACGGCACCATGTTCTTGTTCACGGTGATGTCGGCAGCCACGAGAGCCTTCTCTGCCACCTTGCCGGTGAGGTCAGGATACTTTGTGCGCAGGTCTACGAGCATGCTGTGGTTGTCAGTACCGCCGCTCACGATGGCGAATCCGCGCTTTATGAGCTCTTCGGCGAGCTTTGCTGCGTTCTTCTTCACCTGCAGAGCCCACTCCTTGAACTCAGGCTGCAATGCCTCGTTGAATGCCACTGCCTTTGCTGCGATGACATGCTCCAGCGGACCGCCCTGCTGTCCTGGGAAGACGGCGCTGTTGAGCAGCTGGCTCATCATCTTCACCACTCCCTTTGGAGTAGTCAGGCCCCATGGGTTTTCGAAGTCCTTGCCCATCAGGATGATACCTCCGCGAGGTCCGCGAAGAGTCTTATGAGTTGTAGAGGTCACGATATGAGCGTATTTCACAGGGTTATCGAGCAGACCTGCTGCGATGAGTCCTGCCGGGTGAGCCATGTCAACCATGAAGATGGCACCCACCTTGTCGGCGATTTCTCTCATGCGCTTGTAGTCCCACTCACGGCTGTATGCCGAACCACCTCCGATGATGAGCTTTGGCTTGTGCTCGAGAGCGAGCTTCTCCATCTCGTCGTAGTCCACGCGACCTGTTTCCTTGTTCAGGTTATAGCCTATCGGATTGTAGAGTATTCCCGATGTATTTACTGCCGAACCATGTGAGAGGTGTCCGCCATGAGCGAGATTAAGTCCCATGAAAGTGTCTCCGGGCTTCAATACAGCCAGCATCACGGCGGCGTTAGCCTGTGCTCCGGAGTGAGGCTGCACGTTGGCATACTCTGCTCCGAAGAGTTTCTTGACTCTCTCGATGGCGAGTGTTTCAACTTCGTCAACGACCTCGCAACCGCCGTAATATCTCTTTCCCGGGTAACCCTCAGCGTATTTGTTCGTAAGCCACGAACCCATTGCCTGCATCACCTCGTCGCTGACGAAGTTTTCAGATGCGATAAGTTCCATACCCTTGAGCTGACGCTGGTGTTCTCTCTCAATCAAATCGAAAATCTCTTGGTCTCTTTTCATATGTACAAATATTTAAGATGAATATTAGTTGTCTGTAAAATCCATGTTGAAGAAGGCCTTCCTTCAGGTCAAACGAGTTTCACCTCGCTTATCACCTGCTCCTTGTCGCAGTAGTGACATTTAATTATGCCGCTGTTCTTGTCAATCACGTGGAAGATGGTGTTCATCGGCTCATTGTTTGTGATGCATTTAGGGTTGTTGCATCTCACGATACCTTTCAGCGTGTCAGGTGTCACCACTTTCTTCTTCTCCACCACCTCGTAGTCTCTTATCACGTTGAGCACCACGTTTGGCGCCACCACTGAGAGGCGTGAGATTTCCTCGTCGGTGAAGAATTTGTCTTCTATCTTTATGATACCCTTTTTCCCGAGTTTCTTCGACGGGTAGTTGTATCCTATGGTAACCGGTGTCTGAAGCTTCTGCAGTCCCAGCAGCGTTGCCACGGCATAGGTTTTCTCTGCCGGTATATGGTCGATGACGGTGCCGTTCTCTATAGCGGCCACGAGTCTTTCTTTCTTGCTCATCATAAGACTTTGTTTATTTTATTATCGTTGTGTCTGCCTCCACTTCTTCGAGGCTTATGCCCAGCACGTCGCAGAGTATCGCCTCTCTGGCATATAGTCCGTTCTGTGCCTGCTGGATGTAGTATGCATGTGGGTTCTCGTCCACGTCGTATGCTATCTCGTTCACTCTCGGCAGCGGATGCAGGATCTTCATGTTCTCTTTCGCCTTGCCGAGCATGTCGTTCTTCAGGATATACACGTCTTTCACTCTCTCATACTCCATGAGGTCTGAGAAGCGCTCCTTCTGCACTCGTGTCATATATATGATGTCAGCCCCTGCTATCACGTCTTCGTTGAAGTCTGTGTGCTCGATATACTTTATTCCGTGCTGTCTGCAATACAGTTTGTATTCCTCGGGCATCGCCAGCTCCTCTGGGGCTATGAAATGGAACGTAGGGTTGAAATGTCTCATCGCCATGATGAGAGAATGCACGGTACGTCCGTATTTCAGGTCGCCCACGAGGTATATGTTCAGGTTCTCGAGGGTTCCCTGTGTCTTGTAGATTGAATACAGGTCGAGCAGACATTGTGATGGATGCTGGTGAGCGCCGTCACCTGCGTTTACGATAGGAACGGGAGCTATTTCTGAGGCATACTGGGCGGCGCCTTCGATATGGTGGCGCATCACGATGACGTCTGCATAGTTAGACACCATGAGGATTGTGTCTTTCAGCGTCTCGCCCTTGGTAGCGCTCGTAACCTTGGCGTCTGAAAATCCTATCACACGCGCTCCCAGTCGGTTGGCTGCCGTCTCGAAGCTGAGCCTTGTCCTGGTGGACGGCTCGAAGAAGAGTGTGGCTACTACCTTGCCTTTGAGAATCTCACGGTTAGGATGCATTTCGAACGCCTGTGCCATATTCATCAGATACATTATTTTCTCTTTCGACAAATCGGCAATGGTTACAAAATCATGTTTTTCCATAAAATGAATTGTGTTTATATTTATCGACTGCGAAGTTAAACAATATTTTTAATTTAACCTTTCAAAGAGTGGAAAAATTATGTTTTTTGACGAATATAACTACATTTAAGACATAAAAGAGGGATTATTCTTAACTCGTTGGCTTAATTTCATTATCTTTGCAAGGATATAACATAATTGGCATGCGCATGATATGACATCAATACACGGCTGACGTATATGCGCATGATACTCCATCTGAAACAAAAGACAAGAAAACGAAGAAAAAAAGAAAATGAGAAGAGCATTGATACATTTCCTGTGGGCGGCGCTCGGCTGCGTCACTCTCGCGTCCCTTATAGCCTTCATAGCGATATGGAACGGATGGATCGGATACATGCCCGACGTGGAAGACCTTCAGAACCCTATCAGCAAATACGCCTCACAGGTGTATACGGCTGACAACAAGCTGATGGGAACCTACAACATGAACCAGGAGAACAGAATACATGTAGACTACGACAACCTGTCGCCATATCTCGTAAAGGCACTGGTGGCTACAGAGGACGAACGCTTCTACGAACATTCGGGAATAGACTTCATAGCCCTCGGACGTGCTATTATTAAAAGAGGTGTGTTGGGACAGACCAGCGCAGGAGGAGGCTCTACAATCACACAGCAGCTCGCCAAGCAGCTCTATTCAAACACGGCAGAGAGCACATCGGAACGACTGCTGCAGAAGCCCATAGAATGGGTGATAGCCATAAAGCTGGAGAAATACTACACCAAGGAGGAGATAATAACCATGTATCTCAACTATTTCGACTTCCTTCACAACGCCGTGGGAATAAAGAACGCCTCAAACGTGTATTTCAGCAAGGAGCCAAAAGACCTCAAGCTCGAAGAGGCCGCCACACTGATAGGACTCTGCAAGAACCCCTCGTTCTTCAACCCCGTGCGCTATCCCGACAGATGCCGAGAGAGACGCAACGTAGTGCTCGGACAGATGCTCAAGGCTGGAAAGATAACCCGCGGCGAATACCTCATGGCTACGGAGAAGCCGCTGGCCCTGAACTTCAAGCGCTCCGACCACAAAGACGGCATAGCAACGTATTTCCGCGAATTCCTGCGCCAATACATGATGGCAAAGAAACCGGAAAGGAGCAAATACCCATCGTGGAACCTCGTGCAATACAGCATCGACTCGCTGGCATGGGAGACAGACCCTCTGTATGGATGGTGCAACAAGAACGTGAAGAAGAACGGCGAACCATACAATGTGTATACCGACGGTCTGAAAATCTTCACCACCCTCGACTCCAGGATGCAGAAATATGCCGAAGAGGCTGTGCGCAAACACGTGGGAGGATTCCTCCAGCCTGAATTCAAGAAGGAGAACAGACTCAAGAAGAACGCCCCCTTCACCACCAACCTGAAGCCATCAGAGGTGAAGGCGATACTCGACCGCTCGATGCGGCAGAGCGACAGATACAGGATGATGAAGGCCCACGGAGCTACGGAGGAGGAAATTAGAGAGGCTTTCCAGAAGCCCACGGAGATGACCGTGTTCACCTATCGCGGCGACATAGACACCATCATGTCGCCTATGGACTCCATACGCTACGTGAAGTCGTTCCTCAGAGCCGGATTCATGAGCATGGACCCACGCACGGGAGCCGTGAAGGCGTATGTGGGAGGAATAGACTTCAACCACTTCAAATACGACATGGTGACACAGGGACGACGCCAGGTGGGTTCCACCATCAAGCCATTCCTCTACGCCCTGTCGATGTCTAACGGCATGTCGCCATGCGACGTGGTGAGAAACTCTCCAAAGCGCTTCGGCAACTGGGCTCCACGCAACAGCTCCCACGCCAGAATGGGACAGATGGTGACGCTGAAATGGGCACTCACGATGTCTAACAACTGGGTGTCGGCAGAGCTGATGAGCAGGATAAACCCTCAGGACTTCCTGCGAATACTGCGCGACTTCGGAATAAACACCTATGGCATATACCCCTCTTTAGTGCTCTGTCTGGGACCTAACGAGGCTTCGGTATGCGAGATGGTGAGCGCATACACCACCTTCGCCAACCACGGCATACACACATCGCCGATATTCGTGTCGAAGATTGAAGACAGCGACGGCAACGTGATAACCAACTTCCAGCCGAGGATGAACGAGGTGATAAGCGAAGAGAGCGCATACAAGATGCTGGAGATGCTGATGTCGGTAATCGACCACGGAACTGGCGGACGACTGAGATACAAATACAACATCGACTGCCAGATGGGAGGAAAGACCGGTACGACGAACAAGAACGCCGACGCATGGTTCATGGGCTTCACCCCGTCGCTCGTAAGCGGATGCTGGGTGGGCGGAGAAGACCGCGACATCCATTTCGACACCACGCGCATGGGACAGGGAGCCACCATGGCCCTGCCTATATGGGCTTACTACATGAAGAAGGTGTTTGCCGACAAGACCCTGGGATACGACCCAAAGGAGACATTCGACATACCTGAAGACTTCAACCCCTGCTCTTCTGAAGACGACAACAACGGACAATACAGCATTGAGGATATATATGAATAAGATAACACTCTTTCCATGTGCCAAGATAAACTTGGGACTGAACATCACAAGAAAAAGAAGCGACGGCTACCACGACCTGGAAACCGTGTTCTGCCCCGTGCCAATAGCAGATATACTGACTATTGAAAAAAACGGGAAACCTGCGGGATGCTCTCTGAAGACAAACGGTATAGTAATCGACGGAAGGGCGGAAGACAACATAATAGTGAAGGCGTATGACGAAATGGCAAGAAGACACACTCTGACGGGTGTCGACATCACAATCACCAAAAACATACCGATACAAGCCGGTATGGGAGGAGGGTCGGCAGACTGCGCATTCACGATAAAGGGACTGAACCAACTCTTCTCTCTCAACCTGACAGACAGGGAGATGCGTGACATAGCCAAGGGTCTGGGTGCCGACTGCGCCTTCTTCATCAACCCCACACCTGCCTACGCCACGGGCATCGGCGAGAAGCTGACTCCCGTCGACATTCCTCTCGACAACCACTGGATAGTGATAGTGAAGACCGATACCGCCGTGAGCACCCGTGAGGCTTTCGCCGGCATCTGCCCTCATGAGCCGGAAAGAAACTGTCGGGATATTGTGACTTCCGTTCCGCCAAGGGAGTGGAAGGACGTATTGTATAATGATTTTGAGGAAACGATATTCAAGCTCCACCCCACCCTTGCCGAAATCAAGCAAAGGCTCTACGAGGCGGGTGCCTGCTATGCCTGCATGAGCGGAAGCGGAAGCGCCGTTGTGGGACTGTTCGACGACAGGCCCTCTGTGGAGTCTACCGACAGGCTCAGAAGCGACTACAACGCCCTTGTCGCCACCTTCAAGCTGGGCAGACAGAAGGACAACGCCTTCGAGCTGCTGCCTCTCGTGGATGCAGAGGGCAGAGTGACGGGCAAGACAACCCGTTCTATGGCACATTGCGGCACGAAGCTGCTCCACCCCGTCGTACACCTCCACGTATTCGACACCCACGGCAACCTGTATCTGCAAAAGCGTCCGGCATGGAAAGACATCCAGCCTGACAGATGGGATACTGCCGTAGGGGGCCACATAGGATATGGAGAGAGTGTGGAGGAGGCTCTCCAGAGGGAGACCCGTGAAGAGATTTCCATCGCAGACTTCAGCGCCGAGAAGATCGACGCCTACGTGTTTGAGAGCAGATACGAGAGGGAATACGTGTATGTGTTCAAGACTGTTTACGACAAGGAAATACGTCCATCTGAAAATGAGCTCGACGGTGGCCGTTTCTGGAGCAGGGACGAGATACTGTCGTCTATCGGAAAGGGAGTCTTCACACCAAACTTCGAAAGCGAATACGTGAAGTATTTAAAGTAGAGGCTGCTTCTGCTAATTGGGTATTTTTAATTCTATATATTGTCATATTCACTTCGCCCTCTTGTAGAAATCTCTGAGCGACGCCCTTGCCACTCCCATCCTGACGAGTTCGTCGAGCTGTTTCCTTGCCTCTGCCGTCCGCCTGTCGCGTATCAGGGCGTCGGTATAGTCTATGCGGTATTCGGTGTTTGTGGAGTCGCGCTTTATCGCCTCCTCATAGTCGAATATGGCAAGCGCCACCATCCCCTGCTCCATCTCTATCCCCGCCCTTGCGGCATACGCCACGGCATTGTCGGGATACTGCGTCACGAGCCTGTTTATCTGGTCGAGAGCCTCCGTATACCGCTTGCTCTTCTGATTGAGCAGAGCCAGTCCGAGCTGTCCTTCGAAGTGTCCCGGCACTACCGTGAGCAGGCTCTCATAGTCTCTTCTCGCGAAATCGTCTCTGTGAAGCTTCTCGTTCGTGTAAGCCCTGTAGAAGAGGGCTGCCGGGTTGCCGGGTTCCCTTTTCAGGATATAGTCGTATTCGTCCTGTGCATACGCCCATTGTTCGAGTCTCAGGTTGTATCCCGCCTTCTTGAGTCTCAGGTCAGTTGAGTCCGGACTGTATGCCAGTCTGTCGGCAGCCACCTTGAGCGAGTCTCTGAGCTGGCTTCTGGTCTGCGCTCCCGCCTCTGTGTGCACACACATAAGCGCCATCACCACTATTGTGGCGTATCGTGCCACAATGAGTCTTGACAGAAAATAGAATTTTCCTGTCGCAGCCATGTTCCACACGTATGCCGTCTTGTCCACACATACCATCTTCCGTCTGATGATTTCCGCGAATGTCTGTATTCCCAATGGATATAGTCTTCTTGCCATGCCCTTGTCTTGATTTTCAATAATGCGTTATCAAGTTGCAAATATAATGATAAAAAACGACAAGCTGACAATAATAAGTTTTTTTCGATTTCAGCAACGCCTGTTAACCGTCATCTGTCAACCATCATCTGTTAACCGTCAACTGTCAACCATCATCTGTCAGCCGTCAACTGTCATCCATCATCTGTTAACCGTCAACTGTGAACCGTCAACTAAATTAAGTTAAAATTCAATTTTTTTCCACTTTCTTCATTGTAGCAAGCGAAATAATCACTAACTTTGGAATTTGTGAGTCATGAAATCTCTACGGGTGTGTAATGCAGCCTTTGCGGACTTCGCCGCCAATAGAAGAAAGCAAGTCCTGACCCATGGTCTGAAGTTCTCGCTGCCCTATCAAATCATCTAAAACTGCTGCCATGAACAACCTCTTCCCCACCTCCATATCCCCCGACGCCGCAGCTCTCGACATTCTCGAGAGGATGCCCGTCATGGAGCATGACGATATAGAAGACAAGCTGGCATTTGCCATCAGCAGCCATGGCATGAACGACGAAGACATCAACCGGCTCTGTTCCGTACTCAGCTACAGACTGTTCATCATCGAGAAGGAGCACGAGCATTTCCTGGACTTCACGCATCAATACAACGGGCTTTTCGCCGTGAAGAAGAAGGGCTATGTGAAATCGGTCCTCGACTGCTTCATGCGCCACAAGAAGATGGTGTTGCCGCTCATTACCATCATCCAGAGGCTTGCCCCCCAGCTCTACACCTCAGTGAGCAGCATGGCGTCGTCACCTTCTGCCGACATGTGGGCGGCTGCCTCTGCGATTGTCTGCAGCGACTGTCTCTTCGAGCGTGCCTACCCTTCGAGCGTGTCGAAGTTCATCGGTCTGCTTGTCAGGTATTTCGGATTCATCGAGGCTATGATCGGCTGCACCACGCAGCTGCTCCATGAAGAGCAGTGCATAAAGAATGATGCAGGGAAATGCCTCTACCGCATGGAACTCTCGATGAAGGAAGCGAAAGCGTATTACGAACCTCTTCTCAAGGAGGACCGTCTTCCTGCGTTTGCCTTCTTGATAAAGGAGAATGACCGCCTCTTCGATGAATACATGGCAGCCGGTGACAAGCGGCAGTTCGCCCAGAAACTGTTCCACGAAGTAGACGAAGCCGAGATGCGCAACCTCGCCTTCAAGGTTCTCATCGCCGAGCGCCTTGCCTGTGGGATGACCGCCGAGGAGCGTCTGCTCTTCGGCAACGACATGGTGAAGACCCGTCAGGCCCGCCTTCTGATAGATCATTTCGACTCTCTCTTCCTCGACTCCGCCTCCCGGCGCGACCATTCTCTCCTGGCTCTCATGTTCTGCAAATGGGCTATCGAAGACAATCCCAAGGCTTCTGTGAAGTCTGCCCACCGCTATCTGCTCTCGCTCTATCACGGGCATCACCGTCTTGCCGGCTACAACACGGTGAAGGGAAACGAACAGAAGCTCGGAACCGGCAGGCATTCGGAGCCCTACGCCACGTTTCTCAGGAGTCTCACAGACTTTCTGCTATCCTCCGGCGCATTGACCGAGGGCGACGGGGTGGCGGCGGAGATATAGTCCAGAGCTGGAAGGGCTGGGCTACAAGACATGTCATTCCTGCGTCAGCCATTCCGTTATGTTCCGTTCTTCCTTCACGCAGAAGTTTATGCCCACCTTCACTATCTTCTTGCCTTTCAGCACAAAGGCATCTGCATATCGCGCTGTGTTGATTTGTGCGAGAGCTTCTTCAGCCGTTTTGTCAAACTTGAGTTCCATTATAAAGATGTGGGTCTTCGTTTCGAGTACAATGTCAATCCTCCCCTTTGCCGTGCGCTGCTCCACCTGTATGTCATAGTCGGTGAGCAGAGCGAATATCAGATATAGCATCTGCTGATAATGTCCCTCGTATAAAGTATTGTCGCAGTATGGAACCGCTTCGAGAAAAGACTTCAGCAGTTCCAGGGCTCCGTTGATGTCTCCCCTGTTGATGAATGTCGACATGTGGGCAATCGCCACACGTCCCTCATCAGCGGCAGTCTCCATATAGTTTGGCAGCAGACTGTCGTATAGCCCAATACGTATTTCCTTGTTCGGGATATCGAGTGTATAGAGCCCAAGTTGCGGGTCATAGTCTTTTATCGTGAGATATCCGCTTTGATAGAGCAGCGGCATGATGCTCGACATGCTCTCTGTAGGAGCGTCGAACGATGACTCCTTTGCCTGCACTCCGCCGATGCCAGACGGCACGGTACCGAACTTCCTCATCATCTCTATCAGGAAAGTTGGTGTACCAGTGGCAAACCAGTAACCAGCCACCTTCTGTCTCGAGAAGCAGTTAAGCAGGCTGTAGGGGTTGAAAACATCTGGCGATGGCCATGCAAAGTGGTATCCGTCATAATTTTCGGTCAGCAGCCTTACTGCCGCCTCTCTCCCAACCGAGAGTTTTCGGGCGAGCTCATCCACATCGGCAGTCATCTGCGTCAGCAACTCCTCTCTTGTTATTCCACAGATGCCAGCATATTCATTGTCCATGCTGATGTTGGTAATGTTGTTAAGCTCGCTGAATATGCTGACCTGTGAAAACTTCGTTATCCCTGTGATGAACACGAAGCGCAGCATCCTCTCGCATTTCTTCAGCGGACTGTAGAAGTTGCGCATGACATCACGCAGTATGGCGAGCTGTCCGTCCTGATGCGCCACGTCGAGCAGCGGTGCGTCATATTCGTCTATCAGCACCACCACCTGTCTGCCTTCTTTCTCGTATATTGAAGTTATCAGATTTTCCAGACGCACGTTCTCGTCCACGGCATCACACTCAATGCCGAACCGTCTCTCCTCCTCTTCGAGCATATAGCCGATATAGCGTCTGAGTTGTCCGGCATCCTGATGTTTCCCTCCCGAGAAGTCGAAATGCACCACGGGATATTCCGTCCATTCCCTTTCCATATTTTCTATCTGGAGTCCTCTGAAGAGTTCTTTATCTGCCTTGAAATAACTTTCGAGTGTCGACACGAGGAGCGACTTGCCGAATCTCCTCGGACGGCTCAGGAAGAAGTGTTTGCCGCTGGTATGCGTCATACGGTATACATACCCCGTCTTGTCTATATACAGGAGATTTTCCTTTCTAATCCTTTCGAAAGTCTGTATGCCAATAGGATATAATTTCAATGCCATTATCTTGCGTTCATTTTGTTTGGCCGTAAAGATAATCAAAATTGTCTAAAACGCCTACAATATTCCGACAAAATCAAAAATAAAAATGGCAGATTTGGGTTTGTAGCCACTCCCGCTCCCTGCGACACAACGGCAAGACCGACCACCGACACTGATCACGGATCACGAATTCACCACACGCCATCACAATTCAACCACCATGAATCACGAATCATGAATCCCACGCGCCAACACAATCATTGATCGTGAATGATGTGTCACGATATTCCGGCTGCCATAATCCTGCCGACACGATATCCCCACTTACCCACCGGAAACCGACATCCCCACCCTGCCTGCTGACACGATTCCGGCTCCGAGAGGAACACTATGCAGAATTTCATCCTTCTGCCGCCTATCGCTACCTTTGCAATGCCATCCCACCGCCGGGGCGAGACAATAGTGTCTGACCCCCTCCTTCACGGCGGCTCGGGACTGACCGACACCGGCTGCCACTCAACAGAATGAAGGATGAGAGCGAGGCGAGCACGGCTACTGACATCATGACACACAACGGAAACCTGAGTCCCGACAGCTTGACAAAACGACAAGAGGGGCTGTTTTCTTTCTTCCTGGCTCCTGCCATGCAGGTGAAGCCCTGGAGCACTTTCAGCATCGGGAAGGCATACGAGTATATCACAACCGATATGGACGCACTGACGGCGACATACCGTCTGCGCGACATACACGACGAGAAGGAACGGAAGCTCTTCAAGAAGCGGGGCTTCGCCTTCTGCACCTTCTCGGGCATCTTCAGATACAGGTCGCGCGACGGGCTCATCAGCCACTCCGGACTGCTCTGCATCGACATCGACCATGTGGGCAGCCACTTTCAGCTCGACGACTTGCGCAAGAGGCTCATCGACGACGAGCAGTTTCTCACCGAACTCTGCTTCGTGTCGCCATCGGGCGACGGACTGAAATGGGTGGTGAGCATCAACACAGAGCTGTATCCCCACGAACTGTGGTTCGACGCCACACGGCAGTATCTGCTCGACAGGTATGGCATCGATGCCGACAAGGCATGCCGCGACGTGTCGCGCGCCTGCTTCCTGCCACACGACCCGGGATGCTATGTGAGAAGATAGGGATTACTCCGATTATCATCAGCCCCCTCTCGTTCTCCCCGTAGGGGAGGGACAGATACACTTGACTGGTTGATTGTCAATGGCTTATCAGATTCGGAGTAACCTGCATCTCCCCTACGGGGGAGAACGAGAGGGGGCTGAAGTTCATTGGCAAAGTAACCTGTTCCTTCCCTTTGGGAAGGTTAGGATGGGTTTTATCCTACAGGGGAGGGACAGATAGCATTGAGTGCTGACTATAGAGTTAAAAAAATCAAACAAAACAACAAATTATGAAACATACAATTTTCAATCCAGCAGAATATCTGGAACACAACGGCAACAACAAGCCGGACAACAAGAGAAACGCAAACGGCAGCAACGCCACACATGACAATGCCCACAACGCCATACACTGCGACAACCACAACGCCACATACTGCGACAACCTCAACGCCACACACTGCGACAACCACAACGCCACACCCCACGACACCCACTACACCACTCCCGACGACACTCTCGCAAGGGTGGCAGAAGTGGCTGACAGAGTGGCAGCATCGGGACGCGACATCACACAGGGCTACGACAACTGGCTGAGACTCGCCTTCGCACTTTCAGACGGACTCGGAGAGGCCGGCAGACAGATTTTCGACCGTCTCTCGCAGATGAACGCCGACTACGACACTCGGGAATGCAACCGACTCTACGACAACTGCATGAAAGGCCACAAGGGAGGAATCACTATCGCAACTTTCTTCCAGATGGCAAGAGATATGGCAAATGTTGACCTCAAGGAGATGGCAAGGGAAAGAGGGAAAAGAGAGGAAAAGTCTTTACAAAATTGTACCACTTGTCCCACTTGTCCCAATGTCCCAATGTCCCATATAACGGAAAATAAATGTAATAAAAAAGATAATATATTGATATATAATAACTTAGGCAAAACCACCATTTCCTGTTGGGACAATGGGACAATGGGACAAGTGGGACAATTTTGTAAAGACTTTTCCAACGGCTATACATTCTCCGACAAGTTGGATACGGAAGACCTCCCTCCCATACTCAATAGAATCATGCAGCTACACGACGACGTGGTGAGCCGCGACAAGATGATAATCGGAACGCTGAACATCGTTTCGGGCCTAATCGGAGCGGCAAGCGGAACGCCGGACATGCCCTCGGGAGTATACGGACTCTACGACGGCAGGAAGGTGTATGCTCCGCTATACAACATTCTCTTTGCCAATGCCGGTTCGTCGAAAGGCGACTTGAACTTCTGCCGACAGCTCGCCAAACCGCTGAAAGACGAGATGCGACGGGAATATGAGGGAAAGAAAATGGAATATGAAAGGCTGATGGCGGCATACGAGGCGAAACGGAAGCAGAAAGACAAGGGCGACCGCGGAGAGCCGCCCGTAGAACCCGTGTTCCGGACGCCATTCGTGCCCGGCAACAGTTCATCCTCGGCGGTATACCGCGCCATCGACGCCAACGGCGGATGGGGACTCATGTTCGAGACCGAGGCAGACACTGTGTCGGCAATGATATCATCAGACTATGGCAACTACTCCGACCTCATGCGCAAGGCGTTCCACCACGAGACGATAAGCATGAACCGGGTGAGCGAGAAGCTCCATATCGACGTGGACTCTCCGCGACTCTCCGTGATGCTCACGTGCACGCCCGGACAGCTGCAGCCGCTCTTTCCCAACTGGGAGAACGGACTGGGCAGCCGATTCTTCTTCTATCAGTTTCCGGAAGAGGAGCCGCACTTCAACAACGTGTTCGCACGCAACACCCGTCCCTTCGACGAGGAATACCTCAAGATGGGCGAAAGTCTGCTCAAGCTATACCACGCCCTGGAGGAGAGAAAAGGCAGACCCGTACAGTTCGTGATGAGTTCCAACCAGCAGGAGAGCTTCCTCGCCTCGTTTCAGGAGATGCTCAAAGACCAATACGAGATGCTGGGCTCCGAATACAAAGCCTTCGTTTACCGTCTCGCCCTCGGCGGATTCCGCTATGCCATGGTGCTCTCCACCCTGCGCCGCCTCGCCACGATGACCGACCTGGGAGGCATCTTCCAGCCCGAAGAGAGCGCAATGGTATGCGACGACCGCGACTTTGCCACAGCCATGACCATAGTGGAAACGCTCGCCAACCACACGGCACGTGTGTACACAAGGCTCGCAAAAGAAACGGAAAACCCGTTTGCCGAAAAGGGGATAAAGCTGACGCCGGAGGAAATAAAGATTTACCGGCGGTTGCCTGACGGCGAGTTCAAAGCAAGTGATTATATCGCCATCGCCAAAGAACAAAACATATCGCGAACATCCGCCTATCGTCTGATCAACCTCTTCTGCAATGTCTACGGCATCATCACCCCCACACGCCGAGGCCACTACCGCAAGGCGGCTGCCGGCAACAATGACGCATCGCAAAACGGCGGAACGGAAGCGCAAACCAGTGGAACAGAACCGCAAAGAGGCGGAACAGAGAATGCAAGCAACTGATTGTCTGACCATAAAACACCTATTTATATATGAACAACAACAGCAGACGAAACCCGCAGCCAGAACCCCAGAGGATGGCGATACGCACATACGGCAAGTCGGAACTGGCAATGCTATATTTCCCCGACTCGCAGCCACACACCGCCGTAAACCATCTCATGGCATGGATAAGGAGATGCAAGCCTCTGAGCGAGGAGCTCAAGAGCCAGCACTATGTGCGCACGGCAAAATGTTTCACCCCCAGACAGGTGGAAACCATCCTGAGACACCTGGGCGAACCGTGAGAAAAGACTGAAATAATCACTTATCCCACGCCAACGTATACTAACCCACGACCGCTAACGGCAGATGTGGTATCTTTGCAATGTGAATGATGAGAGAAGCAGTTGAGCACAACTTGCCGGAAGCTTTTTGAAGAGCGATTGCCAAGGCTTGGCGAATCTCCTCATCAGAAACCTATACTTTAACCCTTTAACGTAAAACAGTTATGATCAAGTACATCCTGAAAAAGAACAACGTGGAAGGCAGTCACTCCTTCGGCAAATGGTATGCCTTCCCGGTGAAAGAGAGCACCGTTGACATCGACAAGCTCGCTGAACACATGGCGGCTCACAACACTCCATATTCGGCAGGTGCCATAAAGGGGATCATCACCGACATGGTGTCGTGTATCAAGGAGCTGCTCCTCGAAGGACGAAGCGTGAAACTCCCCGACCTCGCCATCTTCAGCATCGGCATCAAGAACACCAGAGGCGGAGCTGTGAAAGAAGAGGAGTTCACCGTTGCCGCAAACATCGACGGACTGAAGCTCAGGGCGCGCGCCACCGGTTCGCTTCAGATGAAAGACCTGGAGACCAGTCTCAGACGCGCCACCGTGGTGGAAGCGAAGAAGAAGCAGCCCGTCACCCCCCCGAATGAATAATAACACAAAAACTTCATAGTGCATCTCAATTGTTTTTATTCTGTATCTTTACCATGAAAAGCACAGTCTCTCAGCGGAGAGCAAATGACCGGCGTGCTGCCCCAAGTTTCCTGAGCGCAGGAAAAGGCAGCACGCCTTTGTATTGGAACCTATCCTGACCTCAAACCCATCCTAGCCTTCCCGAAGGGAAGGAACAAGTTGCTCCTACAAATCACCATCAGCCCCCACCTAGCCTCCCCCGAAGGGGAGGGACAGATACACTTGACTGCTTGATTGTCAATGCCTTGTCAGATTCGGAGTAACCTGCATCTCCCAATCTTTGACAGAACCGGAGTAACCTGCATCTCCCAGTCTTTGACAGAACCGGAGTAACCTGCATCTCCCCTACGGGGGAGAACGAGAGGGGGCTGATGTTCATTGGCTGAAATCTTTAGCAGAGTAACTTGTTCCTTCCCTTGGGGAAGGTTAGGATGGGTTATCCTACGGGGAAGGAACAAGTTACTCCTGCTAGTGGATAAGTAGTTGACATTCAATCTCCTATGCTATCTGTCCCTCCCCTACGGGGGAGGTTAGGTGGGGGCTAAAGTTCAGATACAGAGTAACCAGTTCCTTCCCTTGGGGAAGGTTAGGATGGGTTTAAGGTTAGGATGGGTTTAAGGTCAGGATGGGGTTAAGGTTAGAAAGGGTTTAAGGTTAGAAAGGGTTCTATGAATTAAAAGCCACCGCATGATTGGCAATCTTGACAAAAAATCGTATCTTTGCACACGAATTACTACCTATGCCAGAACAAAAGCCCATCCGGGCAGATGAATCCATGATTGCGGCCACATGAATCCGCAGCCCATGACAGTACGGGCAATGACCATTGAAAACATATACGCAACGATGTTTCCAAACGATCATGAACGACATAAGACAATATAAGCACAACTATTCAAAACATATATATAATAGGTATTCACAAATTACACGACTATGAATTGGAAAAAACTACAGAATGGTTCGGACATAAGAGGAGTGGCTCTCGAAGGTATTGAAGGAGAGCACGTGAACCTCACGGAAGAGGCGGTGGAGACTATCGCCAGATCCTTCGTTTGCTGGACCAGAAAAACCACAGGCACAAACACACCCACAATCACCGTGGGAATGGACTGCCGCATTTCAGGTGACATGATTAAAGGAGCCTTCGTGAAGGGAGCCAAAGAGGCGGGAGCAAACGTGGTGGACTGCGGGCTGGCGTCAACGCCGGCTATGTTTATGACCACCATCAGCGAGCAACTGAAAGCCACTGCTGCAGTGATGGTGACGGCAAGCCATCTGCCGTTCAACCGCAACGGACTGAAATTCTTCACACCCAAGGGAGGTCTCGACAAGAAAGACATAACATCGATTCTCGACATAGCCGAAAGCGGAGAATATGCATACGACGGAGCTGAAGGCAGCTGCAAGACGCTCGACTTCATGACCATATACTCAAAGCATATCGCCGACTATATCTGCCAGGGAGTGAACGCCGACGAATACTCTCAACCGCTGAAGGGAATGCACATCATTGTGGACGCAGGAAACGGAAACGGAGGATTCTTCGAGAAGATACTCAAATCATTGGGAGCCAAGACCGAGGGAAGCCAGTTTCTGGAGCCGGACGGACACTTCCCTAACCACATACCGAACCCGGAGAACGCAGAGGCTATGGCTTCGGTATGCAAGGCTGTGGAAGAGAGCAAGGCTGACCTGGGAGTGATATTCGATACCGACGTGGACCGTTCGGCTATCATCGGACACAAGGGGGAGCCCATAAACCGAAACGCGCTCATAGCGCTCATAGCATCGGTGATACTGGAGGAGCACCCGGGGAGCACGATAGTGACAGACTCAGTGACGAGTGACGGACTGGCTGAATTCATCACCCGACTGGGAGGCAGGCACCACCGCTTCCGCAGAGGATACAAGAACGTGATAAACGAGGGGATAAGGCTCAACCAGACCGGTGAGGAATGCTGGCTTGCAATAGAGACATCTGGACACGCAGCACTGAGAGAGAACCATTTCCTGGACGACGGAGCTTATCTGGCAGCAAAGCTCATCGTAAATGCGGCTAAGCTATACAGGCAGGGCAAGCGTCTGGACGACATGATTGCCACTCTCAAGCAGCCGAAGGAGAGCAAGGAGATAAGGATAAAGCTGACGGAACCCGACTTCAAGGCGCAGGGAACGGAAGTATTGGAAGACATGAAGGCGAAAGTCGCAGGAATGGCTGGATGGACTATCGTGGAACCCAACTACGAGGGACTTAGAGTGAGCTGCACTGACGACGGGGAAAAGGGCTGGTGGCTCTTGCGTATGTCGCTGCACGACCCCGTAATGCCTCTCAACATAGAGAGCAACGTGGAAGGAGGAGTGGCTGCGATAGAAGCCAAGCTGAAAGGAATGGGACTGCTCTGAGAATGACAAGACCGGCTGACGAACGTTCTGTGGCATACCGCAAGACAAGGATTTTGGGGTATACCATAAGACAAGGATTTTGGGGTATACCATAAGACGAGCGTCGGGGAATAAATACATAAGAGAAAGAAATTGGAACAAGACTAAATATGAAAAACGAAAGCGAGAACATCGTGGCACAGCCACTGGACACTCCCGAAGCACAGGTGTTGTGGGGAATACTCATGGCGTATGGATATGTGGGAGAGGATCTGAAGCCCGTAGACCCCGATACCAAGAAGGCGACGCTGCTGGCTGACTCTATCGCCACCCTGCTGCAGATAAGCCCCAGATGGGAGCCTTTCGAGCGGATGTGGGGAATGACCGACATGGAAGCGACATTCAGCAGCATTAGCGAAACGGACAGCTGCAGAGAGTGGATAAAAGAGGTGAACGCCGTAATGCCTTCGCCGGACATTCTGAAGATGTATGGAAGCATGTAAGAACTGGCTAAACCCAAATATAATGGTCTTATAAGCGACTTGGAAAATATAATGGTCTTATAAGCGACTTGGAAAATATAATGGTCTTATAAGCGACTTGGAAAATTTAATGATCTTATAAGCGTCATCGATAATACGATAGCAGAAGTATTCAATCTTCCAAGCTATCTGTCCCTCCCCTACGGGGGAGGCTAGGTGGGGGCTGATATGATTAAGAGGGGCTGATATCGAGAATAGGACTAGGTTTCTCCTGTAATCATCAACAGCCCCCTCTCGTTCTCCCCCGTAGGGGAGATGCAGGTCACTCCGAATCTGATAAAGACTGAGAGATGCAGGTTACTCCAATTCTGTCAAAGACTGAGAGATGCAGGTCACTCCGAATCTGATAAGCCATTGACAATCAACCAGTCAAGTGTATCTGTCCCTCCCCTACGGGGGAGGCTAGGTGGGGGCTGATATGATTAAGAGGGGCTGATATCGAGAATAGGACTAGGTTTCTCCTGTAATCATCAACAGCCCCCTCTCGTTCTCCCCCGTAGGGGAGATGCAGGTCACTCCGAATCTGATAAAGACTGAGAGATGCAGGTTACTCCAATTCTGTCAAAGACTGAGAGATGCAGGTCACTCCGAATCTGATAAGCCATTGACAATCAACCAGTCAAGTGTATCTGTCCCTCCCCTACGGGGGAGGCTAGGTGGGGGCTGATATGATTGGTGGGGGCTGAAGTCAGATACAATAGTTGTAATAAATTAATATAAATAAAAGTTTCATGAAATACAAACCTACAATAATAACGAGTAATGATAAGGCAAGACATCTTCGTCGTAATGCCACACCAGCTGAGATTAAGCTGTGGCAATATCTTCGAAACAGGATGCTTGGCGTCAAGTTCAGACGTCAATGCCCTGTAGGTCCATACATACTCGATTTCTATAGTAGTGATGTGAAATTGTGCATCGAACTTGATGGTACCGTTCATGATAGTCTCAATGCCCATTCTTATGATTCTGACAGGACGCAGTATTTAAATGGATTAGGAATAACCGTTTTACGTTTTGACAATTCAATTGTATTTGATTGTATCGATGGGGTGATAGAGAGTATTCTTCATTTCATAAATAATCCCAAACATATTCCTGGAGATTGCATTAATTTGCTACTTTGAAATTATTTTTGGTAATTCTATTGTATATCCGGTTCCTCAGACATCAGCCCCCTCTCGTTCTCCCCCGTAGGGGAGATGCAGGTCACTCCGAATCTTATAAAGACTGAGAGATACAGGTTACTCCGGTTCTGTCAAAGACTGGGAGATGCAGGTTACTCCGAATCTGATAAGCCATTGACAATCAACCAGTCAAGTGTATCTGTCCCTCCCCTACGGGGGAGGCTAGGTGGGGGCTGATATGATTAAGATGGAGGCAGATGTTGTGAATAGGAGGAAGTTTCTCCGATTATCATCATCAGCCCCCTCTCGTTCTCCCCCGTAGGGGAGATGCAGGTCACTCCGAATCTGTCAAAGACTGAGAGATGCAGGTTACTCCGGTTCTGTCAAAGACTGGGAGATGCAGGTTACTCCGAATCTGATAAAGACTGAGAGATACAGGTTACTCCGGTTCTGTCAAAGACTGGGAGATGCAGGTCACTCCGAATCTGATAAGCCATTGACAATCAACCAGTCAAGTGTATCAGTCCCTCCCCTACGGGGGAGGTTAGGTGGGGGCTGAATTGGAGATGCAATGTTACTCCGCTTATCATCATCAGCCCCCTCTCGTTCTCCCCCGTAGGGGAGATGCAGGTTACTCCTGTTCTGTCAAAGACTGGGTGATGCAGGTTACTCCGAATCTGATAAGCCATTGACAATCAACCAGTCAAGTGTATCTGTCCCTCCCCTACGGGGGAGGTTAGGTGGGGGCTGATGGTGATTTGCAGGAGTAACTTGTTCCTTCCCTTTGGGAAGGTTAGGATGGGTTTGAGGCGAGGTGGGGGCTGAAAAGGTGGTGCAGGTTACTCTGGCTTATGGATAAGCTGTTAAAAGACCACAAAGACTTGCTAATTGGCTAATACGAAACAACGGAGTGTTCCCATAAGCGAATATGTGTAACACTCCGTTGTTATTTTAAC
Organism: Prevotella sp. LMAG:51; assembly: GCF_008680225.1. NCBI lineage: Bacteria > Pseudomonadati > Bacteroidota > Bacteroidia > Bacteroidales > Prevotellaceae > Prevotella > Prevotella sp. LMAG:51. The sequence goes on along the minus strand of NZ_NALQ01000026.1, from coordinate 83,670 downwards.
CCAAATCGGTAATTAGGCGAAGCTGCTATAAAAAAAGCGCCAAACAACCTAATGACCGATAGGAAATTATTTCAGAGGTTCAATCTTTATTCCGAAGAGATTGCGTGAATCTGCCTTCGTCAGTTCGTGGGCGCCGGCAGAGAGAGTCTCTGTATAGTAGCTCACGGTTGCAGTCTTCTTCTCGCCGTCTACCTTCAACGAGGCAGTCTCGGCATCTGCGAAATAGAAAGTGGCCTTCATGCTCTCAGCAAGTGTGAAAGTGATTGATGTGGTTGATTCCATCTTCACACAGGTGTTGTAGGTAGTGCCGTCGATAGTGGCAGTACCCTTTGATGTGGAGTAGTTGCCAGTAACAGTGAAGAGTGAGCTTGATGGTGTCTTGCCCTCAAAGGTGCAGAGCACGGTACCCTCTACGGTAGTGCTGCCGCCACCGGTCTCTGAGCCGGAACCGCCTTCAGAACCGCCACCAGGCTGTGTGCCGCCTGTCTCTGAGGAGTTGCCTCCCTCGCCATAGATCTTCACGAGTGTGGTCTTGTAGTTGTCGAGGGCTGAACCGAGAGCTGAGTCGTATTCGTATGACTGGTCTTTGCCTGTGAAATCCCATGAGAAGTCGCCGTGGTTGATGCGTCCTGCACCATAGAAGCCTGTGACTACAGCAGGTACATCCTCTGCAGCATCAGCCTTGTATGAATACATCAGAGAGGCGTTGGTGTCGAAATTGTCGTATGAAGTGGCACCCTGGAGTGTCTTTACTGACGAAGGCACCTGCTCGTCGCGTGATGAAGCCTCGTAGGCGTCGAAGTTCACGTTGTCCTGCTGATAGGTGACGAATGAGAAGTTGGAGGTCTTCTCGGCGAATACGTTGCCGAAAGACTTTATGATTCCACCATCCTCACCTGAGAATGTGCCCTTGGGATCGTACTTCACGTCGGAACCCTGCTTTGAGATGAGCATCGGCTTGTTGGTAGAACGGAAATAGTTGTTCTCGGCAAAGACGCTCGAACCGCTTGTAGCTCCGATACCGTATTTTGCCACTCCGTCGAAATAGTTGTTCCATACGTGAACGCTCATAGTGCGGATGCGCGGACAACGGGAGTCTGCATGGTCGAACCAGTTGTGCTGATATGTGATATAGTTTGGCTTGCTCTCGCTTGTCATACCGCAGAGAGAGCTCTTGCCGGTATCCCAGAAGCGGTTGTATGAAATGGTGAGATACTGTGAGTCGCCCTTCAGGTCTACTGTTCCGTCGCCCTTGGCATGGTCGCCGCCTCCGTTAGGACCATAGAAGAAGTCCATGTTGTGTATCCAGATCTTGGAGTTCTTGGTGTCGAGAGAGATGCAGTCGTCCATGCAGCGCATGATGGCAAGATTGCGGAACTCCACGCTCGAAGCGTTGCGGCAGAGGAATCCAAAGCTGTGTACTGTGGCATCGTCGCCCACGCCCTCGAATGTGAGGTTCATCTCGCTGTATTCTCCCTTGCCCTTGATCTGAAGACCCTCTTCAGAGCTTGACACCTTGTCGAGGTCTGACTTCTTCACCAGTCCGATGAAACGGAAAGCGATAGGTGTCTTGTCCTGACCTTTCTGATAACCGTCGATGATTGCCTGGATACCGGTACAGGTGCCGGCTCCGGCAACGTCGGTAGAGATTGTCTTGGCTGTCATGGCAGTAACGTAGAACACCTTGGCTCCGGCTTTCAGCGTACCGTCGGTATTGTAGGCTCCAACGCCGTTGTTGCCACTCTTGAACTGAGCGAAGCCCTCACGGCTGTAGTTCTTCACTTTCAGGTTTGTTACGTAGCTTGCCGAGCTGGCTATCTCGTTTCCGTTGGCGTCAACGGCAACTACCTTCAGCGAATATGTTCCGGCAGCAAGACCGAGCACGTCGGCACGCACATACGACGGATAGAGGCGTACGAGCTGCTTGTCGATGAGCTTGTCGTTGCAATACACATTGTAGGATTCTGCTCCGGAGAATGGTGCCCATTTGGCATAGGCACTCTCAAGCCAGCCCTTAGACTCCGTGATGTTGATGGCTCCGGCAGGATTGTTGATGTCGCCGCTCTCACCGCCTTCTTTTGCCTTGGCAAAGGCTATGCGGCTGACATTGCCAGAATACACGTCGGATGCTGAACCGCTGAGGGGGTTGATGGTGATGTTGCCGCCATTGATGTCTACGGATGATATAGACTCGGTGTTGTAATACTTCACGTCGTTTGAAGTGAGCGTGAGGCGCATCTGGTTCTTGTTCACGTTGAGCGGCACGTTGTTGCCTGTGGATGGAGTGAGTGAACCTCGATTAGTGGTCAGGTCACTCTTTGTCTGTGCTGAAGCACTGACGAACAGCATACACAGGAATGCTGTGAGTATTGATTGTAACTTTTTCATTTCGTAGTGATGGTTTTAGCGTTTTACAAATTTCACGATCTGCGTGCCAGCCTTCAGGATGTAGACTCCCGAACGGAAATCCCCGACATTGACCTGTGTGGTCTCCTCGCCTGCTCTGAGAGAAGCCATCTTCTTACCGGAGATGTCGAAGACAGCAACCGGAGTGCCTGCAGCAAGACCGGAGATGTCGAGACGACCGTCAACAAGACCGTTGAGCTTGAAAGTGTTGATACTGTTGATTGATGAAACGTCGCTGAAATCCAACACGACATCGTCTAATGCGTATGACTCCTCAGAGCCTTCGAAATGCAACACTACGTTGTCGCCACTGAAAGTGAGCTGGGTGACGGTTTTCTCAACCGTCTGACCGTTGATGGTCAGGGTTTGCACGACATCAGCATTTGCCGAAAGGCACAATGACATCAATGCCAGTGAAACCGCAATGATTCTTTTTTTCATTTTTTAATTTAAAGATTAGTTCGGTAGATTAATTCTATATAATTATCGTCCTTTCATAAAGAAGTCCGACAGACATCGAGGACGCTTGTGTTCCTCGTGGAGTGTTTCTGATTTGCATCGGCAAAAATAAGAAAAAAACCGGCAAAGAGATTATGCTCCAGCCGGCTTTCTATCGTAAACGTTTACACTAGTATCAAAACTACACTATCGGGAAGTCATGAAGCCCTCAAGGTTGGCATACTTCCGCTTCATCATGCGCACGTATATATTGTTTATCCAGTATTTATGGGTGAAGATGAATGCCAGACCTACAGCCATCAGGATTATATAAGTCATCGTGTCGCTGAAAAACATCTTGAGCATAGGGAGGATGAATGAGGGGGCGAAAAGGGCTACAACCTCATAGACCACCTGGATATAGTTGGTTTCAAGACCGCTCTTCTTCGTAAGCTTGGTGTTGAGAGGAAGCGTCTGCTTGTTGGTAACGGCAAGCTGCATCAACAGACAGAACAACGGTCCGGCTGTGAATATCATCAGCGAGACGAGCATCAGGAGGCTGTATTTGCCCGTGAACACCGTAGGGAGCATGAGCAGGAGGGGAAGAAGGAGAACGACGGAATAGAAGTAATATTTCGCTTCCAACAGACTGCGGATATTCTCTTTCCTCACCATCAGGCATTCGATGAAATTGCCTTCGTAGCTCATTATGCGCACGTGGTTGACACCGACGAGGATGAAGGGATAGACGCTCCAGAACTGGGTGGAGAAGTCATCGTCGTAGATATCGGTGAATGAGTTCAGAAGGCTCAATATCACCACGAAAACGATTTGCAGAAGGAATGTCTTGCGCATGTTCTTGTTGCGGAGCACCATCTTGAGCTCGAGCTTCAGATATTCGCCGGTCTGATTGAAACGGTCGAAGAAATCGAATGAGGAGATGGAGCGCAGATTGAGTTCTTTTTCTGCCTGTGTCTCGGATTTTATGCAACGGTATTGTACCGTTCTGTTGACCATGAACAGGACAAGCAGAAGACCAAAGAGAAGAAGGAACAGAAGGGGGTTGCAGTCTGCCACAAGGGTTCCGATGCCGGAATATACGGACAACAGCTTGGTGATGCCACCTACAGGCCATGGAATAAAAAGCAGAGCATAGACAAGAAGAGGCAGCAGGATGAGCCAGGCTCGCTCTATGACAAGTGTGCGGCAGAGCATATAGAACAAACTGTTGCACACGATGAACAGATGGAAGCCCAACACAAGAAACAATGTGGAGAAAAGGCCATAGCCGAACAATACGCTCATCAGAGAGAATGGCACAGTGACTGACAGCCACAGGAGATTGCCATAAGAAAAGACGCTCGACAGAAGGAAACAGTCTACGCAGTCGTAACGCCGCAAAGGCAGCAGCAGATAGGGCTTCACCATCTGAGACGGAGTGTGCTGCATGAAAAAGCGAGCCAGAAAGTCTACAGCAAGCAGAAACGGCAGTATGGAGAAGAAGAACTGGGGAGCCGTGAAAGTGGTGGAGTCGTTGGCTATAAGCGACAACAGGACGGCTATGAACATCATATACAAGACGAGCATCACACCGCCAAGAATCATGAAGAACTTGGCTATGCTGTTGGTCTCGAAAGCCACATTGCGACGTTCTGAGAGTCTGACATGACGACGCAGAGTACGGTAAACCTGGAATTTGTTCATATTCTTGATGAAATGTCTTTAAACGGCAAAATTACCGTGGGCGTTAAACCGCATAATGACCGTTGGGGATTATCTCAGGTCGATAACTTCAGCATTGGGATATTCCTTGCTGTTGAACCGGAAATGGGAATCTGAGAGATTGACCTTACGGAAGTTGGACACGCGGATAGTGGTCCATCCGCCGGACTGACGCATCTTGACTGTCTGGAGCTGATAGCTCTTGCTCACGGTGACATACATCTCCTTTATCGTGCGGCCCTTGTTCACGGCATCCATGTGTACCTGCCATCCATTGCCCAGCTTCTTCACGGAGAGTTTGTAGCCGTTCTTGTAGATATACAGGAACTTGTATGGATTCATTGACTGCTGCTGAGCCTCGGTTGGAGTACTGATGTTCACCTCCTGAGACTTTTTCATGTATGTCCATTGAGTGCGACCGTCATACCATACTACGGATGCCGGGGTGTAGGCATAGAACTTGTTGCCCTTGACGGCTACTGTGCCACTCACGTTGCCCAACTTGCCGGAGGCGCTGAAGTTGGCTTTGGCTCCAGACTTGCTGTAGAGCGTCTGTGCTGTCTTGTCGAGTATCTTACGGGCTTCCTTGGCGTTCTGGCCATAAGAAAGGCAGAAGACCATGACAAGAGAGAATATTAACAATAAACGTTTCATGAATCGTTGAATTTTATTTGTCTGTTATTATATGTCCTATCCGTCATATATGTTCTATTCGTCATATATGTCCTATTTTGATAATCAGCCTCTGAGAGAGACGAGCAGGTTCTCCAGACTGTTTTCATCGGCAAGAAGCACCTCACGAGGCTTGCTGCCTTGTGCTGCCCCTACGATGCCTGCCTTCTCGAGCTGGTCCATCAAGCGTCCGGCACGATTGTATCCGATAGAGAAGCGGCGTTGTATCATAGAAGTTGAACCCTGTTGGGTAATCACTATAGCGTGGGCTGCCTCCTCAAACAACGGGTCGAGAGCATGACCGTCTAATCCGCCACCAGATACTTCTGCCCCCTCTTCGGATGCCGGCTCCGGAAGTTCGAGAGGTTCTACAGGACCTGGTTGTGAACTGATATACAGGTTTATCTTCTCCACCTCGGGAGTATCCACGAAGGCACATTGCACACGCACAGGCTCGTTGCCGCTGAGGAAGAGCATGTCTCCCCTACCGATAAGCTGGTTGGCGCCAGGACGGTCGAGGATGGTACGCGAGTCTATCATCTGGCTCACCTTGAAGGCCATACGCCCAGGGAAGTTCGCCTTGATGTTACCGGTGATGATCGAAGTGGTAGGACGCTGGGTTGCGATTACCATGTGGATACCTACGGCTCGAGCGAGCTGGGCGATACGTGCTATAGGAAGCTCCACCTCACGGCCTACCTGCATGATGAGGTCGCCGAACTCATCGATTACTACAACGATATATGGCATGAACTCGTGTCCGTCGGTAAGGCGGAGCTGATGGTTCAGGTATTTGCGGTTATACTCCTTGATGTTGCGTGCTCCAGCCATCTTCAAAAGGTCGTAGCGGGTGTCCATGAGCTTGCAGAGACTATTGAGCGTACGCACCACCTTCTTCACGTCGGTAATGATAGGTTCGTCATCACCAGGCACCATAGCCATGAAATGGTTGGCGATGGAAGAATACACGCTGAACTCAACCTTCTTGGGGTCGATGAGCACAAGCTTCAGTTCATTAGGGTGTTTCTTAAATAATAATGATGTGATGATGGCATTGAGTCCGACAGACTTACCCTGACCCGTTGCACCGGCCACGAGCAGATGCGGTATCTTGGCGAGGTCTACCATGAACACTTCATTGGTGATGGTCTTGCCCAGGGCGATAGGAAGTTCAAAACTGGTCTTCTGGAATTTCTCCGAATTCAAGATGCTCTCCATCGACACGATGTTCATCTTTGCATTCGGCACCTCTATACCGATGGTTCCCTTGCCTGGAATAGGAGCTATGATACGCACTCCGATAGCCTTGAGGCTCAAGGCGATGTCGTCTTCAAGGTTTCTGATTCTGGAGATCTTCACTCCCTCTGCAGGTGTTATCTCATAGAGGGTGATTGTAGGGCCTACAGTTGCAGAGATTGTCTTTATCTGCACACCGAAACTGCTGAGCACCTCTACGATACGGTTCTTGTTTGCCGTCTGCTCCTTCATGTCGATATATGGCTGGTCGTCATCATCGTATTTCTTGAGCAGGTCGAGAGTAGGGTATTTATAGTTGAGCCAAGGCTCCTTAGGGTTGATTGGCGTGTCGAGAGGATTCCCGGCAGGAGCCACAGTCCTTGATGTTGACGACTTGGAATCTCCCTCTGCCGGACGTATCGTGAAGCTCGGATCTGAAGTTTCTTTCGATTTCGGCATAGGTGTGGCCGGATTATTCAGAGGCGTTGTCTCTGTCTCCTCAGCATCAACATTAGGCACGATGTTGACAACTGGCGAACCAGAGTCGCTGAAGTCCACCGTCTGCTTCAGAGTCTCCCTGTATTTGCCTGTTTCAGCAGCCTCTGAACCGGCAGCCGCAGAGACAGCAGAGGATTGTGCAGAGTCATTCATATCAGAAGCGGCGTTACCTCCGCCCTCACCCTTGGCGTTGGTGACATAGAAGCCGACGCGGTTCTGAATCATGCTTACGGGGTTTAATATTTTCCTTACCACCATCACCGTTTCCGAACTGAGATATGTGAGGAAAAGGATTGCCACCAAGACGAGGATTCCGATAAGTCCCGGCAGTCCGACAACATTCTCAAGCCACTGGCAACAGTACTCTCCATGTCCGCCTCCTGGATTATACACCTCGCCACCGATAAGAGGCGTGAGGAACTTGGTGGCAAATATTGATGTCCAGAGCATTATGACGCTGAAGCACAAGAATGTCTTTATCAGATTGGGATTGTATGCCTTGACGAGTTTCAGACCCACGATACACAGGAATACGGGTATCATGAAGGCAGAATAGCCGAAGCATTGGCAAATGAAGAAATCCGACAACAAAGCGCCCAATGGACCACAGGCATTCTGGAAGGCGCTGTTCTTGCTGAACCAGTCGCCGGGACGCATATCCATGACAAGGCTCTGGTCGATGGACGCTGTGGCGAAATAGGATATGAATGCCACGACAAGCCATACGGAACAGACAAACAGAATGATACCGAATATGAAATTGAAGATATCATTTTGGAGCATCTGTACTCCCATGACTTCTGCAAAACTTTGTTTTTGTGCTTTCTTTTTCTTTGCCATTATTACGCTTGATTGATTATTTTAATGAGTGCGCGAAACCATTTCACGCTTATGTTCATGCAAAAGTAACCGAAATTTGCAAGAAATACGCAAAAACTCATATTTTTTTTCTAATTTTGCAAGTCCATTGATATTTGAGAATGAAAAAAGTAATATATAACAAAATCGACAAACACGCAGTGACAGAAATGCCAAGGGCTGTTTTTGAGGGACGCATCTTCGTCATAACAACCGAAAGAGATGCAGACAGAGCAGTGGAATACCTTCTCACACAGCCTATTCTCGGCATTGACACCGAAACGAGACCTGCTTTCAGAAAGGGGAAGCAATACAAGGTTGCCCTGCTGCAAGTGGCGACATACGACACTTGCTTTCTGTTCAGACTGAACAACACAGGCATGACAAAATCAATAATAAGACTGCTTGAGGACGAGAGCATTCCGAAAATCGGACTCTCGCTACACGACGACATAATATCGCTGCACAAAAGGGCTGAATTCAAGCCGGGCAACTTCATCGACCTGCAGAAGCATGTGGGAGAAATCGGAGTGGAGGACCTGAGTCTGCAGAAACTTTACGCCAACTTCTTCGGACTGAAAATCAGCAAGGCGCAACGGCTCACGAACTGGGAGGCGGACATACTGACGGACAAGCAGAAGGTGTATGCCGCAACAGACGCCTGGGCATGCATAAAGCTATACGACGAGCTGATGAGACTGGAGAGAAACAAGGATTTCGAACTGAGAATCGTGAAGCCGGCAGAAGAGACAGTAGAGGCAATGGCAAAGAAGCAAGCATAAAGTATTTCACCTACGGCTTGATGACCGCTTGTGAAACCAACGGTATGATGACCGTTCGTGGGATTAACGGCATGATGACAGTCAGTGGGAGTAACTGACTGATGACCGTTTGTGGGATTAACATAAAAATAATATAATATAGAATTCGATTATAGTATGACTCAATACAAGTCTGTTTATTTGAAAAGAGGGAAAGAAGAAAGCTTGAAACGCTTCCACCCTTGGGTTTTCTCTGGTGCCATAGCAAAGATGGACGAAAGTATAGAAGACGGCGACACGGTGAACGTGTACACGTCGGAAGATAAATTCATAGCCGTAGGCCACTACCAGATAGGAAGTATTGCCGTGAGAGTGTTGTCGTTTGAGGAGCGCTCCATCGACAAGGACTTCTGGGAAGAGCGCCTCTCAGAGGCTCTGAAGATGAGACTGGCAATCGGAATTGCCGACAACTATGAGAACAACACCTACAGACTTGTTCATGGCGAGGGAGACAGCCTGCCGGGACTGGTGATAGACTGCTACGGAAAGACTGCCGTGATGCAGGCCCACAGCGTTGGCATGCACATCAACAGGACTGACATTGCCGAAGCATTGGTGAAGGTGATGGGCGGAAGGATAGAGAACGTGTTCTACAAGAGCGAGACCACCCTACCCTACAAGGCAGACCTCGGACAGGAAAACGGCTTCATCATCGGAGGCTGTACCGACAATACGGCAGTGGAAAACGGACTGAAATTCCATGTTGACTGGCTGAAAGGACAGAAGACAGGATTCTTCGTTGACCAGAGAGAGAACCGCAGTCTGCTTGAGAAATACGCAAAGGGGAAGAACGTGCTCAACATGTTCTGCTACACAGGAGGCTTCTCCTTCTATGCCATGAGAGGAGGAGCAAACCTCGTACACTCCGTTGACAGCAGCGCCAAGGCAATAGACCTGACCAACGCCAACGTGGAACTCAACTTCCCTGGCGATGAGAGGCATCAGGCTTATTGTGAGGACGCATTCAAATTCCTTGACAACGCAGAGGATTTCTACGACCTCATAGTGCTCGACCCACCGGCTTTTGCCAAACACAGAGCCGCCCTACACAATGCCCTGAAAGGCTATACACGACTGAACGTAAAGGCTTTTGAGCGTATCAAGCATGGCGGAATACTGTTCACATTCAGCTGCTCACAGGTAGTGACGAAAGACAACTTCAGGAATGCCGTGTTCACTGCAGCTGCCATATCAGGACGAAACGTGAGGATACTGCATCAGCTGCACCAGCCGGCTGACCATCCTATCAACATCTACCACCCGGAGGGAGAATACCTCAAGGGTCTCGTGTTGTATGTGGAATAATTAGTTGCATGGTGAACAATATGTTGCATGTGGATTAATTGCTGTATGTGATTAATTGCAGCATGTGGAATAACATATAGAAAAGACAACCGTATCTTGAAAAGTTTTCTAAATAGCGTCAGCAGATTCATAAAGGAAGAAAAGCTGATGGAGGCAGACGGACTATACCTTGTCGCGCTGTCGGGAGGAGCCGACAGCGTGGCACTATTGCTATGTCTGAAAGATCTGGGATACAGAGTGGAGGCAGTACATTGCAACTTCAGGCTCAGAGGAGAAGAGTCTGACCGGGACGAAGATTTCTGCAAGAGGCTTTGCGAGAAAGAGAATGTCATGCTCCACATCACCCATTACGACACCCGGTCGTATGCCTCGCTCCACGGGATAAGCATAGAGATGGCGGCAAGGAATCTGCGCTACAGCTATTTCAAGCAGCTCAGAGAGGACATGGGGGCGGCAGGCATCTGCGTAGGCCACCACATGGAGGACAGCGTGGAAACCATGTTGCTCAACATAATAAGAGGAACGGGAATAAAGGGCGTGACGGGAATAGCAGCCAAAAACGGACATGTGACAAGACCCATGCTCTGTGTCTCCCGCAACGAGATAGAAGACTATCTGAAGGAAAGGGGGCAGACTTACATCACAGACAGTTCAAACCTCGTGAACGACGTGAAGAGAAACAAGCTCAGACTCGACGTCATGCCTCTGATAAGGGGAATAAACCCTTCGGCAGACAAGAAGATGTTTGAGACTACAAGAAGGGTGACAGAAGCCAACAGGGTGTTTGAACACGCAATAGAAAAGGCGGCGGAGGACTCTACAGCTGTAAAGGACAACTATCTATTCATCAATATAGAGAGGCTCAAGCGCCAGGTGTCTCCCGAATACACACTCTACCACATCCTTTCAAGACACTCGTTCTCGTCGGCTACCATAGACGACATATTCTCAAATCTGGACAATCTGAAGAACGGAAGCATCTTCTCTTCAGACACCCACAGGCTCGTTGCAGACCGCGGTTTTCTCGTGATAGAACGGAATGAAGACAAGGACAGCAGAAATGAGAAGCCTTTCATATTGCCCGAAAGCGGCACATACATTATCAACGAGACCACGAAAGTAAGAATCAAGGAGGAAACCACAGAAGAGGGATTCACGCCAAGCCGAAGCCAGTTTACCATAAGCGCAGATGCTTCGAAAGTGAAATTTCCTCTCAGAATACGCCGTTGGACCCAGGGCGACTGGTTCATCCCCTTCGGAATGACAGGAAAGAAGCTTGTCAGCGACTATCTGACAGACAGGAAAATGGCATTCTTCGACAAAGAGAAACAGCTTGTCATGACAGATGCCGGAAACAACATCCTATGGCTTATAGGCCAACGCCTGGACAACAGGTTGAGGATTTCTGGAAACACAAAGAAGATCTTGACAATCGAGTTTATTTGCAATTGAAATATAGGCAATTGTATAGATTAGACAATTGCATAACCAATTGAAGTTTCCATATAAACACAACTTCAAACCAACAAGTTATGAACAGGCGTTTCACCGGTTTACAATGCAGAAACGCCCTATACCCAAGCAACAAACTTGCGGTTATTGAAGAGCAAACAAGCAGACCGCCTCTGATGACTAATAGCCCTTGAAATCCATGATTTTGGGGCAGAACCCTTTAAAGGGACAGTTCTCGCAATGCGGCTTTCTGCTTGTGCAGACATACCTGCCATGGAGCAAGAGCCAATGATGAGCGTCGGCCAGCAACGCTTCAGGGATGTTTTTCGTCAGACACCGCTCCACCGCCAATGGAGTGGCAGCAGATTTCGGCACAAGCCCCATTCTGTGGCTCACACGATAGACATGGGTGTCGACGGGCATTGCAGCCTTTGAAAAGGCAACGGCAAGCAGCACGTTGGCGGTCTTGCGCCCCACACCCGGCAGACTGGTGAGATCGTCGAGTGCCGAAGGGACCTTCCCTCCAAACTTCTCCTGTATGGCCACCGAGAGTTCCACGAGGTGCTTTGCCTTGGAATTGGGATATGAAATGCTGCTGATAAACGAAAGCACATCTTCAGGATCTGCCTCTGCCATTGCCGCCGCATCAGGATAATGCCTGAACAATTCCGGCGTCACCTGGTTCACCCTCTTGTCTGTGCATTGGGCGCTCAAGACTGTAGCCACAAGCAGTTGGAAGACGCTGCCGAATTCCAGTTCCGTGGTGACGTGTGGAGAAACTTCCGCAAAATGTCTCAAGACAGCTTCATAACGTTCAGAGCGTTTCATATCTCAATTTCAATGAATATCCAGGTCGGTGACTTTAATAGTCGAGGACTAATATGTTAAAAGACTATGTGGTCGAAGCATATTGTTGCCGGAGACTATTATTGTCGTAGACTTTGTTATCGTAGACTATTGTTGTCGTAGACTTTGTTGTCGCAGACTATTATAGTCAAAACAATATCGTTTTCGAAGACTATATTTTGGTTTACTCAGCCTTCTCAGCAGCTTCTTCTGTAGCCTCTTCTGCATTTTCCTCAGGGTCAACGAAATTCGTCACACCGTTGGAAACCAGGATGTTATACCACTGGAGAAGCTTCTTGATGTCGCTGTCGTGTACTCTGTCGCGGTCGTAGTCAGGAAGAATTTCGGCAAAATAAGCGTGAAGTTCGTCCTTGCCACACTTCTTGTAGTCGAGCGAGCATACCTTTCCGTCCTCCTTGCGGAGCACAGAATCGAGAATATTCATCAATGGAACATCCTCAGCCACTGTATACATGGCGATGTCGGAAAGACTTGTCACTCTGTCGCTTGCGAAGATAGGCAGGCGGCGATGGGTTTCGTCCAAGGCTTCAACGATAAGGTTCATCTTTGAACTTGACACAAGCTTATAAAGTCCGGGCTTTCCGGAAACTGACAAAATTGTAAAATCCATTTCAAATATTTGTTTAATAATAAATTAATAAGTTCTCATTATCGTCCCGACGATGTCATAGGGACATGACACATCAGCAGACGTTCAGATTTCAGCGTAGGCGCAAAGCCGCCAGCACGTCGTCAATCTGCGGTTCCAAAGGTTTGCTGCCGTCGTTGAGGATAACGAAATCGCTTTTAGCCTCCATCTCCTCCTGACTCATCTGGCAGTTTATCCATTCTCTTGCCTTCTCTCGCGTTATAGAGTCGCGGACGATGATTCTGTCCACCCTCACCTCTATCGGTGCCGATACGCAAACCACGCAGTCCACGAGCTTGTCGAATCCGCTCTCGAAGAGGATGGCGCACTCCATGAATTGAAGTCCCGAGGCTTTGAAATCGTCGGCCACAGCGGGATGCACGATGGCGTTAATCCTTTTCTTGTTGTCTTCGGCGTCAAGAAGAAACTTTGAGATGACAGCCTTGTCGGGCTTTCCGTCTGCATAGGCATCCTGTCCTATCAGGTCTGTCAAAGCCTTTCTTACGGATGGCGACTCGCGCATTATGCGTTTGGCTGCGCTGTCGCAGTCGTAGACCTCTATCCCCCTGCTTTTCAACAAGGAGCTGACGTATGATTTTCCGCTTCCTATTCCGCCTGTAATGGCTGCTTTCATAATTGTCTCCATTATTATAGACAGCCACCATCGAGGGGCTATACATGCTCTCTAATAGCCGCTGTCAATATTCTACCTATTTATATAATAGCTGCCAGAAAGGGAGTTCCTGTGGTATTTATGACTTTCTTTTCCGCTACTGTTCTTCAATGAGGTAGTCCACATGTTCTATTTCGGTATGCGCATTCTTCACGCCATGCGGCACGGATGCAATCTTGAGCGTGCATTTGTCAGAAGGCGCTGAGAGAATCTCGTTGTAGTCTACCACCACCTTGAACTTGTTGGTGTTTATGGTTCTGAAGATGCTCGCGCCAACGGTGAAGACCACTTTAACCCTCGACGGGAATGTTCTCAACACCTTTCCCTCCGGCATGTTGAGCGCCGAGATGGGAACCTCTGCACTTTCCTCGGTCAGCACATCCGGATAGACAGCCATCCTGACACGGGAGGGCACACATTTCACTCCTCTGATTTCCATGAGGTCAAGGTCGCGTCTGATGGTGTCCTTGAGGTTTTTGATATTGATCCGCTCTGTGTAGATGTACTTTATGCTGTCGAGCATTTTCTGACTGCCGTAAACATCCACCATATCGGGCGAGAATTCTATCTTCGCCAGATAATAGCTTGCGTCAGCCTGTATGTTTCCCGCCAGTCTTACGGGCAGCCGCTTGTGCATTCCGTAATTGTAGAAGTATTCCAGCTTGTCGGGCTTCACTCCTGTCACCTTCGACGAACTGTATAGTTCGGCATAGATCAGCTTGGTGAGTTCCGACGCAGACACGGAGCCATACCCCTTGTTCTTGATGTATGAAGAGAAGGGTATGTCTATCCTTTTCAGTTTGTCACCATATATATATGTACATAGAGTATAGCCTTTGTCTTTCACAGTCACCTTTATCGTGTCTTCGGTGTCGCTCGTCGGTACCACGTTTTTAGGTATGTTCACGATGCGCACGGGAATCCTGAGTTCTTTCTCATAGGTGTCGTTCAGGGCCAACAACAGCCAGAAGGCTCCGCTCAGGGCGAGGAAGAACAAAAAAATCAGGAACTCCTTGTTCACGATATTGAAAAAGGAGTTTCTGACTATACTGTATATACTTTTCAGGATGCGTTTCATTATTTTTCCTTGCTGACGGTTGCAGAAGCTGCGACATCAGCAAATACAGAACCTTTGTCAACTGTTATAACCACGCCCTTTGCGATTTCGAGCTCGATTTTGCCTGTAGCGATGTCCACTTTCTTGATGGTGCCGTAGATTCCTCCGCCTGTCACCACCTTTGAGCCCTCCTGCAGCGAGTTCTGGAAATTGCGTATTTCCTTCTGCTTTTTCTGCTGCGGACGAATCATGAAGAAATACATGATGGCAAAGATCACCACCATCATTATAAGGAACTGCATGCTGCCTCCACCCTGTTGCTGGGCAGCCAAAAACATTGTTGTGTTCATAATTTACTGTTATGTTTGTTTTAAATGTTAATCGTTTGTCTGTTTTTTGGGCGTCTCGCCTGTTTTAATGTCAAGCACTTTACCTGTTTTAATGCCAGGCGCTTTGCCTGTTTATATGCCAGCCGTTATGCGTGCTGAATTACGGATGCGTCATCTTGTCGGCATCACCTTCATCATCTTGCCTGTGTCGATGAGGTAGCGGGCGATGGCGTCGAGCATTCCGTTGATATAGGAGCCGCTTCTCGGAGTGCTGTAGAGTTTCGCCAGGTCAACGTATTCGTTGATGGTCACGTTCACCGGTATGTTCGGGAAGTTCATCATCTCTGCAATGGCTATCTGCATTATCACCACGTCCATATAAGCCAGGCGCGAGAAGTCCCAGTTGCGCGAGGTCTCGCTCATGAAGCGCTGATACTGGTCGGCGTTGAGGATTGTGGCGCGGAAGAGCTTCACGGCGAACT
The DNA here is from genome assembly GCF_008680225.1 of Prevotella sp. LMAG:51. Classification (NCBI taxonomy): domain Bacteria; kingdom Pseudomonadati; phylum Bacteroidota; class Bacteroidia; order Bacteroidales; family Prevotellaceae; genus Prevotella; species Prevotella sp. LMAG:51. Next base: position 68,226 of record NZ_NALQ01000026.1, on the reverse strand, counting down.
CCTTGTCTTCCTCGTCCTTATATTCCGGCAGGAGCTCCTGCAGTTCCTTGTTTGCCGGATCAAAGCGCTTGATGGTCTTGAGCACGAAGGTGTCCACGATTTCCTTGTCGTCGTTCCAGTAGAGACTCTTCTCCTCGAGCATGGCGTCAAGGTTGTCGTTGTCCATGATGATTGCCTTGTAGAGCTTGCGCCACGCCTCGCGGTCGGCTTCATACGAGTCGGTCTCGTCAGCCACATAGTCGGCATAAATCTGGCTCTGCTCTATCTGTGTGAGCAGGTTTCTCACGAACTCCACGCTGTCGTCCCATGTCTGCTTCTGATTCTCGAGATACTCGTTGAGCTGCTTGTTAGCTTCGAGCTGAAGGGCGAACTTGTTGTTTGCAAACTTGCCTGAGGGCAGAGTTGTGCCTTCTCTCTTTGCACGGGAGAGCTCCACTTCATAGCGCAGGCGCGACTCTTTGGAAACAGCTACAATCAGGGACAGCAGACAATTATACAGGTCGTATGCCTTGGAGAGGCTGAACAGCAGCTCCTTCTCGGCATTATCCATGTTGTGGTTACCGTTTTGATAATATGCGTAGGTTAACTGGACAATTTTTATCCTTATCAATTCTCTGTTTATCATCTTATAATATTAAAATGAACGTGTATTTCAAAAAAACCGATGCAAAAATACTTATTTTATGCGGTACTTGCAAGAAAACCACGGTGTTTTATCTATTTTTATTTATAATATTTGCGTATTAATCAAAAAAGAAATACCTTTGCACCGCTTTTTCGAGCACTACGTGAATAGAATTCTCGTGTGATGGTGAATTAAGCATTAATTATTAACAACTTAATTTAGAGTAACACAATTATGAAAGAAATTGAAGTAAAAGGCCAGAAGAGAACTGATTTGGGCAAGAAGGCAGCCAAGGCTATGCGTAAGGAAGGTCTGATTCCATGCAACCTCTACGGTGAGGCAAAGAACGCTGACGGCGCTCCTGAAGCATTGTCAATCGCTTGTCCTATGAGCGAGTTGAGAAAGATCGTCTACACTCCACACATCTACGTTATCAAGCTCGTCATCGACGGCGAGGAGCGTACAGCGATTCTCAAGGAGCTTCAGTTCCATCCGGTAACAGACGCCCTCCTTCACGTTGACTTCTACGAGGTTAACGACCAGAAGCCTATCACTGTGGGCATCCCTGTCAAGCTCAATGGTCTGGCACAGGGTGTACGCGACGGTGGACGTATGAACCTCTCTATCCGCAAGATCGACGTTACAGCGAAATACCAGGCTATTCCTGAGCATCTCGACATCGACGTTACTGCCATGACTATCGGCAAGAGCATCAAGGTTGGCGACCTGCACTTCGAGGGTCTTGAGATGGCAACAAGCAAGAACGTTGTGGTTTGCTCAATCAAGGCTACACGTAAGTCTATCGCTGCAAGCCAGGCTGAGGCATAATGCCATAGATTTAGCAAGAAAAGAAATTTATCACGGGGTGGTTCTGAATTTTAATTTGGAATCACCTTTTTTAGATTCAACCCAAATCGATCATTAGGGCTTGCTTGGATTTTGATTTCTTAGAAGAGTGGATTTTGTTTGGCTTTTAATCAGTAATAACGAGCTATTGCAAATTAAAAACAAGCAAAAGACGCCTTATAAAGAGCAAAAGGCAACAAGCAGTTATAAAATATCACATTGAACGGCATAATGACCGTTTGGAGTTTAAAGCAATACGTAATGGAAAAATTCTTGATTGTAGGATTGGGAAACCCCGGCAGCGAATATTCGGGAACACGACACAACACGGGATTCATGGTGGTAGACGCCATGGCTGAGGAGGCTGGAGCCTCTTTCGACGACAAGAGATACGGATTCGTGGCTGAGACTTCGGTGAAGGGAAGAAAACTCTTTCTGCTGAAGCCTACCACATTCATGAACCTCAGCGGCAACGCCGTGAGATACTGGATGAACAAGGAGAACATACCCATGGAGCACCTGCTCGTGGTGGTGGACGACCTGTCTCTGCCACTGGGAGCCCTCAGACTGAAAGGCAGCGGAAGCAACGGCGGACACAACGGACTGGGAAACATACAGTCGGTGATGGGCACGCAGAAATACGCACGCCTCAGAGTGGGAATAGGCAACGACTTCCCCAGGGGAATGCAGGTGGAATGGGTGCTCGGCAGATATGATTCAGAGGAAATGGAAACCCTCAAGCCGGCGATAAAGACTTCGTGCGAGATAATAAAGAGCTTCGCCCTTGCCGGCATTGACATAACGATGAACCAGTTTAACCACAAGAAATAAGGAAACATGCAAGAGTCTGCGAGAATAGACAAATGGCTGTGGGCGGCAAGGATCTTCAAGACCAGGTCGCTGGCTGCCGATGCCTGCAAGAACAGCCGCGTCACGATAAACGGAACCAACGTGAAGCCTTCTCACATCGTGAAATGCGGAGAGACGGTGAGCGTGAAAAAACCGCCGATAACCTATTCGTTCAAGATACTCCAATGTATTGAAAAGCGCGTGGGCGCAAAACTCATACAGGACATCTACGAGAACGTGACCGACCCGAAACAGTATGAGATACTGGAAATGAGCAGGATAAGCGGATTCGTGGACAGAGCCCGTGGCACAGGACGCCCCACGAAGAAAGACCGCCGCAGCCTCGACGCCTTCATAGAGCCTGCAATGTTCGGTTTCGACGAATACGACGACGACCCGGACGACTGAAACCCAACCGCCCGCAAGGGCAAGCTACAATGAAAACTAACGGCAGGACGACCGTCTGGACGGTTGCCCAGCCAAACCTACCATAATATAATCATAATAACATTTACCCAATATGAAGAACATAGCCATATTCGCATCCGGCAACGGAACAAACTGCGAGAACATAATCAGATACTTCGAGAACTCGGAAACGGTGTGCGTGGCTCTCGTGGTGTGCAACAACAAGAGCGCACAGGTGATAAAGAGGGCGGAGAAATTCGGAGTGCCCGTGGAAATAGTGAACAAAGAGGGATTCAAAGACAGCTCCAGAGTGCTGCCCCTGCTGGCAGACCACAACATATCATACATAATCCTCGCAGGATTCATGCTCCTCCTGCCCGACTACCTCACAGAGGCTTACAAGAACAGGATAGTCAACATACACCCGTCGCTGCTGCCGAAATACGGCGGAAAGGGCATGTATGGCGACAACGTGCACAAGGCAGTGAAGGAAAACGGCGAAAAGGAAAGCGGAATAACAATCCATCTCGTGAACAACGAATACGACAAGGGACAGATACTGAAACAGTACACCACCCCACTCTCGCCCGAAGACTCCGCCGACGACATCGCCCGCAAGGTGCACGCACTAGAATACGAACACTACCCGGAAGTGATCGAGCAGCTGCTCAGCCGCTGACAGCAGCCATAATTACTGCCGCAGGATTCCGCCACTCCTCCACACCGGACCCCCCTGCTCTATATAAAGAATAAAGAAAACATGAAAAGAACAATCCTTCTGGTCCCGCTCCTAGCTCTCAGCCTGGTCTCCCGCGCCCAATACAACGAGATACACAAGGCAGGGATAAAGACGCTGCAAGTGGTGTGCGGCGACAAATGGCTCGCGCTCCCGATAATGAAACTCCGTTCTGACAATCCAAGCCAGAACAGGATAAACATATCATTCGACGACCTGACACACACATACCACCGCTACACCTACAGCATCACCCATTGTGAAGCCGACTGGTCGCCGTCGGAGCAGCTCTTCGCAAGCGACTACATAGAAGGATTTGCCGAAGACAACACGATAGACGACATCACGGAATCCATAAACACAAACGTGGACTACACCCACTACGCCTTCTCCATACCCAACGAGAAATGCAGACTGAAGCTCAGCGGCAACTACAAGGTCACGGTTGCCGACGGAGACACGGGCGAAGAAGTGCTCACGGCATGCTTCATGGTGGTAGACCCGAAGGCGGGAATATCTATGGGCGCCACCACAAATACCGACATCGACACCAACCTCGCCCACCAGCAGATATCCATGAAGCTGTCGTACAACGCGCTGAGAGTGGCCGACCCCGAAACACAGATAAAGACCGTGGTGATGCAGAACAGGAGATGGGACAACGCCATACGCAACGCACAGCCACAATACAAGACGCCAAGCGGACTGGAATGGCGGCACAACAGGGAGCTCATCTTCGAGGCGGGAAACGAATACCACAAGTTTGAAACCCTCGCCACATCACACGCCACGATGGGGATAGACGAGATATCGTGGGACGGGGAGAACTACCACGCACACGTGTTCGCCGACGTGCCCAGACCGTACTATCTCTACGACGAAGACGCCAACGGAGCCTTCTATATCCGAAACAGCGACAACATAGAGAACGAGAACACGTGCGACTACATGTACGTGCACTTCACGCTCGACAGCAAGCAAAGATACCCCGGCGACATCTATCTGAACGGCGAATGGACATACAACCGCTTCCTGCCCGAATACAAAATGGAATACAACGAGAAGAAACGGCGCTACGAGGCCGCCATCCTGCTGAAGCAGGGCTACTACTCATACCAATACCTGATGGAGAGCAGCGATGCCACCATGAAGACCTCCCCGTCAGAAGGGAACTTCTATCAGACGGAAAACAAATACCAGGCGTTGGTATATTACAGAGGACAAGGCGACAGGACAGACCAACTCGTTGGCTATCAGGAGATTCAGTTAAACCCAAACGGTCATTAGGCCGTTCAATGTAGCATTTTAATACTGCTAGCAGTCTTTTGTTTTTTTATAAGGCGTCATTTGCCTGTTTTTAATTCGCATCAGTCAGCTATTACTCATTAAAAGCCAAACAAAATCCACTCTTCTAAAATTCCAAAATCCAAGCAAGCCCTAATGACCGATTTGGGTTAAAAGACAAACAAGATTCGTCCTTCCACAAGAGGAAGGCTTGTCGCTCCAAACCCCAAAGGCAGTCTGAAGCAAGGAGACGCAGCTCTAGTATCGACAGGACCGGCTATTATGAAAAAAGCTGAAAACATTTGGCTGTCTCGAAAATTATCATTACCTTTGGAGTAAATTTTAAAGCGACCTAAAGTGAAGAAAAAATTATACATACTACTGATATCCCTCATGCCGCTGGCAGGCTTCGCACAGAAGATAACGCTCGGCTCATGTGTGACCAAAGACGGAGGGCAATACAAAGGGGAGATGCTCGCGGGAAAACCCAACGGCAAAGGAAACGCCATATATAAGAACGGGGACACCTATGAAGGCGAATACGTGAAGGGAAGACGCCAGGGATTCGGCGTGTACACATTCTCCGACGGAGAGAAATACGAAGGACAATGGTATCAGGACCAGCAGCACGGCAAGGGAACATACCACTTCATGAACAACAACAAATACGACGGACTCTGGTTCAGAGACTACCAGGAGGGGCATGGAGTGATGTACTACTACAACGGCGACAAATACGACGGAAACTGGTATCACGACAAACGTAACGGAAAAGGACGATACACCTACGCCAGCGGAGCATACTACGACGGACAATGGAAAGACGACAAGAAATGCGGCGAAGGGTTCTTCGACTGGGGTGACGGAACCACATACAAGGGAATGTGGCTCGACAACATGCGCTCGGGAAAGGGAGTGAACAAATACTCCGACGGAGACGTGTATGAAGGTGAATGGCTCGAAGACATGCAGAACGGCAAGGGAATATACAGATTCAGAAACGGAGACGTGTATGAAGGAGACTACCTGCACGGCAAACGCACTGGAGAAGGGATATTCAGATTCGCCAACGGAGACAAATACACAGGACACTTCAACGAAGGGAACATGGAAGGAAACGGCACCTTCGCATGGAAAAACGGAGACGTGTATGTGGGCTCATGGAAGCAAGACAAGCAGAACGGACACGGAAAGCTGACAAAGAAAAACGGCGACGTGTTTGAAGGCGAATTCAAAGACGGACTGCAGAACGGAACGATGATAATCCACTTTGCCGACGGAAGGAAATTCAAAGGAGTATACAAAAACGGAAAACGCAACGGAAACTCAATAGAAGTGGACAAAGACGGCAAAAGGACCGAAGGAGAATACAAGGACGACCTGAAAGACGGAAAGTTCATCATAAAAGACCGAAACGGAAACATCACCGCACAGGAGATGTACAGGATGGGCAGAAAGTCCTGACAATCAAAGAGCTGTAACAAAAAGGCACGGAAAACCGACTGCCGAAAGACTGAGGGACCAATGGCCGAAAGGAACAGGAAACCCAATGACAGGAAAGGCAAAGAGGCCGCCAGCCCGGAATGACGCAGCGCAAACGGAAAACGAACAACAACGGAGCCCCAAACACGGAGCGACGGACAAACGACAAATCTAACAAAAAAACAAAGCATCATGGTAATTGACACAATCGACAACCTGGAGAAGTACGCGACACTCAACCCGCTCTTCAAGGACGTGGTGGAATTCATCAAAGCAAACGACCTCAACACTCTCGAGGAAGGAAAGCACTTCATCAAGGACAAAGACCTCTTCGTCAACATACAGACCGCAAAGGGCAAGACAAAACAAGAGGCAAAGCTGGAGACACACAAGAGGATGATCGACATACAGATTCCGCTCTCGGCAGAAGAGACATTCGGATACACACCACTATGCAACCTGCCAGAAGAGGAATACAACGAAGAGAAAGATATCACGAAATACGCTATCCTCGCCGACACATATTTCACATGCAAGCCTGGGGAATTCGCAATATTCTTCCCGCAAGACGGCCATGCACCATGCGTGTCGGAAGAACCTCAGTTCAAGAAGGCTATATTCAAAGTGCTGGCATGACGCCTGCATACAGCGGAACAATGAGAGGAGGATAAACATCAACTAACGAAACAACTATCAGTAAATCATGGCAAGCAGAACAACGAAAGCCGATTCGCGGAAAACGGCAACGGCGAAAAAGGACCGGCCCAGACATATAGGCATCGTGCAGAAAGACCCGTATCTCGAACCATACGAAGACGCCATACGTGGCAGACACGAGCATGCGGAATGGAAAAAGAACCAGCTGACAAACAACGGAAAGAAGACGCTTGCCGCATTCGCCAGCGGACACGACTACTACGGACTACACAAAATGAAGCGCGGATGGGTGTTCAGAGAGTGGGCGCCGAACGCAACCGACATCTATCTCGTGGGCGACTTCAACAACTGGACGGAGGACGAAAGATACAGAGCCAGAAGAATAGAGGGAACGGGAAACTGGGAACTCAAACTCTCTGAAAAGGCGATGAAACACGGCGACCTCTACAAGATGCACGTGTATTGGCAAGGAGGCGACGGAGAGAGAATACCGGCATGGGCACAAAGAGTGGTGCAGGACGAAGAAACCAAGATATTCTCGGCACAGGTGTGGACCCCCGAACCTTATGTGTGGAAGAAAAACAAATTCGCCCCATGCAAATCGCCGCTACTCATATACGAATGCCACATCGGAATGGCACAGGACGCCGAAAAGGTGGGCACATACACGGAATTCAGAGACAACGTGCTGCCCAGAATACAGAAAGACGGATACAACTGCATTCAGATAATGGCAATACAGGAGCACCCGTATTACGGATCCTTCGGCTACCACGTGAGCAGTTTCTTCGCACCGTCGAGCCGTTTCGGAACACCCGAAGAACTAAAGTCGCTCATCGACACGGCACACGGGATGGGAATTGCTGTGATAATGGACATCGTGCACAGCCACGCCGTGAAAAACGAGACCGAAGGGCTGGGAAACCTGGCAGGAGACCCCTGCCAATACTTCTACGGAGGCGACAGAAGGGAACACCCTGCATGGGACAGTCTGTGCTTCGACTACGGAAAAGACGACGTGGTGCACTTTCTGCTCAGCAACTGCAAATACTGGATGCAGGAATTCCGATTCGACGGATTCCGGTTCGACGGAGTGACCTCGATGCTGTACTACAGCCACGGACTGGGAGAGGCGTTCTGCAACTACGGCGACTACTACAATGGTCATGAAGACGACAACGCCATCTGCTATCTCACACTCGCCAACGAACTCATACACGAAATCAACCCCAAGGCTATAACAATAGCCGAAGAGGTGAGCGGAATGCCAGGACTGGCTGCCAAGGTAAAAGACGGAGGAATAGGATTCGACTACAGAATGGCGATGAACATCCCCGACTACTGGATAAAGACGATAAAGGAGAAAAGAGACGAAGACTGGAAGCCGAGCAGCATCTTCTGGGAGGTGAAGAACAGAAGGTCCGACGAGAAGACTATCAGCTACTGCGAAAGCCACGACCAGGCTCTCGTAGGCGACAAGACGATAATATTCAGACTCATCGACTCCGACATGTACTGGCACTTCAAGAAGGGCGACGAGAACGGAACAGTGGTAAGAGGAATAGCCCTGCACAAGATGATAAGACTCGTCACGGCAACGACCATAAACGGAGGATATCTCAACTTCATGGGCAACGAGTTCGGACACCCGGAATGGATTGACTTCCCACGCGAAGGCAACGGATGGAGCTATAAATACGCACGCAGACAATGGAACCTCGTAGACAACAAGGAACTGGACTACCACTATCTGGGCGACTTCGACAAGAGGATGCTCGAGACGATGAAGATGGTGAAGAACTTCCAGAACACCAGACTGCAGGAAATCTGGCACAACGACGACGACCAGATACTGGCATACATGAGGGGTGACCTGCTCTTCGTGTTCAACTTCAACCCAGTAAAATCGTTCACAGGATACGGATTCCTCGTGCCGACAGGCTCCTACGACGTGGTGCTCAATACAGATGCAAAGGAATATGGGGGATTCGGGTTTGCCGACGACAGCATCACCCACCTCACAAATTACGACCAACTGTATGTGGACCAGCATAAAGAATGGCTGAAACTATACATTCCGGCAAGATCTGCAGTAGTATTGAAGAAGAATTAAAATGACCAAAAGTATATTCACAAACAGAGGCAATGACACATGGATTGCAGAAATTGCATGTGCCATTGTCTTTTGCATTTTCACATTCGCCTACCTGTTTTTTTATCAGGCAGACCTCCTGACAATGGAGCAGCACGTATTGTCTGACGGACTGACAAAATACAACCGCACCATAGGAGCTGTCATCATCACGGCAATCCTGCTGCTGCTTCAGCAGGGAGTGGACGCGGCAACGAAGAGGACAATCAAGATGCCGGCACTCACCTACTTTCCCCCGGCGATGCTGCTGGCGATGCTCACCGACATCAGTCCGAGCATAGACCACGGCTACACTATTGGCAAATGGGCATGGCTCGCCCCCCTGCTGCTCACGGCTTGGGGAGGAGCGGCGTATGTTTCGGCAAGACATAAAGACAGCGACAGCCCGAAGCAGAAAACCATAGTGCAGACTATATGGGAAAACATTCTGGCAATGGCCGCCCTATATATTTTCATAGGCGCCACGGCAAACACAGACAGAGTGTTCCACGAGAGGATGAAAATGGAAGTGATGGTGGCTGAAGGCAAATACAAGGATGCGCTCAACGTGAAGACAAGCAAGGCTGACAAAGACTCCACAATCACGATGCTCAGAGCCTACGCCCTGGCAAGAGAGGGCAAGATGGGCGAAAGACTGTTTGAATACAGAGTGTATGGAGGGTCGGAAGCACTGCTGCCAAACGGCAGTACGGTGAAGAGTCTGCTACTGCCTAAATATGAAATATTCCGCTTCGTGGCAAAGCCGGCAGTAGAGAAGATGGGGGTGACACAGTATCTGAAATGGATGAAAAAACACAGATACGCCAAAAAGCCGCTCAGGGACTATCTGCTCTGCGCCTATCTTATGGACAGGAAGATCGACCTCTTCGTGAAAGAACTCGTGGACGACAAGGAAACGGAATTCGAAAAACTGCCGAAACACTACAGAGAGGCTCTGATATTATACAACCACATCAGGTCGAACCCTATGGTTTCTTACCACAACGACATCATGGACACCGACTACACAGACATGCAGAACATTCTGAGAAGCGTAACGAACAAGAAAGAGGCAATGTCGATGGCTGGAAAATCATACGGCAACACATACTGGTATTATTATTTCTCAGGAAAGTGAAGTGGAAAGACTGCATTTTCTTGAACAAAAATTTCAAGCATAAATAAATTTAGCTTAATTTTGCATATCTGCATCAGTAATGAATGTGTAGAGAAGAATGTTTAAACAACTAAGGAAGAACTGAAATATATAACGGAGGAAGGAAAGTAAAATATAACGGAGAAAAGACAATGAAAACGGAAGATGACATAAAGAAAGCAGTAGAAGTGATGAGAAACGGCGGGATTATATTATACCCCACCGACACGATATGGGGCATAGGCTGCGACGCCACAAACAGAGACGCCGTGGAAAGGATCTACAAGCTGAAGCGACGCGACGACCACAAGGCGATGATCTGCCTCGTGGACTCTGACGCAAGGCTGCAAAGATACGTGAGAAACGTGCCGGAAGTGGCATGGGACCTGCTTGAGCTGGCTGAAAAACCGACAACCGTGATATTGGACAATGCCGTAAACCTGGCAGACAACCTGATAGCCGACGACGGAAGCATAGCAATGAGAATTACCAAAGAACCGTTCTCCAAAGAATTATGCTACAGATTCCAGAAGCCGATAGTATCCACAAGCGCAAACATCAGCGGAGACCCTGCCGCACAGAATTACATGGACATCAGTGAAGAGATACTGAATGGCGTGGACTATGTGTGCTGGTCGAGAAGACAGGAGCACAAGCCCCACAATCCATCAAGCATCATAAAGCTGTCGGAGAACGGCGAGGTGAAAATCATCAGATAGAAAAGAGAAAGACTTGAGGAACAAATCATGCACGAAAAAATATCAGCGCTGCTGAACCAGTTCATTGAATGGCGCACAAGACACATTAACAACAAGCAGTTCACATTGATACTGAGCCTGGCTGTCGGTTTCCTTGCTGCAGTAGCAGCAAGCATACTACACACGCTCATCAAGCAGATACAGCATCTGCTCACGGTGGGATTCGACATCGACGGATTCAACTGGCTATATCTCATATATCCGGTGATAGGAATCTTCCTCACGTCGCTATTCGTAAGATACATCGTGAGAGACAACATCAGCCACGGAATAACACGCATCCTATACGCCATCAGCAGCAAGAAAAACAGACTTAAAGCCCACAACTGCTGGAGCTCCGTGATAGCGTCTGCCATCACCATCGGATGCGGAGGAAGCGTGGGAGCCGAGGCGCCTATCGTGCTAACTGGCTCAGCGATAGGAAGCAACCTGGGAAGGCTGTTCAAGATGGACAACCACACGCTGATGCTGCTCGTGGGATGTGGCGCGGCAGCTGCCATCGCAGGAATCTTCAAGGCGCCGATAGCCGGACTGGTATTCACGCTCGAGGTATTGATGATAGACCTGACGATGGCTTCACTCCTGCCAATACTCATAGCCAGCGTGACGGCAGCATGTTTCACATACATATTCTCGTCGGACGGAGTGCTCTTCGACTTCCATGTTGACGGAACGTGGACTCTCTCAAGAGTGCCCGCATATATACTGATGGGAGTGGCTGGCGGAATAATAAGCCTGTATTTCATGCGCACGATGACAGCATGCGAGGGCGTGTTCGGAAAACTCAAGAACCATCCATACATAAAGCTGGCTCTCGGAGGAGCTATGCTGAGCACACTCATTGCCTTGTTCCCCGTGCTCTATGGCGAAGGATACCACAGCATCAACATTCTACTCAACGGAAGGACTCCGCAGGACTGGGACCAAATCCTCAACAACTCTCTCTTCTACGGACACAGCAACCTGCTCGTGGTGTATGTACTGCTTGTAATACTCACCAAAGTGTTTGCCACATCAGCTACCAACGGAGGAGGAGGATGCGGAGGAACATTCGCACCGTCATTGTTCATCGGAGCCTATGTGGGATTCTTGTTCGCAAGACTCTGGAACATGTATGAAATCGGAATTTACGTGCCTGAAAAGAATTTCGTGCTCCTGGGAATGGCTGCCGTAATGGCGGGAGTAATGCATGCTCCGCTCACGGGAATATTCCTTATAGCCGAAATAACCGGAGGCTACCAGATGTTCATACCGCTGATGATTGTCAGCATCTGCTCATATCTTACCATCATCATCTTCGAACCGCACAGCATATACGGCATGCGACTGGCAAGGCAGGGAAAACTCATCACCCATCACACAGACAAGGCAATCCTCACGCTCATGAACATAGACAGCGTGATTGACAAGAACATCAGCCACGTGCCTGAGGACATGGACCTCGGAGCTCTCGTACACGCCATAAGCAGAAGCCACACCACCATCCTGCCCGTTCTAGACGAGGGCGGGAAGTTCATGGGAGAAATCGATATGTCGAAGCTCAGGCACATAATATTCAGGACGGAACTTTACCACCACTTCAAGGTGAAGCAGCTAATATCCCAACCGCCATGTGTGCTCAGCGTAAACGACCCTATGGAGACAGTGATGAAGAATTTCGACCAGACAGACGCCGGAATGCTGCCTGTACTTGAAACCGACGGCACGTTGAGAGGCTACGTAAGCCGCTCGCATCTATATTCCACTTACAGGAAAATGGTGGCAGACATGTCGGCAGAATAACCGCAGAAACACACCTATAAGACAATAAAACCGCCGAATTGCTAACGCAAAACAAGCGACAAGCATACTACAAACAAGCGGTTGTCAGATGACAAACAACGATAAAAGCAAGCTAACGAGGAGACAAAACTTCTCTTAGCTTGCTTTTATCATTAAGACAAAAATGCGTTTATCCCAAATCGGTCATTAGGGCTTGCTATATATTACCAATCTGAGTCTACAGCATAACCTAACAGACTGGTCTACAATTTCACTTTCCAGCCCGAAACATCCTTACCATTTAGGAAATCGCGCGCCTCCATCCTCTTCTTGCCGCTAAGCTGAATGACTTCAAGCTGCAGCTTATAATCCGAAGCATTGACAAGCAGACGACCCTGGTCTACGGTAAACAGTCCTACCCCACCGTCGGAAGGGATTTCCGTCTTGGCAGCCTTATATATCTTGAGCACATATTCCTTACCCTTGTCGTCGAGCACGGCAGTCCATGCTCCTGGCACTGGTGAAAGACCACGAATGAAGTCATAAACCTTCTTTACAGGCTGATTCCAAGAAATATTACACGTATCCTTGAAAATCTTTGGGGCTGAATGCAAATCTGACGATGAAGCCACCATGTCGCTTTGAGCCATAGACTCAACATGGCCGTCGCCTTCCAACATCTTGTCGATAGTCTTCAGAGCGAGATTTGCTCCCAACTCCATCAGACCGTCATAAACATTCTCCACGTTGTAGTCGTCGTGGATGTCGAAGGTGTCTTGCATTATAATCCTGCCTGTGTCAATGTCGTGGTCTAGGAAGAAAGTGGTGACTCCTGTCTGTACCTCACCATTGATGACTGCCCAGTTTATAGGTGCTGCGCCACGATATTGCGGCAGCAAGGCGGCATGAACATTGAATGTGCCGAAACGCGGCATAGACCATACCACCTCCGGAAGCATGCGGAACGCCACTACCACCTGGAGGTCGGCATCATAGGCACGCAAGGCTTCAACAAACTCCGGGTCTTTCATCCTGACGGGCTGCAGAACAGGGATGTTCTTGCTCATCGCATATTGCTTTACAAGCGAAGGCTGGAGCGTGTCTTGATGACGGCCCACGGGTTTGTCGGGCTGGGTCACCACGGCAACGACGTTATAGCCACCCTCCACGAGTTTGCTCAACGTACCGACGGCAAACTCCGGAGTACCCATGAACACTATACGTAAATCTTTCTTTTCCATTTGATTATTCAACAGTAACTGATTTTGCGAGGTTTCTTGGCTGGTCCACATTAAGGCCCTTGAACACAGCTACATGATAGGCTATCAGCTGCAACGGCAAGACAGAGAGCAATGGTGCCACTACAGGCAAAGTGGCAGGAATCTCAATTGTGGCCTCGGCAATGTTTTTCACCGCTTCATCGCCTTCTGTGACAATTGCGATGATTCTGCCATTACGGGCTTTCACCTCCTGGATGTTGCTCAATATCTTCTTGTATAGCTGATGGTGGGTGGCGACGAAAACCACTGGCATATTCTCATCAACCAACGCAATCGGGCCATGCTTCATCTCTGCTGCCGGATAGCCCTCAGCATGGATATAACTGATTTCCTTAAGTTTCAGAGCTCCCTCAAGAGCTACAGGATAGTTGAAGCCACGACCCATATAAAGAGCATTGCGGGCATAGGTCAGAGTGCGCGAAATGTCTTTTGTCAAAGCATCCTGCTCCAACACCTTCTTCATCTTCTCTGGTATGAGAGACAACTCTGTAACGTATTTCTCAAACTCCATCTGGGAAATGCTGCCCAGTTCATGACCCAGAGCCAGGGCAAAGAGGGTAAGAACCATCACCTGACCGGTAAACGCCTTGGTTGAAGCAACACCAATCTCCGGACCGACATGAGTATAAATACCTGTATCGGAGGCACGGGCTATACTTGAACCTACTACATTCACGATACCGAAACACAGGGCACCTCTTTCTTTTGCCAATTCAAAGGCGGCAAGAGTATCTGCAGTCTCTCCACTCTGGGAAATGGCTATGACGACATCTCCTGGCTGAATGACAGGCTTGCGGTATCTGAACTCTGAGGCATACTCCACATCAACGGGAATCTTCGCCCATTGCTCTATCATCTGCTTGCCAATCAGACCAGCATGCCATGAAGTGCCACAGGCTACGATAATGAAACGGCTGGCACGCAAAAGCCTGTCGCGATGCTGGTTTATCGCACTGAGCACAATCTTCTTCTCATCTGCCAGCAATCTTCCTCTGATACAATCGGAGATACAGCGTGGCTGGTCATAAATCTCTTTGAGCATGAAATGTTCATAACCTCCCTTCTCAAGAGTATCGAGATTTACGTCCACTTCCTTGATCTTAGGGTCTACATCCTCATTGTCAAGTGTATGGATCTCTATTTTCTGTCCTACCTTCAGCAGAGCCACCTCTCCATCATTCAAATATACCATCTGCTTGGTGTATTCCACGATAGGCAGAGCGTCTGAAGCAAGGAAAAATTCCTTGTGGTCTTCACCAATTCCGACTACAAGCGGACTTGACTTTCTTGCCACTACGATTTTGTCTGGATTCTCCTTGTCAACCACAGCAATGGCATATGCTCCCGTTACTCGACGCAAAGCCGAAACTACGGCACCTTCCAGATCCTTGCCGTACTCATCCTGTATGAACTGAATCAACTGAACAAGCACTTCGGTATCTGTAGAACTCTTGAAGGTAAAACCCTTGCCCTCAAGAAAAGTCTTCAGATTGGAGTAGTTCTCGATAATGCCGTTATGAACAAGGGCCAGTCTGCCATTTTGTGAGACGTGGGGATGAGCATTCAATGTAGAAGGCTCTCCATGTGTAGCCCAACGAGTATGGGCAATGCCGATATGGCCGGATATGTCTTTAGAGGCAGCAGACTCTTCCAGATTGCTGACCTTACCCTTAGACTTATAAATGTTCATCTTATGATCGCCGGCAAGAAGAGCAACGCCTGCCGAGTCATAACCACGATATTCCAGACGATGCAAACCTTTTATCAAAATCGGATAAGCATCTCTATATCCTATATATCCTACTATACCACACATAATTTATCTAATTAAAAATTGTTGTTAAAAAACTAATCCGTATCGAATGATATTTGTACGCAAAGGTAACAAATAAAAATAAAACAATAGAAGATTTTCTATCTTTTATGTAATTGAGAACCAAGACTGGATTCCTCTTCAATACATAATACCCAATGAAAGCAAGGACGTCATTTCACCTTATTGAACACGAACCTTACGATGATGAAATTGACTGGTATTGATATTGCATACGCAGGAATCGGCGCCAGAGCTTTATGAATTCCTAACCAGACAAAAAAATTGAGCAGGCTTACTTGCAGCATGAAATTTATACAATGAGCAATTATAAAGCCCATGCCATTACGCTTCGTGGTCTTCTTCTTGAACGTGAAATACGCCGACATCAAATAATTGAACACGAAACTCAAAAAATAGCCGACGGCAAAAGCCAATGACATATTGACCGACAGCAAAAGCAGTACAAAATATATACCATAATGCAACGCTGTAGCCAACCCGCCTGTTATTATAAAGCGGAAAACCTCTGATTGGGTGAACGATCTGATATTTGCCATTAAAATATTCATCACAAGAAATGTATCAAAAAGCCGGCCTCCCCAAAGGAAGACCGACTTCTTAAGAAATTGATCAGGATATTAAAATCATTTTCTTGACCACCAATGCTTTTTCTTTGGAGGTTCCTGATTCAAATCTGTCAACATACTCTCCTTCAACACTCTGCGGTAACTCTTGCCGCTACATATCATCTGATATATCAGCCCCCATTCCGGTAGACCGCCGATGTTTCTGTCATCAATGAATATATCAGCCTTGATTTTCCTGCTGAAATGGTTGTTGTTCTGAGCGCCGTTCTCTTCGGGATAATCCTTGTTTACTGCCCAGAATTCCACGCCCCTTTCCCTGCACCACTCCACGGCTTCATCCAGAAGTTTGCCTTCTCTTACTGACCATAAGATCAATTTATGCCTGTCAGCAATGAGCTGTTTGAGGGTGTCGGTGGCAAAAGGTATTTCTTCACCGATCTCAGGATAACGATGTTCTACAATCGTTCCGTCAAAATCAACTGCTATCGTCATTATTTCAACTTCAGAGAGTTATCGTTTTCATTGCCATACTTGTTGCCATAGGTGCCGTAGGTTCCATATCTAGAAGAGCCGTATTTGCCATAGCTTCCATATTTGCCATAAGAACCATAATAGCGGTATTTACCGTATTTGCCTACACCGTAATAGTAGCCGTATTTCTTCTTCGACATGTCGATGCCATTAAGTACAATAGACATGTTTGGAAGTTTCTTCTCGGCATTCAACTGGTTGATGAGGCCGAATGCAGACTTAGGAGTATAGTCGGCACGACACATGAAGACAGTAGCGTCTGAAACCTTTCCAACCTGGAGAGTGTCTGTGACCAGACCTACTGGAGCAGTATCGATAAGTATGTAATCGTAATGCTCCTTAAGCTGATCGATAACGGTGTAGAGGGAAGGACGTGTCACGATTTCTCCTGGGTTTGGAGGAATAGGACCAGCCATAAGCAAGTCAAGATTAGGATTTATCTCAGAGGGGAGTATTTCCTTTTCCACATCAGCCCAAGTAGGGTTGTCCTTCATCAGCAACTTGGTTATACCGTTATGATGGTTGTCTATCTCGAACAGCTCAGCCAATCTTGGCTTACGGATGTCAAGACCTACGAGGATTACTTTCTTTTCAAGCAAGGCGAAACTTATTGCCAGGTTTGCAGCATTGAAGGTCTTGCCCTCACCTGATGTTGAAGAGGTGAACATGATAACCTTTTGTCCCTCCTTAAGCATAAACTGAAGGTTTGTTCGCATAGAACGGAAAATCTCTTCCATCTGGTTGTTCTGGTTTTCATGCACAACGATATCCGCACGTGTCTTCACAGCGTCGTTGGCTACGGCAACGTCAGCGATAATCGGAAGATCGGTAAGCGATTCAACATCATCATGACCTTCAATACGATAACGGAAGAACTGGATAACATACAGAATTCCGGCAGGGATACACAGACCGAGAACAAAGCCAATAAGCATAATCATAATGCTCTTTGGACTGATTACACCGGCAAACTGAGGCAACTCGATAAGTTTACCCTTATCTGCCGTAGCTGCCAGTGAAATGGAGTTTTCCTCTCTCTTCTGCAGCAACATCAGATACAGGCCGGACTTAACCTCCTGCTGACGTCCTATCTGTGTCAGTATCCTTTCTTGCTCTGGAGTTCTTGCCACTTCACTGTTATACTGACCATATTGTGAAGCCACAGCATCGCGCTGGATTTCAAGATTACGTTTCGCCTGTCCGAGCGCCATCTTGATGCTCACGCTGATGTCATTAAGCTGAGAGGTCAGCTCCTCTACTACAGGAGAGCTTTCGGATGCAGTGCGCAGGAGTCGGTTTCTCTCCAATGCCACCTTATTATAATCATTGATCAATGAAGTGGAGGCAGCATCCTGCAGACCGACGTTTGAAGGAATTACCTGATACTTATTGCCAGGACGCTCCACGAACTGTATCAAACTGTTCAAGAGAGAGATTTGGGTTCCGGCATCTTTAAGTTTCTGCTCATAAGAAGAGAGGTTAGTAACGCTATTGCTGGCACCTGTCTTGATGTCAACGAGTCTGTTGCTTCTCTTATAGTCCTCTAGAGCCCCCTCAGTAGTACTCAATTCGGCATTGATCTTCTCAAGTCGTTCATTGACGAATGCTTCAGTACGCCTTGCTATCTCATTCTTGTCTTCGTTAGCCTGTCTGTTATAACAGATAGCCAACTGGCTCAGATAATCAATACCGCGCTGGATATTCTGGTCATTGAGCTGGAGATTCAACGTTGAAGAAGAAGCACTGGTCTGGGAAACGGCAAGCGAACCACTGTATTTTCCAGCCATAGCCATAGGAGAACAGATTGAAACGATTTCTTCATCACCGTCATTCATCACACGTGTGGCGTTTCTTGTAAGATAAATCGTGCCTGCCTTGGTACGAATTGTAGCAGGCAGCATCTTTACTGTCGTGTTTATCTCATATGGTCCTGAATACATGTTCTCACCAAGCGAAACGAAATATGTTCCATTAACAACATAACTGTCTCCATCTCTCTTGATAGTCATGTTTACAGGCTGGTTCAACTTCTCTACATGAGCAGGATCCATATCAACGTTTACTGCCTGGTCTTTATAAAGGATGTTGTTCTTGAAACGGCCCTTGTTCCAATATGATACATAGAGCTTAAGATCTCTCACAGCCTCGGCTGCAAGGGTCCTCGTCTGAAGAATTTCCATCTCATTCTCCAAGCCATAGTTGTTGGAGATAATTCCAAGGTTCGCCATCTCACTAAGTCTTCCACGTCTTCCATTATCACCATCATCTTTGACAAGCAACTTGGCAACAGTGGAATATACAGGCGTCGAATATCTCAGATACAGATATGACGCACCTATACAAATGATAAGTGATAGTACAAACCATTTCCAATTCAGAAGGAACAAAGTGAATATTTTCTGAAAATCGAAAGAAGATTTTTCGTTTTCTTCATCGATAGAATAAAGATTTTTTTGTTGTTCAACCACCATATGATATTTAATTTAATTTTACTAAATTATAGAGATACTGCCCATAATTATTCTTCATCATAGGCTTGGCTGTTTCAAGAAGCTGAGCATCCGTTATCCATCCTTGTTTATATGCGATTTCTTCAAGACAAGCCACTTTCAGTCCCTGGCGTTTTTCTATCACCTCTATAAAGGTACTGGCCTCCGACAAGCTGTCATGGGTTCCTGTATCGAGCCATGCGAAACCTCGCTGAAGAGTCTTTACTTTCAAATCGCCACGTTTCAGATATTCCTGGTTGACGGTGGTTATTTCAAGCTCGCCCCTTGCGCTTGGTTTAATGGTCTTGGCTATACGGACGACATCATTGGGATAGAAATACAATCCGACTACAGCATAATTGCTTTTTGGGCATTCCGGCTTTTCTTCAATACTCAGGCAGTTGCCTTCTGCATCAAATTCCGCCACGCCATATCTTTCAGGATCATTGACATAATATCCGAAGACTGTTGCCTTTTTCTCTTTCTCTGCAGTCTTCACACTATCTTTAAGCAGACCGGTAAAACCGGATCCATAAAATATGTTGTCACCAAGCACAAGACACACGTCATCATTTCCGACAAAATCTTCACCGATTATAAAAGCCTGTGCCAACCCATCGGGGGATGGCTGTTCCGCATACTGGAAGCTTACACCGAAATCCGATCCGTCACCCAAGAGCCTTTTGAAACCAGGCAAATCATAAGGAGTAGAAATTATAAGAATTTCCCTTATGCCAGCCAACATCAGAACTGATATCGGATAATAAATCATTGGCTTGTCGAAAATAGGTATAAGCTGTTTGCTGATACCTTTTGTTATAGGATAGAGGCGTGTTCCGGACCCACCTGCCAAAACGATTCCTTTCATTTTAGTGCCGTTTAAATAATTAAATTCTAATTTAATCGCAATCTCATATTGACATAAGAATATCTTATTATGGACTGCAAAGGTAATAATAAAAATTACATTATTCAATTTTTATTTTGATTTTTGCTGAAAATCAAGTACATTTGCATAAACTTTTAATTCGACATAACAACTTTATCATATAAAACATTAAAATCAATCATAATGAGCATATTCAGCAAGTTATTTGGACACAAAGATAATGAAGAGCAAAAGATAGGCGGAATGGAAGACTACATGACCCTGATCAGAGTATATTTCCAGGCAGCTATCGCAGAACGAGTCGGCATCACAAACCTTAACGCCCTACCCGACCTCAGACAGTTCAAGACTTCACTCCACATACCTACAGTCAACAATAAATTAGGTATAGGAGAAAAATCACACTGCAAAAAAATGCTGCGTGACATATATGGCACCGAAGACTATTTCTTCAAAGAAATCGACCAAAGCATCAGAAAAGGATGTTCGAAGATGCAAGACGTGCAGGTTTACCTTTTGCAGTTCCAGAATTTCACACAGAATCTCATGATGCTTACCGGCAACTTGATGAAATTCAAATTGAGACTTCCTTCTATATTCAAGAAGGCATTATATTCTATGACGGAAAAAACCATTTCCGACATCTTCAACAAGAACAATTACACGGACCAAAGCGTACTGAAAGCGGTTGTTGAAGTAAGACAATACGACAAACGTTTGGGATTCAGCCAAAAATGGACAACAGACTTTGTATATCAGGTAGTCATGCTGGCAAAAAAGGAGAAAAAGCCTCAAAACGAAGAATAAGACAAGGCTTTTGTACGAAAAATTTGTACGATAAAACAAAAAACATTAAATTTGTAGGCAAAATAGTATCTGATGGCTGACAATGATAAAATCATAACACTTTTTACAACGCGCATAAGGCAGATGATTCTCCAATATAAAGAAACCAAGAAAGAGAATGAAGAGCTTTATGAAATGGTTGATGCCAAAGAGGCAGAAATCAAGCAGTTGAAATTAGAGTTGGAGCAGGCACAGAACAACTACAAAAACTTGAAGACAGCCAGAATGCTGGAAGTTGCTGATGGAGACATCGAAGAATCAAAGAAAAAGATAGCTTCCATGATCAGGGATGTCAACAAGTGTATCACACTGTTAAGCGGAAAATAACCAGAGTGATGGCAGGAGAAGAAGAAAAACTACATATAAGATTGCATATCTACGATACAGACATGCCGGTCGTGATTGACCGTGCAGACGAGTTTACGTATCGGGAAGCGGCAAAAGATATCAACAAGGCCATAAACGCTTATTCTGAAATTTTCAAAGGAAAGAAAAGCGATAAGGAGATTTTGTATATGGCACTTATTGATATCACTTATAATTATGAGGTGGAGAAAATGAAAAATGACACCACCCCCATAAATGACATTCTCTCTAAAATCACGACTGAAATAGAGGATGCACTCAAATAGCTGCATCTGTTTCGCCAACAGTAACAATCTGAAAGAGAGAATAATAACTTAAAGTAATAAATAAATGATAACAGCAGCAATAGTAGTGGCCGCCCTTTTTGTGGGTGGACTATGCGGATATTTTGTTTTCCGTTACATAATAAATGGAAAATACAAAGAATTGATGGACACCGCACAAAAGGATGCGGAAGTTTTGAAAGAAAAGAAAATGCTTGAGGTAAAGGAGAAATTTCTGAACAAAAAAGCAGAACTTGAAAAAGAAATCCAGTCAAGAAACCAGAAAATCCAGCAAAGCGAAAACAAACTCAAGCAAAGAGAAATAAGCCTCAACCAAAGACAGGAGGACATGGCTCGCCGCAAGCAGGACGTTGAGCAGCAACAGCAGCGTATCGACAACGAAAAGAAACTCCTCCAGATCAAAGCTGACGATCTTGAGAAGATGCAACAGCAAGAGCGCGAGAAACTGGAGGAACTTTCCGGTCTGAGTGCAGAAGAAGCGAAAACGCGATTGGTTGAAAGCATGAAAGACGAAGCTCGCACAGCAGCTGCAAGCTATATTAATGAGATAATGGACGAAGCCAAACTTAACGCCAACTCACAAGCAAAGAAAATCGTCATACAGACAATACAGCGAGTAGCCACTGAAACAGCCATAGAGAATTCCGTCAGCGTATTCCATATCGACAACGACGAAGTGAAAGGCCGTATCATCGGACGTGAAGGAAGAAACATCAGAGCTCTTGAAGCTGCTACAGGTGTAGAAATCGTTGTTGACGATACTCCTGAAGCAATTGTCATCTCTGCCTTCGACCCTATTCGTCGCGAAGTCTGCAGATTGGCACTACACCAGTTGGTGGCTGACGGCCGTATCCACCCGGCACGCATTGAGGAAGTTGTGGCAAAAGTCAAGAAGCAACTTGACAATGAAGTTATCGAGACCGGTAAACGCACAGCCATAGACTTGGGCATCCATGGTCTGCACCCTGAATTGATCAGGATTGTCGGTAAGATGAAATACCGTTCTTCATATGGTCAGAACTTGCTCCAACATGCAAGAGAGACTGCTAATCTCTGTGCCGTTATGGCTTCAGAGCTTGGACTTAACCCAAAGAAGGCGAAGAGAGCTGGTTTGCTACACGACATTGGAAAGGTGCCAGATGAGGAAAGCGAACTGCCACACGCTCTTTATGGTGCCAAGATTGCTGAAAAATACAAAGAAAAGCCAGACATCTGCAATGCTATCGGTGCCCATCACGACGAGATGGAAATGAACACGCTGCTTGCACCAATCGTTCAAGTATGTGATGCGATTTCGGGAGCACGTCCAGGTGCACGCCGTGAGATTGTTGAGGCATACATCAAGCGTCTGAACGACCTTGAGGCTATTGCCATGAGCTATCCTGGCGTTACAAAGACATACGCTATTCAAGCAGGACGTGAGCTACGCGTCATCGTCGGTGCTGACAAGATGGACGACAAGGAGTCTGAGGCATTGTCAAGCGAGATAGCAACAAAGATACAAAACGAGATGACTTACCCTGGACAGGTCAAGATTACCGTCATAAGAGAAACTCGTTCAATTGCTTACGCTAAATAAAGGAAAAAACTTTCCACATAAACCGAGACCAATCATTTACTTAAACTGTAATGGTTGGTCTTTTTCTTATATACCCATCACCATATCATCCGACAATGCTTTTAACCACAATCGGACATTAAGATTATCTGAAATTATGATTTCCACATTCCTAATCTAGAATAGAAATACGCCTGGCAATACTTAAATGACATCCAATTATTTGGTCGTAAAAGCTAAAAATGGTAATTTTGCAACTGTAAAAATCATTAGATATGCCACTAAAAATTCCAGATACCCTACCAGCTGTTGACATCCTGAAAAAGGAAAACATCTTCGTGATGGATGACACAAGGGCTCATTCGCAGGATATTCGTCCTCTGAAAATAGTAATATTAAACCTGATGCCCCTGAAAATAACCACGGAGACAGATTTAATAAGACTATTGTCGAATACTCCTTTACAGATTGACATCACCTTCATGAAACTCAAGAGCCATACGCCCAAGAATACTCCAATTGAACATATGATGATGTTTTACAAGGACTTCGACAAGATAGAAAAAGAAAAATTCGACGGGATGATCATCACGGGAGCCCCTGTAGAGAATTACGAATATGAAGAAGTGACTTATTGGGATGAAATCAAACGGATTTTCGAATGGTCGAAATCCCATGTGACGAGTACGCTATATATATGCTGGGCAGCTCAAGCTGGATTATACTACCACTACGGAATACCTAAATATCATCTGAAAAAGAAGATGTTCGGAATTTTCGAGCAATACTGCTTAGATGCGAAACTACCCATTTTCAGAGGGTTTGACGACATCTTCTTCATGCCACACAGCAGGCATACGGAAATAAGGAAACAAGATATTCTGAATGACAACAGGCTGAGCCTCATTGCTGAATCCCAAGAGAGCGGCGTCAGTATCGTGATGGCAAACAATGGCAGAGAATTCTTCATTACCGGACATTTAGAGTACGCCCCTTATACACTTGACCAGGAATATAAAAGAGATTTGGGGAAACGAGATGATGTTGATATGCCAAAGAACTATTATAAGGACAATGATCCAGAGCTTCCACCGGTAGTGCGCTGGCGAGCTCACGGCAATCTGTTCTTCACAAACTGGATAAACTATTATGTTTATCAGGAGACACCATTCGATATAAGTGAAATTAAATAAAGATAGAAAATGAGGAAGCTGGAACTTCTCGCTCCTGCAAAGGATTTAAAATGCGGAATTGCCGCAATAGACTGTGGTGCTGACGCCGTTTACATCGGTGCTGCCAGATTCGGAGCCCGACAGGCAGTAGGCAACAGTATTGATGACATAAATGAATTATGTGAATATGCTCACAAATTTGGCTGCAAAGTATATGTCACGGTCAACACTATAATCTATGACAACGAGCTAGAGGACACGCAAAAACTCCTCAATGAGCTTGGAAGGATCGGCGTTGACGCAATACTCGTACAAGACATGGGAATCACCAAGCTGCAGCTTCCTCAAAATGTAGCCCTCCATGCAAGTACGCAAACAGACAACCGCTCCGCAGAGAAAGTGGAATGGCTGGCTCGGCACAACTTCGACCGGGTTGTTCTTGCTCGCGAACTTTCACTTGAAGAAATAAGAAACATACACCGGAGAGTGCCACAGACAGAATTGGAAGTATTCGTTCATGGCGCACTTTGCGTAAGCTATTCCGGCGTTTGCTATGCATCGGAATACTGTTTTGGGAGGAGTGCCAACCGTGGTGCGTGCGCACAATTCTGCAGGATGAAATTTGACCTGACCGACAAAGATGGCAATGAGATCATCAACCAGGCACATCTTCTTTCACTTAAAGACATGTGCAGGATAGATTCATTGGAGCAATTGGCAGATGCCGGCGTGACATCCTTCAAGATTGAAGGCAGGCTGAAAGACATCAACTATGTGCGCAACGTTACCGCAGCATACAGCAACCAGCTTAATGAGATAATATCAAGAAGAGGCTCAGAATACGAGAGAGCTTCTTCTGGCGTATGCGATATCAGATTCACACCCAACTTGAACAAGACATTCAACAGAGGATTTACAGACTATTTCCTGAATGGAAGGACTAGCGACCTTGCTTCATTCTACACGCCAAAGGCGATGGGAGAATATGTAGGGAAAGTGAAAGAAATCAGAGGAAACTCTTTCAACGTGGCTGGAACCACTTCATTTGCCAACGGAGATGGCCTTTGCTTTATAAACAGCAACAACGAACTTGAGGGATTCAGGATAAACAGAGCTGAGGGCAACAGATTATTTCCACTGAGAATGCCACGAGGTTTAAGAAAGGGGATCGCTCTATACAGAAACAGTGACCAGCTGTTTGAGAAGGAGCTCAACGGAGATAACGGACAAAGGAAGTTAGACATACGGATTAACATAAAAGCGTCTGCAGAGGGATTGCATATAGAAGCCAAGACTTGCGATGAGAAACTGCACATCAATCTTCAAAAGGACATTTCTCTTGAGAAAGCACAGAAATCCCAGATAGACAACATCAAAAGACAGATTTCAAAATTCGGCAATACAATATTTACAGTAGAAGACGTAATCGTTGAGCCGACGGATTTTCCTTGGTTCATACCGAACAGTATTTTGGCTGAAATAAGACGCCAGGCTGCAGACGAACTAATGAGCAGACTGTCAGAGAACCATATAGATATCCGAACCAAGGATCATGCACGACAAATCCCCGAAAAAGGGAAAGTCTCGTTCCATAGCATATCGTCCTATCAGCAGCCCTATATGTACAACATTGCGAACAGACTTGCGCATTCATTCTATGAGCAAGAAGGCATGTCTGACATAACTCCTGCATTTGAAATAAGGAAGCCCTCTTCGCCGCTTGTCATGCAATGCCGCTATTGTTTGAGACACGAATTGGGACAATGCAAGAAGAGTCATAAACAAAGCGGACTATTAAAAGAACCCCTACATCTGAGACTTGCAGACGGGCGAACATTCAGACTTGAATTCGACTGCAAGAAATGCCAAATGAATATATATGCCGATGAATAAAAAAGATTCCAAGAAACATAAAGGTATCATTAATGTCATAATTTTATTATTGACAGCAGTTATCGTGCTCTCTGGATGCTACCACAGGAAGACATTCAGCGGCAAAAGACACATTGCCACAACTGAACTCACCCAGGAGCAACAAGACTCTTTGAATTTTGTACACACTCACCATTATTCCCAAAATTTCAACTTCATTGTAAAACAAGACTCAATTGTACTTCTGAAAGGACAACCAGAAGAAATTATAAGCAATCTTCCTACAGATTCTATAATCGTCAAAAAGGGAGAACGCATCGCTGTGGCTGAAATAAGGATGATGAGTTCAGATTCCACCGACTCCGTATGGGTGCAACTTGCTCGTGACCAATACACATTCGGATGGACAAGAGAAAAAACTCTTCTGCAGGCAGTAGTACCCGACGATCCTATATCACAATTCATATCAACATTCTCTGACACACACATTCTCATATCACTCATAATAATAAGTATCATCTCGATGGCTTATCTCTTGAGGAAACTATTCAAGAACAATGCAAACATCGTGTTGTTCAACGACATAAACACGTTCTACCCTACCCTTCTGACACTAACAGTTTCAGCGTCAGCCACATTCTATTCAAGCATACAACTGTTTGCTGCAGACATATGGCAGAATTTCTACTTCCATCCCACATTGAACCCGTTCTCTGTAACTCCAATACTATCCATATTCCTTTTCTCCGTATGGTTCATGGTAATCTTAATGGTGGCTGTAATCGATGAAGTGAGGAAACAGCTTCCCTTCAGTGACGCTATTCTTTATCTATGTAGCTTGTGTGGAATATGCGCCATTTGCTATATCGTTTTCAGTATCACTACATTATATTATATCGGCTACCCTTTATTGATAGCCTTCTACATCTATGCGCTGCGGAAATTCTACAATTCATCCCGTGCTCCTTTTATTTGTGGAAACTGCGGAGAACTAATAAGACACAAAGGCAAATGCCCTAAATGCGGAGCGATGAACATATAACAACAAATAACTTCAGATTCAAGAGGCATATTCATTCTGACAAAAAGTACAACCGTTTCGGCATAAAATCATAACATATTAGGATTGCACAATGCAAAGACATGAGGTAACTTTGCACCCATGAAATATATTAAAACAGTATTTACAACAGTATGTTGTGCCATTGTATATCATTCTGAAGCAAAAGGAATATACACAAGTGAGAATTCAGACAAAGAAAGTATCTACGTCAACAATGCTGACTCATCTAGAATCCACGACCTAGACGAGATAATCGTAGTATCGCAGCCCAAAGAAAGCACATTGCTACGATATCAGCCTATGGCTTCGAGCATGTTTTCATCTACCGAAACTGAAAAGCTCGGCATTCATGACATCAGCGAACTGTCAAATTATGTTCCTGGCTTCCAGATGCCATCATATGGTTCAAGGCTAACATCCTCTTTCTACATACGAGGAATAGGCTCAAGAATCAACAATCCGGCTATCGGTGTTTATTTGGATGGAATGCCATTGCTAACCAAAAGCGCTTTCAACCAGCATATATATCAGATAGACAGAATAGACATATTAAGAGGACCGCAAGGCACTTTGTATGGAATGAACACCGAAGGCGGACTCGTTAGGATTTATTCCAAAAACCCATTGGCGTATGACGGTACCGATGTCAAAATCGGAATCGGCAGCAGACTATACCGCAACTTCGAAATTACAAACTATCTGAAGTTGTCTGACAATTCAGCAATTTCATTTTCCGGGTTCTACAATGGGAATAACGGTTTCATACGCAACCAGACCACAGGGAAAAGAGCTGACGACATCAATGAAGCAGGTGGCAAGATCAGAATTGTAAACCAATATTCTCCAAGACTCACCTATGATTTCATTGCCGACTATCAATACGTGAACCAGGCAGGATTCCCCTATGGCGAGCTTGATCTGCAAAACGGTCACACCGCATCGCCTACAATGAACAGAGACTGCAGCTATCTAAGAAACATACTGAACTCCGCATTGAATATAAGATACACATCTGGAGACATAACATTCAACTCCACTACAAGCTACCAATTCCTTGCCGACAGGATGAATATGGACCAGGACTATACGGCAGCCGATCTGATGCACCTCTCACAGAAACAGCTACAAAACGGCATAACACAAGAATTCGCACTAAAAGGAAGAATAAATAAGAATTGGAAGTACACTACAGGACTGTTCGGCACATACCAATGGCTACGAACAGAAGCACCGGTTTATTTCGACAAGGATTTCACGACAATGATGGCAAGCAACATACAGTCTGCCATATATAATGCCATAACAGAATCCATGTCTGGCAAATTCATGTCAATACCAGGAATGACCGAAGAAAGAGCAAAAGAAATGGCTCAAGCCACAATAAACAAGGCTGGAGGCATAGAGGTTTCAGACCTGTCAATGTCTGTACCCGGAATGTTCCACACGCCACAATTCAACCTTGGCGTTTTCCATGAATCACAAATCGACCTGAACAAATGCCTGACGATGACCATCGGACTGCGTTATGATTACAGTCTCGTAAAAGTGAAATACGAGACAAGTGCCATCATGGCAATGAATGCAAGTGTAATGGGAATAACGGCATCAAGAAGACTAAGTTCAATTCTCACCAACACCAAAAGCAACAGCTTCAACCAAGTGTTGCCGAAATTGGGATTCACATGGCGAATAAACGACAATGGCAGCAACATCTACGCATTGGTAAACAAAGGCTACCGCTCGGGAGGATATAACATACAGATGTTTTCTGACATACTCCAGACTGAACTGATGGCTAACAGCAAGGAAGCCATGAAATCCGATTATGACATCCAGCATACTGATGAGGATTATGCAAAGATAAACAACACTATTTCATACAAGCCGGAATTCAGCTGGAACTATGAACTCGGTAGCCATATCAACCTTTTTGACGGTTCTCTTCAGACTGACATCTCAGTTTATTACATGAAAATCAGGAACCAGCAACTTTCAGTGATGGCAGGCACATACGGTTTCGGCAGAATGATGATAAATGCAGGAAGGAGTCACTCATGTGGCATAGAAGCCTCCATACGCGGAAAAGCAATTGACAACAGATTGTCATGGAGCGCAACATACAGTTTCACGAATTCAAGATTTGACAACTATAAAGAGGAGAGCAATGGCATCACGACAGACTATAAGGGTAAGCACATACCCTATATTCCGCTACACACAATGAGCGGCGTGGTAGACTGGACGATGCCGATCAAAGGACACTGGGCAAAAAGCGTAACTATAGGAGTAAACGCAAACGCTCAAGGGAAGACTTATTGGGATGAAGGAAATACCTATAGTCAAAAGCTGTACTGCATCCTTGGCTGCCATGCAGACATCATGTCTGATTTCCTCAAAATATCAATATGGGGCAGGAATCTTACTTCCACGAATTATAACACCTTCGCCCTGAAAAGCTCAGCTACAGGCAAGCCGCTATACCTGTCGCAGAGAGGAGCCCCATTCCAATGCGGCATAGACTTATCCTTCCACATATAAAAACAGAGCCGGTCATTAGAACGTAAAACAAATCATCAAGTAATCAAGTAATTACGTTCTAATGACCGATTTGGGTTAAAGGAAAACGAGCCATCGGAAATCCCAACGAACATCATCATTTTATCTTCATTATCTCTTCCATAAACTCCTGCAATCGCAGAAGACCGTAACTCCCTGACATACAACTCTGCTCGTCGTAACAAGAAACCGAATCCGGCTTTATCCCGGGATAATAGACCAAGAACGGAACAGGCTCATCTACATGAGTCCTCAGCTCTACAGGTGTAGGATGATCTGGCAGGAGGGCGATGCAGACCGGTTCCTTCCAATCGGAAAGTTCTGAACATATCGTCCCCATTACGCGAAGATCAATATCTTCAATCGTCTTCAACTTCAACTGTAAATCTCCATCATGGCCAGCCTCATCACTCGCCTCTATATGAAGGAACACAAAATCATCAGTCCGCAAAGCATCGATTGCCGCTTTTGCCTTGCCTTCATAATTGGTATCCGCAAGCCCTGTAGCACCATCAACATCGACAACTTTCAATCCGGCATATTGTCCAATACCCCGAATAAGATTGTCTGCAGAAACCACAGCGCCGCTTCTTACTTCAGGATATTTCTCACTTAATGTCAACATAGACGGACGATACCCTCCACCCCATGGCCATATAAGATTTGCAGGTGGCAAACCACAGGAGCGTCTGTTTATGTTGACTTTATGTTTTCCCAACAATCCTTGAGATTTGAGAATCAAGTCGTTCAGGATGTCCGAAGTTTCCTTCGGACTCAAACGGTTGTGCTTCACCCCCAAACTGTCAAAATAGCAATCATCGCCAGAATGTTCATAACCTTCTTTTGGCCTTACCAACAGGCCATGCCAATCTTTGTTGATGGAATCATGAGGCAACGCGCATTCTATATGTTTGTTGCCACCTTTTATCACAAGCAGATGCCGGTATTGCGAACCTCTATGGAAATGTAATCTCTCGTCAGCAAGTTCTGCATTGAGACAATCAATGAGCTGAAAGGACTCTTGTGTAGTAACATGTCCTCCATGATGATATACTATTCGTCCACGCTCGTCAACGGAAATCAGACTGACTCGAAGCGCTAAATCACCGGGCCTCATTTCATATCCTATGCTTGCAGCTTCGAGAGGACCACGCCCTTCATAAACTTTCTCCTGGTCATATCCGAGAATCACGCTATTGGCAACATCACTCCCCGGACTGAAACCATCAGGTATCGTTACCAACCGACCAGTACGCCCATTACAGGCAAGCGCATCCATATTGGGCACATCGGCAAACTGCAAGAGAGTCTTGCCTCCGAGCCTTTCAACTGGATGATCAGCCATTCCGTCGGCTACGATTACCAGATGTTTCATTCCAAATTCAGATTATAGCTTTCCTATATGTCATCTTTTTGCCAGTTTATGAAAAAGAATCATATATTGGCAATAGACATGATGTTTGCAAACACGCCAGCCGCCGTCACACCTGCTCCAGCTCCATATCCTTTTATCTGCATCGGATATTCATGATATCTTTCTGTAGTAAGGAGTACGACATTGTTTGAACCTTCAAGCATATAGAACGGATGCTGCTGGCCAACTGCCTCAAGAGAGACGCTCGTCTTGCCATGGTTCATCTTTGCCACAAAGCGCCAACGCTTGCCTTCGTTCTGAAGTTCCTCACGTTTCTTCTCGAAGCAGGCATCCAACGTCGGGAGATTATTCCAGAATTCTTCAACTGTACCATTGAAAAAGCCGGACGGAATGAAAAGGTTCTTCTCCACATCCTCTTGCTCAACCTTATATCCTGCCTCACGTGTCAGGATGACAAGTTTGCGTATTACATCCTTGCCGCTCAAGTCGATGCGTGGATCCGGCTCACTATAGCCTTCCTCTTTTGCTCTTCTCACAGTTTCGGAGAAAGGAACGTCTGCTGATATTTCATTAAATATAAAGTTTAACGTACCGCTGAGAACTGCCTCTATCTTAAGTATCTTATCTCCAGAATTACACAAGTCCTTTATCGTGCCCAATATTGGCAATCCTGCTCCGACATTCGTTTCATAAAGGAATTTCACTCCACGACGCAAAGCCGTCTCCTTAAGTTTCAGATAGCTGTCATAATCACCCGAAGCTGCCACCTTGTTTGCAGCCACTACGGAAACGTTATGTTCGAGAAGCTCCTGATACAGCGCCGCCACGTCGGCACTAGCCGTACAATCCACGAAAACGCTGTTGAAGGTATTCATGCTTATGATCTCATTCTTCAGCTTCTGAGTGTCGCTTTCTGCTGATTCTTTCAGCAAAGCCTGATAGTTGTCCAGGTCAATGCCGTTGTGGTCAAAGATTGCCTTATGGCTTGAAGCGATACCCACGACATTAAGCTTCAGCCGCTGCTTTTCCATAAGCTCCGTGTACTGCGATTTTATCTGTCCTATCAGGTTTCCGCCCACCGTGCCGACTCCACAGATGAAGAGGTTCAGCACCTTGTACTCGCTGAGGAAGAAAGAGTCGTGAATTACGTTCAATGCCTTATACAATGATTTCCCGTCCACCACGAATGAGATGTTTGTCTCTGAAGCACCCTGTGCACACGAAATGACACTTATACCGCTTCTTCCGAGAGTGCCGAAGAGCTTACCGGCAACTCCTGGCGTATGCTTCATGTTCTCGCCTACGATGGCCACTGTTGCCAGTCCGCTTTCAGCATGCATCGGGAACATGGCTCCGGTCCTGATTTCCTTTGAGAATTCATTGTTGAGCACAGCTACAGCTTCCTCCGCATCCACGTCTCTGACACCGATAGAAGTGGAATTCTCTGATGAAGCCTGTGACACCATGAATACGGAAATGCCATTCTCTGCCAAAGCCGTGAATATTCGGCGGTTGACACCAATGACACCAACCATCGAAAGTCCTGCAACGGTAATCAGTGTCGTTCCCTTGATACTCGAGATACCCTTGATTGGCTTTGAATCATTCTCCACATGGCTCAGAATCGTTGTTCCCGCACTATCGGGATTAAAGGTGTTCTTCACCTTTATAGGTATGTTCTTGACACATACCGGATAGATAGTAGGAGGATACACTACTTTTGCACCGAAATTACAAAGCTCCATAGCCTCAACATAACTGAGCTCGTTGATAGTATATGCAGTATGTATCACCTTAGGATCGGCCGTCATGAATCCGTCGACATCAGTCCATATCTCCAAGACTTCGGCATCCAATGCTGCGGCGATGATAGAAGCCGTATAGTCGCTTCCTCCTCTGCCGAGATTAGTAATTTCTCCAGTATTTCTGTCTGTGCTGATGAATCCAGGCACAACAGACTTCTGTGTCCTGTTTCTGAACGTTTCCTTCACGGCGTTGGCGGTAACCTCGCTGTCGAGCACGTTCTTGCCATGTTTCTTGATAGTCTTTATGAAGTCCAGAGAGTTGTACCTCTTTGCGCCATTTACCAGCGTCGCCACGATATGGCTGCTAAGTCTCTCTCCGTAACTCACGATTGCGGCCTGGATTTTGGGACTCAGGTCGTGTATCAGATATACTCCATAGTAAATGGACTTAAGTTCTTCAAACAATCTATCTATGGTATGGAGAAGTCCGCTCTTTTTTTCTTCATCATCAATTATTGCGTCAACCATTTCATAATGACGCTTCTGCATGAATTCAAACTCCGCCTTATACGATTCATCTCCACCAAGGGCCAACTTAGAAGTGGCTATGAGTTTGTCAGTGATGCCGCCGAGAGCGCTTACAACAACGATAACGTCATCATTCTCCCCCTCCACGATTTTCTTCAAGCTCAAAATACTTTCAACAGAACCGACCGAGGTTCCGCCAAACTTCAATACTTTCATACCTTAATTTCTGATATCTATTGTTATGCTATATTTCTTTTTAAGACTGCAAAAGTAATAATAATTGTTTTGGTACACAATATATCAGGTATCAAAAAGAAAATCTACGACTACAATATCCCGTATAAATCCGGACAAATATTTGTGCAATGAAAAAAAATACGTAAATTTGCATCGTAAATAAGATTTCTAACGCCGTCTGCAACCACAGAAGGCGCAATGAGACTTAAAGCAAAATTATTATCATACAACTTAAAACTTTAAATTTATGAAAGCATTAAAAACAGACAAGGCTCCTGCAGCCATCGGTCCTTACAGCCAGGCAATTGAAGTAAACGGTTTCGTATTCGCTTCCGGTCAGATTCCTCTCAACCCAGCAACAGGTGAATTCGTTGAGGGTGGCATCAAGGAGCAGACCCGTCAGGCTTTGAACAACGCTCGCGAAATCCTCCGCTCTGCTGGTCTCGACCTCAGCAACGTTGTCAAGACATCTGTAATGCTTGCCGACATCAAGTATTTCGGCGAGATGAACGAAGTATACGCCGAGTTCTTCAACGAGCCATTCCCTGCACGCTCTGCATTCGCAGTGAAGGACCTTCCAAAGGGTGCCCTTGTTGAAGTTGAGTGCATAGCTGCAAAATAAGAATGAAAGACAGCATAATCATCGTGAGCGGCGGAATGGACAGCATTACGCTGCTCTACGATTTTAAAGACCGCATAGCGCTCGGCATCTCCTTTGACTACGGCAGCAACCATAACGCCAAAGAGATTCCATTCGCAGAGATGCATTGTCAGAGACTTCGCATCCCACACATAACGATTCCTCTAGATTTCATACACAAATATTTCAAGAGCAGCCTCCTGGAGGGAGCAGAAGCCATACCCGAAGGCCACTACGAGAATGAGAACATGAAGTCTACAGTAGTACCTTTCAGAAATGGAATCATGCTCTCCATTGCCGCAGGAATAGCCGAAAGCTGGGGCCTGGACAACGTCTTCATAGCCAATCACGGCGGAGACCACGCCATATACCCAGACTGCAGGCCTGAATTCATCTCTGCCATGTGTGAAGCGACTAAAGCCGGTTCATACAACAACGTGAAGATTTCGGCACCTTATACCAACATCACGAAGGCAGACATCGCAAGAAAGGGAAAAGAACTCGGCATCGACTACACCGAAACCTGGTCTTGCTACAAGGGCGGAGAGAAGCATTGCGGCAAATGCGGGACTTGTGTCGAGAGAAAGGAAGCCCTTAAAGACGCAGGAATCACAGACAATACCCAATACGAAGAATAGGGGCAATTCCTCTCAAATACGCATTTCAGAATATTAATTCCAATGGAATAATATCAAAGTATCATTCTCACAAGAAAAATCAATGACAAACCACTGAGAGTCAATCACTTGTGAGAATGATACTTTTTAGATTATTTTACATAAAAGTATCACGGAAGTATCACAGAAGTATCATTGGCATCTTTTGAATAATGAACTGTGCCACCCTCCAATATTCCACAATTCAGACAAAACTTGGGCGGTATCTTAAAAAACACCGCAGCAGCCATATTCACCCTGCGGTTTGCGCATGACAAACCACCGTGTTTCAAGACAAAACCCTATAGGTTAACAAAGCCAAACAGCCAATTTACACATCCACAAACACCTATAAGACAACATTTCTTTCCTCAGAAAAGCATTACCACAGAATGATAAAAACAAAGATAATCAAGAAATTGATTATTTATCTTTGCCAGTTAGCTTTTTTATCCTATCTTTGCAAATTAAGATAAGCAGCAGCCCGGCATGACATTCACACAGGCTTGATCTTGTGCATTCGGTCTGCATCATCTATCTTCCACGAACCGGCTGAAGCCGGAAATCTGGATGTTTGAGACAAAAGGAATATAAAACAACTAAAATGTAAATACGATGAACTTGAAAGTGCGTCTGGCGATAATGAACTTCCTGGAATTTGCAGTCTGGGGAGCATACTTGACCTCTATGGGCCAATATCTTGGCAAAGCAGGAATGGGAACAGAAATATCATGGTTTTATGCCATCCAGGGCATAGTGTCCATATTCATGCCCACATTGATGGGAATCGTTGCCGACAAATACATACAGCCACAAAGGCTGCTCGGACTTTGTCATCTGGCAGCAGGATTAGGCATGGTGGCATTATGCATGATTGGAGAGTTCAACGCAATGCCAGACAAGGTAGTCTTCATGACCGTATACACATTGAGCGTGGCTTTCTACATGCCTACCCTGGCATTGTCTAACACCGTAGCATTCAAGATTCTACAAAACCATGGACTTGACACCGTGAAGGACTTCCCCCCTATCAGAGTGTTGGGAACAGTAGGGTTCATAATCACCATGTGGTTTGTGAATTGTGCCGCGATAAACGATGGAGCATTCACTCTGACTATCGCCGAAAACAGCAGCAAATTCCAATACACCCATCTGCAGTTCCTCGTGTC
Organism: Prevotella sp. LMAG:51; assembly: GCF_008680225.1. Taxonomy (NCBI): domain Bacteria; kingdom Pseudomonadati; phylum Bacteroidota; class Bacteroidia; order Bacteroidales; family Prevotellaceae; genus Prevotella; species Prevotella sp. LMAG:51. The sequence continues at coordinate 31,874 of NZ_NALQ01000026.1, read as the reverse complement.
GGGCATTCTAAGCATCGTCCTCTTTGCATACTGTTTCTCACTGCCCCAATGCAAAATCGAGAAGCACCAAGACAACAAAGGCAAGAAGTCGATGGCAGAAATCCTCGGACTCGATGCTTTCAAGCTGTTCAAGTCAAGAAGAATGGCAATGTTCTTCATATTCTCAGGCCTTCTCGGAATGTCGTTGCAGGTGACAAACGGTTTTGCCACTCCTTTCATCACACATTTCAAGGCAGATCCGGCACTTGCCGATACATTCGCGGCAAACAACGCCACCCTGCTCGTATCGATTTCTCAAGTAGCTGAGGCATTCTGCATTCTTCTGATACCTTTCTTCCTGAAACGCTACGGAATAAAGAACGTGATGCTCTTGGCTATGCTCGCCTGGGTACTGAGATTCGGATTCTTCGGTCTCGGTGGTCCTGCATTCCCAGGAGTGACGCTCCTGATTCTTTCGTGCATAGTATACGGCATGGCTTTCGACTTCTTCAACGTTTCCGGCGGACTATTCGTCAATGCGGAATGCGACAAAGAGCTACAGGCATCAGCACAAGGACTGTTCATGCTAATGACTAACGGACTCGGTGCTACAATCGGCACTATACTTGCCGGTATGATTGTGAACCACTACTGCCATTGGACAGAAGACGGATTCCTTGTAGGTGAATGGCAGACATGCTGGTTCATTTTCGCAGGATTCGCTCTTGCCGTAGGTATAGGCTTCGCCTTGCTGTTCAAGGAGAGAGAAACGAAATGATACAAATAGCTATCGGCTAAACAAACGGTAAAAACAAACTTGAAAGCTGATATGGACAAAACAAGACTTATATTCGACAATGCGACAGAAATAGCCGGCAACAAGGAAATTGGCATCTTGTCACTTACAGACCTTGACAAGACACGCCAATTATCCATAGTCTGTGAGCGTAACGTGGCTTTGGAAATAGACAAGAGAAAGTCGCCAGAACCTGTAAATGACAATTTACTGCCTGAGGTTCTCGTGAAACTGCTGACCAAAAACACGAACAGCATTTTCGAAATCCTCATCACAGACATCGTTGACGGACAATACAAAGTCTACGTGTTCAACGCCGACACCCTCGACTACACGCCAATAAGAGCGAGCGACGCTGTGTTGCTCTCAATGGTTGCCGACATTCCGATATTCATCTCAGAAACACTCATGAGACAACAGTCTGTAGAATATACAGGAAAAAAGACAGGAGTTACGGTACCCATCAACGCCATAAGCATACCAATGCTCGAAGAGTCCTTGAAAAAAGCAATAGACTCGGAGAATTACGAAATGGCGTCGAAACTGAGAGACGAGATTAACAAAAGAAAAAAAGACTCATAAAGCTTTACTTACATGAAAGAGGCAAGATACTTTTTTGTTCCAGATGCAGAATCATCCACCGAACTGCCTGCTGAAGAGGCTATGCACGCATTAAGAGTTTTGCGGCTGAAAAGCGGCGACGATATGTTTCTGATGGACGGCAACGGCAATTTCTTCAAAGCGAAGGTGACTCTGGCTGCGACAAAACACTGCATGTATGAAATCACAGAAAAGATGCCACAGGAAAAGACATGGAACGGAAACATCTGCATTGCCGTTGCTCCTACCAAGATGATGGACCGTATAGAATGGTTCGCAGAAAAAGCCACCGAGGTAGGCATCGACGAACTTGCTTTCCTGAACTGCCAGTTTTCTGAAAGAAAGGTATTGAAAACACTACGTCTGGGCAAAATCATAATATCAGCAGTAAAACAAAGCCGCAAACCATACAGGCCACAACTCACACCACTCACACGCTTCAATGATTTCATAAAAAAAGAAAGAGCCGGACTGAAATTCATAGCCCATTGTTATGAAGAAATACCCAGCGTAGACTTCTTCGACACGGCAAGCAAAGAGAAAGAACAGGCTTCGAGCGATGGCATCACGGTACTTATCGGACCAGAAGGCGACTTCTCTATCGACGAAGTGAGAGAAGCGATGAAATACGGTTTTACACCCATATCGCTTGGCAAAAGCAGACTACGCACAGAAACAGCAGCCTTGTATGCCGCGATGTGCGCCCAACTGATTTGCAGAAAAGATTAAAGAAACATAGTTCAATAGGTAAATAAATTACTGGTGAAATGAAACTGACAGGAAAATCATTTATGCATTTACTCGTTTTAATGTCGTGTATTTGCATCAACTTGTCTTGCTCAAACGATGACTATACAAATGCCATCCCGGCAAACAGCAAAGCGATAATATCAATAGATGCCGGAGAAATGGAGCCAACAGACGGCAATGACGGCAAAGGTATTATATCGGCACTTTTCAAAGACTGCGGGATAGATGAAAGCGGACTGGACTTGACAAGCAGGATATATCTCTTCGAAACGGTAGAAGGCAATCTTGGAGCCTGCATGAAGGTGGACGACAGCGACGACCTCAACACCTGCTTTGAAAAGCTGAAGGAAAAGGGGATATGCGACAAAGTCATTAAAAAGCGCGATTTCAATTTCACTCTGCTCAAAGGCTCATGGGCTATCGGCTACAACGACAAGGCCATGCTGATACAAGGACCGATACTTCCCGCCCAACAAGCTGATGCAATCAGAGCAATCGGAAGGTGGCTGAAACAAGAAGATGACGATGGTATAAAGAGTTCACCCCTATTCGAAAAGCTGAACAGCATCGAAGGCTCTATGACAATGGTGGCACAAGCTGACGCACTTCCAGAAAAACTCTCCATACCATTCACCATAGGACAGCCAAAAGGCTCTGACGCTTCACAAATACTCATAGCAGCCTCGATGACTGCGACAAAAGACGGATGCCTGTTGATAAACGGAAATACGTTCTCGCTAAACAAACAGGTGGATGAAGAACTACAGAAATCAACTGGGAAATTAAGGAAAATAAACGGCAGATACACCAACAATATATCAGGGAAATCGCTCTGCAGCATATTCATGAATGTCAACGGACCGGATTTCGTTGATATAGCACACAACAATCCTGCACTCGGAGCACTTCTGGCTGGAGCAAATACCGCAATCGACATGGATAATATCCTAAGATGCGTAAATGGGGATTTTGCAATCAGCATCGGATCATACGACGAAAACGACATGAAAATTTCGATGGTCGCACAACTGGCAAACAGGAATTTCCTCAAAGACGTGGATTATTGGAAAAAATCATGCCCGGCAGGAACACAGATTGAAGATTGCGGCAAAGACTATTTCCACCTTAAAGGCAGCGAGACATCGCTCTGGTTTGGAGCATCAGACAGCAACGAATTCTTTGCAAGTTCAGACAACGACATTGCCACAAACATACTGAAGCCAAGCCTTCACCCAATACCGCGATCTATCACTAAACACATACAAGGCAACCGATTGTGCATGATTCTGAACATATCAGAAGGTTTTGGTGACAACAAGGCGCTTTCAAACGCTGCCGACATCATCAAGCCGATATTCGGAGACATCAAGACTATAATATATACTCTGAAATAAAGTCACAAGACAATATAAAATGAAGACAATAACTTTTGACAAAATCATTCCCAACGTATTTTCCAGCCAACAAGACATCGACTCTGAAATATGGAATTGCAAAGCCGAATTTGAAAAGGGCAAGCTGTATCTTGTTGAAGCAGAAAGCGGAAAAGGCAAAAGCACATTCTGCAGTTACATCCTCGGCTACAGACATGACTACGAGGGAACAGTAAGATTCGACAATGCCATCACTTCAGAATTCAAAGTGAAAGACTGGACTGAAATACGCAAGAAGCATATCGCATTTCTATTCCAGGAACTCAGACTATTCCCAGAGCTGACCGCATGGGAAAACGTGCAGATAAAAAACGACATAACCAAATTCAAGACAGAAAAAGAAATTAAAGAATGGTTTGAAAAATTGGGAATATCAGACAAGCTTGAGAGCAAAGCCGGAAGGATGTCATTCGGCCAGCAGCAGAGAGTGGCGATGATCAGAGCTCTTGTACAGCCATTCGACTTCATTTTAGCCGACGAACCCATCAGCCACCTCGACGACAAGAACTCTGAAGCAATGGCAGAAATAATGATGAATGAAGCCCGAAGACAGGGAGCCGGCATAATCGTAACAAGCATCGGCAAACACATGGAATTAAATTACGATAAAACATACAGATTATGAAACTCGTTTGGAAACTTCTAAGACAACATATCAGCATCCCACAATTCATCGGATTCTTCTTTGCAAACCTTTTCGGAATGTTCATAGTATTGTTGGGATTCCAATTCTACAATGATGTTCTGCCGGTCTTCACGTCACAAGACAGTTTCATGAAGGCTGACTATCTGATAATAAGCAAGAAAATCGGAGCTGGCAGCACTCTGTCTTCATCATCAAACACATTCAGCAATTCAGAAATTGAAGACCTCAAAGAACAAAGTTTCACAAAGAAAACAGCAGCCTTTACATCTACTGAATACAAAGTAGACGCGAATATGGGCATAAACGGACAAACGATTCTGAACTCAGAACTTTTCTTTGAGAGTGTTCCTGACGGCTTTGTAGACGTGTCGCTACAAGACTGGAAATACACGGAAGGCAGTCACGAAGTGCCGATAATACTACCACGCACATATATTAATATGTATAACTTCGGATTTGCCCAGTCTCACTCTCTTCCCAAAATAAGCGAAGGGTTGATGGGAATGATAGACTTCAAGATCTTCATACACGGCAATGGACACAAAGATGAATACAAAGGAAAAGTGATCGGATTCTCAAGCAGACTGAACACGATACTCGTTCCGCAGAAGTTCATGGACTGGAGCAATAAGCTCTACGCTCCAGAACAACACTCAGAACCATCCAGACTGATAGCAGAAGTGGGAAATCCTGCAGATGAAAACATCTCTCAATACTTGGACAAAAAAGGCTATGAAGTGGATACGGACAAGCTGCAAGCAGAAAAGACAACATATTTCCTCAGAATGATAGTGACGCTCGTCATGGGTATCGGATTGATAATAAGCGCACTGAGTTTCTATATACTCATGCTCAGCATATACCTTCTGGTTCAAAAGAACTCTTCGAAGCTAGAAAACCTGCTCCTTATAGGATACAGCCCACGCAAAGTTGCCCTGCCCTACCAGATACTTACGATAGTACTCAACATCACGGTATTGGCAATAACATGGACGATACTATACTTCGTGCGCAACTATTATATGGGCATTATAGAAACACTTTTCCCGCAGATTGAAGACACGACGATGATAAAGTCTATAACACTCGGAATAATACTTCTGGTGTTCGTTTCTGCAATCAACCAAATCGCCATCCACAGGAAAGTGATGAATATTTGGAAAAGGAAAGAATAAGGACAAGCGAAAATACAAGATAACATTCATATTTAAAATTAAACAAAAACATTATGGTAATTGATTTTGATAAAATAGGAAAAAACTCCATCCTTAACTTCAAAGGGGGAGAAGGCGAACTGATAACCCGAAATTTTGTTGACGACGACAACAAAATCATGTTCAGCATCCTTAAACCTGGAGCATCAACAGGATACCACCTACATGACGGCAACTGTGAGATTATTTATATAGTAGAAGGAGAAGCCACCTTCAATTACGACGGAGAAACTGAAATCGTAAAAGCAGGAAAAGTGCATTACTGCCCAAACGGACATTCGCATTCCATGAAAAACAATACTGATAAAGATATGGTCTATTTTGCAGTTGTCACGGCATTAGCAAGATAAATAATGGCAAAAACAGCGTAATTCTGTATAGAAAAAGCAAAAAAACAAGCATTTTGGAAAATTATACGCAAAAAAGTTTGGTATTAAAAAATAAAACGCTACCTTTGCACCGCATTAAGAGAAATGCTGATAAATAAATTGCTTGGAAGTTTGGGTGAGTGGCTGAAACCAGCAGTTTGCTAAACTGCCGTACGTGTTTAACGTACCGGGGGTTCGAATCCCCCAGCTTCCGCAATTTAAACATGATGGTGGATTCATCTAATGGTTAGGATACAAGATTCTCAATCTTGGCATAGGGGTTCGATTCCCCTATCCACTACAGAATGTTTTTATCAACAATCTCTTCAAAGCAATCATAAGATGGTGGATTCATCTAATGGTTAGGATACAAGATTCTCAATCTTGGCATAGGGGTTCGATTCCCCTATCCACTACCAGAATAGAGTTACAGAAATGTAACTCTATTTTTTTTGCCACACCTATAAACTCTATGGAATATTCAGTGGGCGAATTTGAAAATGGTCTACGCCTCAAGAGACGCAGACCATTATATATTACAAGAAAACAAAATCATCTGTTACTATTGCCCTTAAGCTTGAACTCCGTTTTCACGCCTTTAATCTTCTCACCATTTGCCAACTTAAGCACCTGCTTTGCCTTATTGCGAGCAACAGCGACATAGCAATAACGGTCTGCCACGTCAATACGACCTATCTGATTTGAAGTGAGACTGCATTTCTTACACAAGAAGCCCAACACGTCACTCTTTGAAATCTTGTCTTTCTTGCCCTTTCCGATATATATAGTAGCCATGCGAGGCTGTGGAATATCTCCCAAATCATCAGGAATGACATATTCAGGAAGTTCCTGGTCAACAAATTCCGGCAATTTCTCTTCAGGCCCTAAAAGAACAAAGGCACGGCCGACAGCATCCCAACGGGCTGTTCGACCTACCCTATGAGTATATTCCGCCTCACCCTGCGGCAAATGATAATGGATTATATTATCAACATCTGGAATATCCAAGCCACGAGAAGCGAGGTCGGTGCTTACAAGAACCGTAGACGAGCCGTTACTGAACACATAAAGGTTGTCCTCCCTGTCCTTTTGTTCAAGACCACCATGATAAGTGCTCGTCACAAAACCCTGTTCGGAGAGATATTTAGCAGTTCGCTCCACACTATCCCTATAGTTCAGGAAAACGATGCTGCTTGAGTTTCCGAAACTACGCAACAGTCTCGACAACGTTTCCAACTTATCCTTCTGCGGACTTCTGACTACAAAGTTTGATATACGGTCGGAAACACTGATTCCGGAATCCGGTTCGGTATAGTCTATTTCACTCACCTTATCGATATTTACGAAAAGCGGAATTTCGTTAGAACGTGTTGCCGACAACAAGATTCTTCTTTCCAACAGCGGAAGACTCTTGAACACCTGCTTCATCTCTTCCTCGAAACCCATCTCCAGACACTTGTCGAATTCATCAAGCACAAGGAACCTCACGCTTCTCGGATTGATATTCCCTTTTGACACATGGTCATTGAATCGACCAGGAGTGGAAAACACGACATGCGGCAGCACTTTCTTGATTTCCTTATGCTCTTCCATCGCTGTTCTACCACCATAAAGGGCAAGGCCGCGCAACGGAACACCCATTGAACGCAGGACTTCAACAGACTGTTTTGCAAGTTCTCTACTCGGAACAATAACTACCGCCTGAAGAAAATCCACGGTTGTGTTGAGTTTGAAAACAAGCGGCAAGAGATACGCCAACGTCTTACCACTACCCGTAGGAGAAAGGATAACGACATCATCTGCTGTTGTACTCATCGCCTTCGCAACATCAAGCTGCATTTTATTGAGCGACTCTATATGCAGTTTCTCAAGAATGGAATCAATATTCATAATTATATAGGATATTTGTTAAACGAGATAATATATCATGTCGGACAAGCGACACGCCAAAACCTCTGTCTTTTTATTTAATGGTATTTTTACCTTACCGCTTAATCCCCAAAGGAAAGACAATCAGAATGGCGGTTCAGAGACAGGTATCACCCCCGGATCAATAAATGGAGGGGGCACATCGTCACCGCCATTCAGACGGCTACCCACAATCTCCCCGCCGATATCTCCAGCATTTGACATGCGGCTCTCATCGGGATTCTCAAATCGCGTGAATGCACCCTTGAAAGTAAGCGTGACATCTCCTGTGGCGCCCTTACGATGCTTTGCGATAATCACCTGTGCCATACCTCTCAAATCATTGCCATGATCATCCTGGTAAATATGGTAATACTCTGGACGATGCACAAAGAGTACCATATCGGCATCCTGCTCAATGGCTCCAGACTCACGCAAGTCGCTCAACTGAGGACGCTTGCCGTCAAGTCCATCTCTGTTTTCCACAGTACGGTTGAGCTGTGAAAGGGCAAGGATAGGGATGTTCAATTCCTTTGCAAGACCTTTCAGCGAACGGCTGATAGTAGACACCTCCTCCTGACGGCTTCCGAAACGTGCACCATTGGCATTCATAAGCTGCAAGTAGTCGATCATTATCACCTTGACCCCTTTCTCTCTCACAAGGCGTCGCGCCTTGGTACGCAACTCAAAGATTGACATACCGGCAGTATCATCTACATATATCGGCGAATTCTGCAATTTTCCTACGTTAGCATCAAGTCGTTTCCACTCCTCATCATCCAGCTGGCCATTAAGGATTTTGCGTCCCTCCACCTCACATACATTCGAGATAAGACGGTTGACCAGCTGCACATTGTTCATCTCAAGAGAGAAAAAGGCAATCGGTATATTGTAGTCTACCGCTATATTCTTTGCCAGAGAGAGGGCAAATGCGGTCTTACCCATGGCCGGACGACCGGCTATGATTACAAGGTCACTCGCTTGCCAACCAGCCGTTATCTCGTCCAACTTGCGGTAACCCGTCGGCACACCGGTAAGTTCACCTTTGTTTTCAGCCGCTTTCTGCAGAATTTTGATAGCCTCCTTCACAACAGGATCTACTTGAGTATAATCCTGGCGAAGGTTCTTTTGAGAAAGTTCAAAAAGACTCGACTCGGTTTCCTGCATCAGCTCATCCACGTCTACGGTATCATCAAACGCCTTTGTCTCTACAACGCTGGCGAAAGAAATCAGCTGCCGGGCCATATATTTCTGAGCCAGAATATGAGCATGATACTCAATGTGTGCAGAAGATGCCACATGTGAACTCAGTTCTATGACATAAGCCTCTCCTCCCACTTCTTCGAGAGTGCCTTCATGTTTCAGTTCCTCTATGACAGTAAGGATGTCTACAGGTCGCTCGTCAATATTAAGCTTTTGTATTGCGCTATAAATCTTCTGATTACGTGGTTCGTAAAAAGTTTCGGGATGCAATATCTCACCAACTATGGTGAAAGCATCTTTATCTATCATCAAAGCTCCAAGAACAATCTTCTCAATATCCGGAGCCTGAGGCTGCAAATGACCATAATTATTATCTATCGGTCTATGTTGCGGACGTTTCGGTTGATTAGCCATATTTTGAATTTAATGAAATGTTTGCTATGATAATGCAAAGGTACAATAAAGTTTCACTCCAACAAAATTTCATTTAATACAGAAGATTACACTACTTTTCATTAAGGCATATCTATATAAAGCCAACAAATCGCAACAAATACTAAATAATAATGTAATATTGATAGTACAACATTGATGAAATTAAACTAATTTTAATTATTTTCCTTAATTATTTTACAGATTGAAACTAATCTATCTCTTTTGTAAACATACGTACAAAACAAGAGTTGTAAACACACAAATAATCATACAATAAAATGATGTCAACATAATTATCAGGAACAAAAAGTAAGAAAATCTTATCGTCAATGCCAAAAAGACAAGCATATTTCAAATTATGGAATACAAATCCAACATATTCCAATTTTTATTTGTAACTTTGCATTGAAAAGAATGCAGCGTCCCGGCTCTGCCGCTGGTAGCATCTGGCTACGAGAGGAAAGTCCGGGCAGCATAGGGTGCTCCGCTTCTGAAAATGGAAGCTATTGGCAACAGTAGGATACGACAGAAGAAAACAACCGCCATCCTTTGATAATAATGCGAGGATTCGAGTCTTCACTATATTATCCAAAACAAAAGAAGGATGGTAAGGGTGAGAAGGTGGTGTAAGAGACCACCAGTCGCTGGGTGACCAGCGGGCTGTGTCGTCCGGAGGCTGCAAGTTCGTGTAAACCATCGTTTGAGGATTGCCCGTCCGACTAACTCCGATGGAGGGTAGAATGCTTGAGACATGGGGTGACTCATGTTCTAGATAAATGGCAGGCGCCGGTATCGTCGAGAGGCTTTACCGGAACAGAACTCGGCTTATAGGGACACTGCTTTCTTTTTCATTTTTATAATTCATCCCAAATCAGCCATCAGGATCTGCTTGAAAAACGAAAAGCAACAATTAAGCAAAAACCGACTAAACAATATGGTGTGTAATGGCTGGTGGAGATTATTGCATCCGATATCTGGCATAATCAATCTTAATCAAAAAAAACGCACAATAGCATCAAATGACAATAAAAGACATAACTGATTTCTACAAAGTAGGAATTTGGCGAGACTACAGCAACAAACCTCAATCACAACGGCTGATTATCGCATCCTTTAGAATGCTGATACTGACCATTGAGAGTTTTACAACAAAAAGAATGATAAACAACGCTGCCGCACTCACCTACTCCACTCTCCTGGCAATAGTCCCTATCCTGGCAGTAGTCTTCGCTATAGCAAGGGGGTTCGGCTACAACAAATACATAGAAGAGTGGTTCAGAAATGTATTGTCGAGCCAGCCACAGGCTGCCGAAACGATAATCGGCTTCGTCAATTCGTATCTGATCCACACCAAAAGTGGAATCATACTCGGTATCGGACTTGTTTTCATGTTATGGACAGTAACGATGCTTATCAGGAACATCGAACTGGCCTTCAACAATATATGGCAGGTGAAGAAACCGAGAAGTTTCTTCAGGACTGTGACCGACTATATGGGAATGTTTATCCTTGCCCCTATCATCATTGTCGTCACATCCGGTATATCAATATTCGTAGCTACGGTGACAAGCCAGACAGAGGGCATAGAATTGTTTGCCCCGATGGTGAGGACATTGTGGGATATCATGCCCTTCGTTTTGATGTCAGCCATTTTCATAGCCCTTTATGTATTCATGCCAAACATAAGGGTAAAACTGAAATGCGCCATTTGGCCGGGAGTTTTGGCAGGTGTTGCCATGCAGGGACTACAGCTATTCTATATCCATTCGCAGATTTGGGTAAGCAGCTATAATGCAATCTATGGTTCATTCGCAGCCTTGCCGCTCTTCATGCTCTGGGTGCAGATATCATGGTCGATATGTCTTTTCGGCGCAGAGCTATGCTATACGAGCCAGAATATGGAAGAGTATGCCTTCCGCACGGAAACATACGAAATCAGTCCGCGATACCGCATGATAATGAGTATGCTGATCATGAGCATGATATGCAAGCGTTTTGAAAAAGGAGAATCACCGTACACGGCCCTTGAACTGAAGCTCAATACGAACATCCCCATACGCATAACACAAAACATACTATATGAGCTCATCGATCTCGGACTCATCAATGAAATATCAGGCGATGAAAAGGGAGACGTCAGCGTATATCAGCCGGCGCAAGACATATCAAGACTCAGCGTAGGGCGACTTATCGACAAATATGAAACAAAGGGGAAATGGGAACTCAAACTGAATATGTCTGAGGCGAACCATGAAAAATGGAACAAAGTAATTGCTGAACATTCGGCATATCTCAAGAAACAAAGAGAGATATTGCTGAAAGACCTGTGATTTAGCATAAGAATTACTAAAAATAAGAAGTAAACAAATGATGAACAAATGTATCATTTGGGACATACAAGTTTTTTTTGTAATTTTGCCATCATTAAGACGATTACATTATAAAGGTGTGGCGTCAGACAACTAATTAGAAACGTAAAATATAATAAAAATGGAATTACCTGATTTTATGTCATACTCCAACAAATTCACAAATGGTGAATTCTTGGAGAAAATAGCGAAAATAGCCAAACGTGCCGGTGCTAAACTTGTATACATCGCACTCGTGCTATATTACACCTTGCAGAGCGACAAAGTGTCTATCAAGGACAAAGCCATCATTGTAGGAGCTTTAGGCTATCTCGTCAGTCCGCTTGATGTAATACCGGATGCAATTCCAATCGTAGGTTTGGGAGACGATTTGGCAGTATTACTATATGTAATCGGCAAAATAGGCGATGTTTCTGAAGAAATCAAGGAGAAAGCCAAGAGCAAACTGACAAAATGGTTTGACGAGGACGAAATGGAAGAAATCAACGAGCTGAAAATGTAAAACCACAGACGTTAATCCAACAAATCATTTTCTGATATTCCATCATCAACAAGTATTAGTCTTGAACCCAAATCGGTCATTAGGCCGTTAAATGTATAATTTTAATAACTGCTTGCAGTCTTTTGTTTTTTTATAAGGTGCCTTTTGCTTGTTTTTAATTCGCAATAGCTCGCTATTACTCATTAAAAGCCAAACAAAACCCATCCTTCTAAAAAGCAAAATCCAAGCAAGCCCTAATGAACGATTCGGGTTGAAGCATTCATAAAACATGCTTAAAGACTAATACTTTTATTCAAATCATTTCTGCAACCTTTTCAGGCGACGCTTGGCTTCAGGAATATCAGGGCAAAGCTTCAGAGCCTTCTTATAATTGGCAATGGCTGCATCGTTCATTTTTTCCTTTTCACATTCCTTGCCAAGCATGACGTATTCTACAGCCAGACGCTTCAGAAAATCATCTTTTTCTTTCTTCTCTTCCAATAGACGCTGGTTTTCAGCACGCAACTTATTTACCACATTCAGTTTGCTACGGATAAACCGCCGGGCTAATGGCTTCTCTATATCATAACGACTATGTATAGCCTTGAAGAAGTTGTCGAGAAAGGATTCCATATCACCCTTGTCAAATGCCTTGACCGCATCATGATACTCCCTGTCCGCCTTAGATTCAGACAAAGCCTTGTTGATAACAAGAGAATCGTTATAATTTCTGGAAAAGGCAACTACCTCGGGGCGCACGAAAACATCACTCCTCCGTATTGGCTCTTTCAGAGTTATTCCCTCCAAAGAAGTACAACGTGAAAGTGCGACATAAGTCTGTCCACCGGCAAACACCCCACCAGTAAAGTCTATGTTGACATTTCTGAATGTAAGTCCCTGGCTTTTATGAACAGTAATAGCCCATGCCAAACGTATCGGGTACTGAGTGTAAGAACCTATCTCCTCTTCTTCTATCTTCTGTTCCTTGTCATTATATGTATAACGCATATTGCTCCAACATGCCCTCTCTACCTCCAATTCTCTGCCATCCTCGGAAACGATATATATAACGCCTTGCCCTTCGTCTATGCCCTCAATGACTCCTAAGGTGCCATTCACCCAGCGTTTGTCCAAATCATTCTTTATGAAAATGATTTGGGAACCGACTTTAAGGTCTAGTTGCATAGGAGTAGGCAGACTGCTTTCAGGGAAATCCCCTTTTATATCACCATAAAAAACTGATGCTTCGCCTGGCAATTTATCCAACTGGCATTGATTGATGTAATCAACTGTATCACGCCGTGTAGAGAGTGTTATCGACAGACCATTACTATCTGATGGGGAAACTGCCGCCACCCTATTGTTGAGAAGTTGCAAATCATTTGCAGTAACCATATTAGTCCGTATATGATCCAATATATTGATGAATGTAGAATCGGACTGGCGGTATACTTTTCTCAACTCAATGCTCACCAATTTGAAAGAACGGAAAACATGTGCATCAAAGAAATAAGGTGATGGATAAAAAGGGCGCAGGAACTGGCGGTCTTCTTCTTTCACCACGGGTTCCAACTGATATATATCACCTACAAAAAGCAACTGCTTCCCACCGAACGGTTCCCTCATATTTCGTGTATAGATTCGCAGAACCTTATCAATAAAGTCGATAATGTCTGCACGAACCATACTTATCTCATCTATAATGACAAGTTCCACCTCACGTATCAATTTTCTTTTCTCTCCATTATACTTGAGAGTTTCCTTGATATTCCTATTCGAAAAACGAGAATCCGTCGGAATCAATGGATGGAATGGCAATTTGAAAAAACTATGAAGCGTTGAGCCACCGGCATTAATAGCGGCAATACCTGTAGGTGCAAGCACTACATGTTTTTTCTTTGTATGCTGGCATATATATCGTAGGAAAGTAGACTTACCCGTCCCCGCCTTTCCTGTAAGGAAAAGCGAACGACGGGTAAAGTTAACTATCTGAAGAGCCTTCTTGAACTCCTCGTTTTCAGTATCAATGATATCTTCCATTTCGAGACACCTTCTCTTTCTCATAGAGGCTTGAAGAAGACTTCAATCTCTGAATATGGCAAATGAAAAGGCATTTATCCAATTCGTAAAATCGTCATCAGAAATCATCCAACGACATGTTGTGGTTCTTCGGTTTGCTGTTCTTTGGCTCAGCTTCACTTTGAGGCTTGGCATCCTCTGCCTTAGAGCCTTTATGCTGAGATTCTGGGCTCTGAATTATATTTCCATTTTCATCCAGGAACACTTCATCTTCCATAATGACAGCCGTACTGTCTGTCTGGGTCGTATCCTTCTTTACAGCAACATAACTTGAACAATTGTACATTCCGTAAGAAATGTCAGAATCTTTCGGTTTGTCGAAATGTCCATGATATCTTGAAAAATTAGGATCATTCATGACAGACTGCATGAAATAGCCACATACAGGCAATGCCGTTCTGCTACCCTGACCTAATGCTCCAGTACGGAAATGAATACATCTGTATTCGCCACCTACCCATGAACCGGCAACAAGCTTTGGACTTACACACATGAACCATGCGTCAGAATGGTTGTTTGTCGTACCTGTCTTACCGCCGAAATCCGTATCCTTGGCATTGCCTACGTATCCCCATAGACTCTGGGATGTTCCACCAGGTTCTCTCATTCCGCCCATCAAAAGCTGCTGCATGAAGAATGCGCTCTTATAGGGTATTGCCTGTTGCTCCTCTATATTCTCCTGATAAACGACTTTACCTTCTCTATCTACAATCTTCGTAACTAATGAAGGCAGCACATGCTTACCATTGTTTGCAACAGTACAATATGAATTAACCATATCGAGGAGTCTCACATCAGAAGAACCCAAAGCCAATGATGGGGCGTCATCAAGTTCATTTGTAATACCCATCTGATGCGCTGTGTTTATCACATTCTTTATGCCCATCTCCTGCCCAAGCCTTACGGCAATGGAATTGATGCTTCGGGCAAATGCGCTCTTCAACGGAATGGAGTCACCTGAGAATCTGCCGTTTGCATTGCTTGGAGTCCAAATCGTATTCTCATGCTTCACCTTGTCATACACTTCCATTCTGATGTATTCATCACGGCGCTTGTCGCATGGAGTGAGTCCTTGATTCATCGCTTCTGTATATACAAACAGTTTGAATGTAGAGCCAGGCTGACGGTCAGCTTCCACCTTGTCATATTTCCAAGTGTCAAAGTCGATATCTCCTACCCAAGCCTTCACAGCACCGGTCTGAGGTTCCATCGCAACAAAAGCGCAATGCATGAACTTAACCATATAACGAATGGAGTCAACAGTACTCATCTCCTTCTCAATCATTCCTTTTTCATAATCGAAAAGTTTCACCTTATGTGGTTTGTTGACATAATAGCTCACTGAATCCGGACTGTTAGGGAACCGTGCAAGAAGCTCTTGATAATAAGGTTGCTTCTGCAATATTCCTTCTATGAATCCTGGTATTACATTACCATTTTCATCGCGCCATGGCTCCTGGTTACCCCAATGACTGTTGAAATTCTTCTGTACCTGACGCATCTGTTTGGTAACAGCCGCCTCGGCATATTCCTGCATCTTGGAATCTATAGTGGTATAGATCTTCAATCCACTATTATATAGGTCATAGCCATTCTCCTTACACCAGTCTTTCAGATGTCTTGACACAGCCTCTCTGAAATACTTTGCCTGTCCGTCATAATTCTCTTCCTGATTGAAATCCAACTTGATCGGAAGTGCCGAAAGTGAATCGCAGACACTTCTAGACAAATCGCCATGCGTCACCATATTGTTGAGAACAACATTACGACGGTTCTTGCTGTTCTCCGGATTAGACTTCGGATTATAGAATGTGGTAGCCTTCAACATACCAACCAACACTGCAGCCTGTTCAGTCTTCAAATCTTTCGGGGTCGTGTTGAAATAGGTTTTTGCAGCCGTTTTGATGCCATACGAATTAGAACCGAAATCTACAGTATTGGCATACATCGTGATTATTTCCCGCTTTGAATAAACCGTCTCAAGTTTAACAGCAATAATCCACTCCTTGCTCTTCATTATCAAGATGCGAAGACCCGGTATCTTGCCGAGCAGGCCAGTAGAATAGTTCTTCCTCACTCTGAACATATTCTTTGCCAACTGCTGGGTTATAGTAGAAGCACCACGCGCACCATGATGAGTGGCAGCATCTTTCACGGCGCCGAACAAACCGATAGGATCGATACCAAGATGCTTATAAAAACGCTCATCCTCTGTATCAACCAATGCTTTGAAAAATGACGGGGACACTTCATCATACTTCACTGGAGTACGATTCTCATTAAAGAACTTTCCTATCATCTTGCCATCAGCACTATAAATCTCGGAAGCCTCGCTTACCTGAGGATCGAGTATTCCGGAGAAATAGCCAGGCGAGCTACCAAAAAGCCATAGGAAGTTTATGTCTACCATTCCAAGATAGAGGATAAATGCCACTATACTGGAACAGAAACCTAGTATGGTCTTTGTGTACCATGCCCTACCTTTATAAAGGTTCTTATACCATCTGAAGAAAGCACCAAGCTTCTTAATGACAAGAACAAAGATTTTTCTCAACTTATCAAGCATATAATGTCTACATTTATTTAACAATTACGTAAATTCAGAACAAAAGTACAAATTTACTTTAGATATATATCATTGTTTCTATATATTTTATGATTTCTTCAATATTGTCCGGGTGGAACCACTTGATTTGAGGGTCTCTTCTGAACCAAGTAAGTTGTTTGCGGCAATACTTACGACTGTCACACTTTATACGGAAAACGGCTTCATCCAGAGTGCATTTACCGTCAAAATATTCGAACAACTCTTTATATCCAACTGTATTCAACGAGTTGAGATGGCGGAAAGGATAAACTTCACGTGCCTCCTTTTCAAGTCCCGAACCGACCATCTCATCCACACGCTTGTTAATACGTTCATAGAGTTCGTCTCTGTCTCTATTAAGACCTATTTTAATGATATCAAAGGGACGTTCTTTTATTTTGTTTTTTCTGAATGAAGTATATGTCTTGCCTGTCATATGACATATTTCCAAAGCATGAACTATTCTTTTGGGATTCTTCTTGTCAACAATTGAATAATATTCAGGGTCAAGTTCCTCCAATTCAGCACACAAAGGCTCCAGCCCTTCGGTCGTATATCTGTCTTTCATCCATTGACGAGTTTTATCGTCAATGGTAGGTATATCGTCTATCCCGTTACAAACAGAGTCTATGTACATCATGCTGCCGCCAGTCATCAAAGCCAATTTTCTATCGCTGGAAAAATAACCAGACAGGAAATCCATCACGTCTTCTTCATATCTTGAAGCACTATAATAATCACCAAGCGATAGGTTTCCAACGAAATAATGCTTCACGCGTTGCTGTTGTTCCGGGGTTGGAGCAGCAGTACCTATAGGAAGTTCCCTAAACAATTGTCTGGAATCGGCATTGATAATTGGAATACGGAAATGCTCGGCTACGCGAAGACATAGTTCCGTCTTGCCTACGCCTGTAGGCCCAAGAATAACGAGAAGGGTATTTTTCATGAATACAAGAATGGAGTATACAATGTTTTTAAACGAAATGTGTTTGGCGAGCAACTTGTAAAGAAGCCAACCAAACACTATTTTAACACTATTAATTCCAAATCATCAACAAGATTTGGGCTAACTTCTCTTCATCAACGGATAATACCACGTTTAGAAGACTGTACGAAATCAATGATATAATCTATCTCCGGACAAGAAGGCAATGTTGAACGTATTTCAGCTATACCTTCAGAAATCAGTCCCTTGGAATACAATATTCGGTAGGCATCATGTATCATCTGGATTTTCTCATTGCTAAATCCGCGGCGACGTAAACCTATTAGGTTTATTCCGCAGTACTTGGTAGGATCCTTGCCAGCAATAATATATGGGGGAATATCCTGACTGAAACGGCTTCCGCCCTGAATCATGACATAGCCACCGATACGGCAAAACTGATGACACAACACGGTACTGCTGACAATGGCATTGTCGTCAATAACTACTTCACCTGCAAATTTAGTAGCATTTCCTATAATACAACCATTACCCATGACACAGTCGTGAGCCACATGAACACACTCCATAAGCAGATTGTTGCTGCCTACTATTGTGGTACCCTTGGAGGCTGTACCACGCGAAATAGTAACATTCTCGCGGATACTGTTGTTGTCTCCTACGACGCAAGTAGTTTCCTCACCGACAAATTTCAGGTCCTGTGGTTTGGTGCTTATACTTGCACCAGGAAAAAATTCATTTCCATTCCCTATGCGAGCACCCGTATGTATCGTAACGCCGTTTTGGAGAACATTGTTATCTCCTATGACTGTATTCTTGTCGATATAACAAAATGGGCCAATTATATTGTTATCCCCAAGTTTCGCTTCAGGATGAACAAAAGCCAACTGACTGATTTGATTCATATTATAATAATGTTGTCTATTTATTCTTTACTATCTGTGCGGTAAATGTAGCCTCCGACACGACTTTGTCGCCGACAAACCCGTATCCCTTCATAGAGGAGATGCCATGTCTTACAGGAGCCAAAAGGTCTACCTTAAACAACAACGTGTCACCAGGCACCACTTTCTGACGGAATTTCACATCGTCGATTCTCATGAAATATGTAGACCAACGCTCTGGTTCTTCCAAAGTGTTGAGAACAAGAAGACCACCGCATTGGGCCATAGCTTCAATCTGCAGGACTCCCGGCATAACAGGCTCTTGAGGGAAATGTCCTGTAAAGAACGGTTCATTGCTCGTGACATTCTTCACTCCTACAATACTGTTAGCCCCAAGAGAAATCACCTTGTCTACAAGCTGCATCGGGTAACGGTGTGGAAGCAGCTCACGAATTCGGTTGACATCCATTACTGGCGGCTCATTGCAATCATAAATCGGAGCCTGTATCTCATGCTTGCGGATTTCGCGACGCATAAGACGGGCAAACTTATTATTGATAGTATGTCCTGGACGAGTTGCGATAATACGTCCTTTGATAGGACGACCGATAAGAGCCATATCACCGATGATATCAAGAAGCTTGTGGCGTGTACATTCATTTTCCCAAACCAAAGGCTTGTGCTGAATATAACCAAGCTTTGTGGCATCAAGACGTGGAACCTTCAAGAAATCAGCAAGCTGGTCAAGCCTCTCCTGAGTAGTCTGACGCTCATAGATGACAATGGCATTGTCCATATCACCACCTTTGATAAGATTAGCCTTCAACAACGGCTCAATGTCTCTTACGAAGACAAACGTTCTTGCAGGCGCGATCTCTGTTGCATAAGCATCCATATCGTCCAATGTAGCGAATTGGCTGTTGATGAACTTGGACTCAAAAGAGCACATTGTGGTAAGGCTGAATCCTTCATCCGGAAGAATCGTTATACAAGAACCTGACTCCTCGTCTTTAATCTCTATCTTGTGTCTGATTATATAATAATCCTTTGGAGCATTCTGTTCTTCTATGCCGATTTCGTTGATTTTGTCCACATACATGGAAGCAGAACCATCAAGAATCGGGAATTCCGGACCATTAACCTGGATAAGACAGTTGTCTATGCCCATGGCATACAATGCAGACATTCCATGTTCTATGGTAGAGACCCTGACATCTCCCTTGCCTAAGACGGTACCACGTTGTGTATCTACTACATTTTCAGCTATAGCCTCTATAACAGGCTGGTTTTCCAAATCTATACGCTGTATTTTATAGCCTGAATTCTCTGGCGCCGGATTAAAAGTGACCGTCAGACTGAGACCAGTATGCAGTCCTTTGCCACAAAGGGCAAAACTACCTTTAAGCGTTTTTTGTTTAGACATAATCTTCTATTATTATTCTTTAATAAATCGTTAAGCTTCAGACTCACCCTTTAGCTTAGCCAATTCTTTTTCCAATTCATTGATTTTGGCATACATTTCCGGCAAACGGCGGAAAATGGCCTGAGACTTGAAATATTTCTTAGGTTCCATTGGTGGAGTACCGATGAGTGTCTGAGCGTCTTTAATGTTTCCCGGCACACCTGACTGAGCTCCCAAAAAGACTTTATTGCCGATTTTAATATGCCCTGCGAGACCGACCTGACCACCGAACATACACCAGGAGCCAACTTTCGTACTTCCTGCGATTCCTACCTGTGCAGACATTACGGTATTCTCTCCGATGTCGGTATTATGGGCTATCTGTACCAAGTTGTCAAGTTTTACGCCCTTGCGAACGTATGTGCTTCCCATGGTAGAACGGTCAACACAGGTATTGGCACCGATTTCAACATTATCCTCTATGGTGACTATGCCTATCTGAGGGATTTTGTCGTAACCTTCTGCATTAGGAGCGAAACCGAAGCCGTCAGCACCAATTACAGAACCAGAGTGGATTGTAACACTATTGCCAAGTTTGCAACCATGATAAACAGAAACATTTGAATAGAGAATAGTGTTTTTGCCTACCTTCACGCCATCACCGATCGTGACATTCGGATAAATCTGACAACCATCTCCTATCTCAACATTGTCTCCGATACAAACAAAAGGCGCAATATAGCAATTCTCACCTATTTTGGCGGAAGCAGAAATGCTCGCCAACGAGCTGACGCCTGTCTTCTTTGGCTTCATAGACTCGTATAACTGCAGGAGCTGTGCCACCGCCTCATAAGCACTTGGCACTCGTACAAGAGTACAAGGAACATCCTGTTCCAGTTTCAAATCATTATTAACCAGAACGATACTAGAATTTGTAGAATACAAATAGTGAGTATATTTGGGGTTTGCCAAGAACGAAATTGCTCCTTTTTTTCCTTCTTCTATTTTTGCAAAAGTATTTACAGTAGTATTGTCATCACCTTCAACGCATCCATGTACGAATTCGGCAATTTGTTTAGCAGTAAATTCCATATTTATATTAATATTTCGTTTCATTTGCAAATATAGTAATATTTATTTGTTAGATGAAATATTTGATTGTTTTTTTAATAAATTGACCATATACAACCATTAATCAAATTAACGTTCTGAAAATTTCAGACCAATGAGGAATTGAAATGATGTAAGACGAAAAGACAACCTTCTTTAAAAATTATCCCCCGATATCACATCGGAGGATAACAACAACACAAACACAAATACAACATGCCTTGTTAAAGGACATGAGTTTATCTTTATATTAAAAAAATATATTCTTATATTGTGATTTCATAATTTAGTGCTGCAAATATAGCAACTATAATTTGAATTACGAAAATATAACTGCTTATTTTTTAAATAAATTCATATTTAACAAGAAAATCCATTGATTTTCCGCATTTCGTCATATAAAAACCACTTATATGAAATGGGAAACCAATGGATTCAGATATCAAAAACAAGTTATTTCTTATGCTTAATTCAAGCCAAAGAGAATCTTAAGACCGCCATCAACTCCTGAGAAACCCATGAAGGCAAGACTCAGCAGTCCGGCAGTAACAAGGACAATTGCCATGCCTCGCATACCTTTAGGCACATTTACAAATGCCAGCTGTTCACGCAATCCGGCAAACACAGTAAGAGCAAGGGCAAAGCCAATAGCTGTGGAAAATGCATATACAACACTTTGCACAAGCGAGAACTCCTTCTGGATAACCAAGATCGCTACTCCCAAGACTGCACAGTTTGTGGTAATGAGAGGAAGAAAAATTCCCAAAGCCTGATAAAGGGCTGGAGAAACTTTCTTCAAAACTATCTCTACCATCTGCACCAAGGCAGCAATTACCAGGATAAACGCAATGGTCTGAAGATACTGAAGGCCGAAAGGCTCAAGTATAAACATTTGCACCAGATAGGTTACTATCGTGGCAAGCGTCAACACGAAAGCTACAGCAGCACCCATTCCCAATGAAGTAGTTACCTTTTGTGATACTCCCAAGAAAGGACAAATTCCCAAGAACTGGGACAGCACTATATTGTTTACGAATATAGCCGAGATAAATATCAAAATATATTCCATGATTACGCTTTCTTAAATTTGTTTACAATAGCAATTAGATAACCTAATGTGATGAACGCTCCTGGAGGGAGGATGAAGAGAAGCATGTTGCAAGTTTCAGGCAGAAGACCTATTCCAAAGATAGAACCTGCACCCAGGAGTTCTCTTACTGCACCCAGCAATGTCAACGCCAAAGAGAAGCCCAATCCCATACCAATACCATCGAAGATACTCTGAAGAGGACCGTTCTTACAAGCGAAGGCCTCGGCACGGCCAAGTATGATACAGTTTACCACGATAAGAGGGATATACAAGCCCAATGTAGCATAGATAGCGGGTACAAAAGCCTGCATAATCATCTGAAGTATAGTGACGAATGAAGCTATGACAACAACAAAAACAGGAATACGCACCATATCAGGCGTCAGATTCTTGATCAGGGATATAACCAGATTTGAGCAGATAAGCACAAACATAGTGGCCAATCCCATAGACAATCCGTTAATTGCCGAGGTTGTCGTGGCCAATGTAGGACACATACCGAGGAGAAGCACAAACGTAGGGTTCTCCTTGAATATTCCGTTAAGTAATATCTTTATATAATTCATATTCTCAACCTTTCATTTATTTGTTATCATTAGAAGCTACATTCTGAGAGCCTGCCGAGCTTTTCTTATATGCAGAATAAGCATTGTTCACAGCCTTGAGGAAGGCGCGGCTCGTGATAGTACTTGCCGTTATGGCATTCACTTGGCCACCGTCCTTGCTTACCTTGAGTTCTGCGGACGGATTCATGCCGATGATGCTTCCTTTGCCATCTTTCTGAAACCACGTCTCAGCCTTTGCACCGAGTCCAGGAGTCTCGGCAGTCTGCAGAATTGTGTAGCCAAGGATGTTGCCATTGGAGTCAAATCCTACCAACACTTTCAAGTCTCCACCGAAACCGACAGTAGTACTCTCGACTGCTGCTCCCAAATCCTTACCCTGAGCATCGTTCACCTTATGTATGACGTAAGTGAGCTCCTTTCCGTCAACTGTCTGACTATAAGGGTCACTTCCCGTTACGGTAATTTCTCCGCCACCCATCACTTTTTTGATACCGTCGGTCAGAGTCTTCTCTGCCTGTTCCTTGATAGGACCCGTGGTGATATGGTTGACATATGCAAGAATTGCACCTGTTATAAGCGCCACTCCAACAAGAACAATTACCATGTTCGTAATTGATGATTCTAATTTCTTCATACTATTTGTCCTCCTTCTTTATTACCTCACCAAAACGTTTTGGCTTAATATAAGCGTTGATAAGTGGAGTGAATGCGTTCATTATCAAGATAGCAAACGACATACCCTCAGGATATGCTCCCCAGTTACGGATAACAACGGTAAGGAAACCGATTGCCACACCATAAATCAATTGACCTTTATAAGTCATTGGAGAGGTAACATAGTCAGTAGCCATGAAGATGGCACCCAACATAAGACCACCGCTGAGAAGCTCGGCTACAGGAGATGCATAAACAGGGTTTGCCAGATGGAGAATACCGCTGAACACAAAGACCGTAGCAATGATGCTGACAGGAATATGCCAAGTGATGATCTTCTTCCAAAGCATGAAAGCAAGACCTAGGAGCAATGCCAAAGCACAAACCTCTCCTACCGTACCTGCTCCGTTGTTCAGTCCCGGATTTCCAAGCAGCATAGACATGGAATCTGGAAGTTGGTTGAGACAAGAGGCATCTCCGGTCTTTATCGCATTCTTCATCACGCTGAGAGGAGTGGCAGCTGTGGTTGCATCCGTATACTTAAGGAGCTGACCTGCTACAGGCCATGACGTCATCTCTACCGGAAATGAAACCAAAAGGAAGCAACGGCCAACCAATGCCGGGTTGAAAGGATTACAGCCCAGACCGCCGAAAGTCATCTTTCCTACTCCTATGGCTACGAGCGCACCTATGAGAACTATCCATACCGGAAGGTTTGAAGGAAGGTTGAATCCAAGCAGCAGACCTGTAAGTATGGCTGATCCGTCAAGAACCGTGGACTCTTTCTTGAGCAGATACTTTGTTATTGCCCACTCAAAGAACATACATGCAGCTACGCTTGTCAAGCATACTATTGCAGAGCCGATGCCGAAATAGAAGAAAGACACGAGAAGAGCAGGTACCAAAGCCAATATGACTCCGTACATATTGCGCTCCACACTATCCGTATCATGGGCATGCGGCGATAATGATACTATTAAATTACTCATTTTATTATTTGATTGTTAGCTTAAACTCTGCTGGGAATCCAAAGGGTCAAGTTCCTCTGCTTTATCAAGAACAGGAATCATACTGTAGGATTTCGGACCTGACCAATATTTGACTTCCCAAGAGTATACAACTGTTATTACCTTAATTACTTCTTTGCATTCCTTGCTCTGATGATTCCCATCACAGTAGTCTTTCCAAGACGGATATTGTCAAGAAGAGGTCTGTGGGCAGGGCAAGTGAATTGACAGGAGCCACATTCTATACAAGAGGTAATGTCTTCCTGTTCCACTTTCTCCCAATTATGCATAGAGCTTGCCGTAGCCAAAAGGAATGGTTCCAGTCCCATAGGACATACGCTGACACATTTTGCACAACGAATACAAGCCTGTGGCCTTTTGCGGCGTGCGTCAGAATCGGTCAAGATTGTTATACTGTTAGTTCCCTTGCAGACAGGTACTTCAGTAGAAGTCAAAGCCTTACCCATCATTGGTCCACCGGCAAGGACTTTGTTGTCACCCTCTGGCATTCCGCCACAGAAATCGATAAGTTCTTTCATCGGGGTACCCATTCTTACGAGGAAGTTGCCAGGATTAGCCACTTTCTTACCTGTCACAGTAGTGTAGCGTTCAAACAACGGTTTGTTTTTCATCACAGCCTGATATACGGCAAAAGCAGTTCCAACGTTCTGAACGATGGCACCCACGTTGACAGGAATAGCAGGAGGCGCAGGAACCTGACGGCGAATAACTGCGTCAACAAGCTGCTTCTCACCACCCTGCGGATACTTCTTTGCCAAAGGCACAATCTCCACATTAGGATTGTTGGCTGTCTTTTCTTCCAGCAGGCGGATAGCCTCAGGCTTATTATCCTCAATTCCGATGTAACCCTTATCCACTTTAGCTGCCTTCATGAGCAGGTCAAGACCAACGAGAATCTCATCCGCATGTTCCATCATCAGTCTATAGTCAGAAGTGATATAAGGCTCACATTCCACTCCGTTGATGATCACACACTCTGCCTTTGCTCCAGGAGGAGGACAAAGCTTGATGAATGTAGGGAAGCCTGCGCCACCCATACCTGTAACACCTGCCACCTTGATACGGTTTACGATTTCTTCCGGCGTCAGTTCAGGATGAGCCGCAACAGTCTCAAGTTTGTCAGATCTGTCAATAGACTCTTCCCACTCATCTCCTTCCACCTTGACGATGATACATGGTTTGCGATAGCCTGTAGCATCTACCGCATTATCAATTTTGAGTACTGTACCCGAAACAGATGAATAAATAGGAGCTGATACGAATCCGCCGGCTTCGGCCAACAAAGTACCTACCTTCACCTTGTCGCCTTTTGCCACAACAGGCTTGGCAGGAGCTCCTATGTGCTGCGACAATGGGAATATCGCCTGTGTTGGGAGAGCAGCCACCTTTGTCGCCACCTCTGCCGTTATTTTGTTTTCCTCTGGGTGAATACCACCTATTCTAAAAGTTCTCAACTTCATTTCTTATGCCTCCTCTTTATTTTCTGAACCATTTTTAGCTGCAGTAGCAACCTCAACACCAGGCTCAGCCTTAGGCTTGCGAGGAGGGAAGTTAACGGCAACGATAGCTCCTGTAGGACAAGCAGCCTCACACTTACGGCACATACGGCATTTGTCCGGATCAATATAACTCAAATTATTCTCGACAGTAATTGCTTCGAACTTACATTCCTTCAAGCACTTGCCACAACCGATACAAGCAGCTTTGCAAGCTTTCATAGCGGCGGCGCCTTTGTCTTTGTTTACGCAACGCACATAAACACGGCGTCCCTTAGGTCCTTTCTTGCGAAGTTCTATGACATGGCGCGGACAGGCTTTTGCACAAGCGCCACAACCGATGCACTTATCTTCGTCAACTTCCGGCAAGCCTGTCTCTAGATTGATCTGGATAGCACCGAACTGACAAGCGCTAACGCAGTCGCCACATCCCAGACATCCGAAACCGCAACCTGTCTCACCTGCTCCACATGCATTTACTGCGGTACAAGTCTTCAGACCGTCGTATACGGCAATACGCTTCCTAAGCTCACACGTACCGTTGCAACGTACCACAGCAACCTTTGGCTCGCTATTAGCTACTGCCATACCGAGCAAATCTGCAACTTGTCCCATCACGGCAGAACCGCCGACAGGACAGAACAAACCCTCAATTGACCCACTGTCTGCCCCCTTAACGAGAGCGTCGGCCATACCTGAACAACCGGCAAAGCCGCATCCGCCACAGTTGGCACCAGGCAGAACGGAAGCCACTTGTCCGATACGTGGATCCTCATGCACAGCGAATTTCTTGGAGCATATATAGAGTATCACAGCTGCAACGAGCGCAATACCCCCCAAGACTACAAGTGCAATTAAAATAAAATTCATAATAGTTGTATTTGTTTTTATTAATTTGTTTTTACCAAATAAGTTATGTTATTATCAAGAATCATCAATATGCAAATCACTTGGACAACTCAATGTCGAAAGTGACCTTTCTGTTTATTCTACCACGGAACATAAAGAGGAGAAAATAATAAGGAGCGAGTGAAAGAAGAGCTCCGAGAGCGGAAATCAGCTCAGAATAACCAGTAGCCAACATAGCGAACAAGACTACAAGCATCAACAGCATTGGCACAAGCATTCCAAGGGAAAGAGCCAAGAAACCTACGTTGTATGAAGCCATGACATTCACTCTGTCTCCTGCCGAATATCTATTGTCCTTTGTATATATGTCAATTATTTTCTCTTTGCTTTCAGAGGTATTGCATTGTTTAGCCACCTTGCATGAGGCACATGCAGAAGACTGAACTACACGAACCTTCACGCACTCGCCCACTACCGACTCTACAACGCCCACATGTTTAATTTTGTTCTCCATAACCATATCATAAGTCAATTTTGCAACATCGACTTTACAACTGCAAATTTAGTACTTAATTTCCACATTGCAAAAAATATAAAATTAAAACAAGGAAATGGAGTAATGTTTTTTTGATTTATTAATCCTTAAACGTTTACGTAAACTTGCAAAAAAATGAAAAACGCTCAAAAATATCATTTAAACCCGATAGAAAAATTCTTAATTCGAGTTTAGCGTTACTTTTTGTCAACACAACACTATATTGTCCTTATGATACCACATGGTCATTTCCCTTCTTTCCGTTTATCTCAGAACAAAGCATAGCCACATCTTTATGGAGCACAAGAAAGACACAGCAAACCTTGAAATGACAACGAAGCAAGATGCAAAAACTTTGAAGTACAACAGGCATAGATACACGTCAGCAAAAGAGCGTCTACACACAATACTCTCATCCATGTTAAAGATCGTGGCAACAACAAGCTATCAAGATTCTTGTTTTCTTCAAGCCAAGCCATCGGATTGTCAGTCCTCTTTCATGAGTTCATCAAAGAACTTGTCGAGGTCCTTGTCCCATCCATCCATGATATCACCTCCAAGGATGTTTATATCGTCATCCGAAACGAAGAGTTCGGCAACATGCTCTTTGTCATCGTTTTCCAGAACGAAGCTGAACGGTTTCAAGAGTCCCATCCTGTCTATCTCAGCAGCCATTGTGTTGAGCCTTTCTCTCAACAGACCTACTGCAACGTCATAGAAATTGTCATCTCTGCATTCTATCCATTCTTCTACCACACTTCTTGTTATTTCTTTGTCTTCGTCATCGAATGCCATCAAGTCACCGCTTTCGGGAGATATTCTGATATGGATATCTGTAAGACATGCATTTTCCTCATCGCATGGGAATTTCTGCACCACCTTCTTCAAGAATCTGTCTATCTGCCTAACGCTCCGTTCGTTATTGTTTGCCATAATACAAGATTTTTAGTTATTCTTTTTCTGGTTATCGTTTGGAGCTCATAATGCCACCTTAACTTTCTTCGGTTTGCTCTCATTGCTCATTCTGTCCAACGCCGTGACGACGTATGTCACTTTCTTGCGTTTTCCAGTAGTGGTACTGCTAGAGTGTGTCGGGATTTTACAGAAGGTTTCTGTGGTAACTGCAACGATTTTCGAGGCATCAGACAGATCAGGCTGCTCACCGTTCTCAAATCTGTAGACCACATATTTAACTGCTTCATCCTTCCATCCTTTGCCTTTAGGCTGCATCCAGAAGAGTATTTGGTCGCCATCTATCGTCATGGCCTTGAGCTTCTTCACCTTGTTGGGCGCCTTTGCATCTATATGCGGCATAAGCGGCTGCAGGGCTGGATATTTCCAATAGTTGTTGCGCAGCACGTTCTGATAGTTTCCCACATTGTCCACTACAGCTTTAGCATACCACAACACCGTGCCTTTAACATTCTGCATGGCTTTATGAAGATTGTATTTGGCAGGCATCTGGTTTATGGTCGGATTCTTAATATCGGCAGCCTTCACCGTGCGCTCCACATCTTCTCCTATATATAATGGTCTTGCCCCTGCATATTTGTTCCACCATTTTATGAGCGTGGCATAATCTGCACTCTTATGACCGATTTCCCAATACAGCTGCGGCACGCAATAGTCAAGCCACCCGTTGTTCACCCACATCAGCACGTCGGCATAAAGGTCATCGTAGTTCTGCAGTCCGTTGGTCTTGCTTCCTATGCCAGGAGCCGATTTTGCGTTGCGATAGATTCCAAATGGCGAAACTCCGAGCTTTACCCATGGTTTCACTTTGTGTATTGTCTCATATAGCTGCTTCACGAAGAGGTTCACGTTGTCTCTCCTCCAGTCGCCACGGTCTTTTATCCCATTATTGTTGGCTCTGAAATCCGCATCATCAGGAATTGGGAG
The DNA here is from genome assembly GCF_008680225.1 of Prevotella sp. LMAG:51. Lineage (NCBI taxonomy): Bacteria > Pseudomonadati > Bacteroidota > Bacteroidia > Bacteroidales > Prevotellaceae > Prevotella > Prevotella sp. LMAG:51. The sequence goes on along the minus strand of NZ_NALQ01000026.1, from coordinate 2,567 downwards.
TCCTTTCACAGGATAAGGATAGAAATAGTCGTCGATGTGAATTCCGTCCACGTCATATCTCTCAAGAATATCCTCGACCACGCTGCATATATAATCCCGGTTTTCCTGCTTGGCAGGGTTCAGAATCATCAATCCGTCGTATGGGAACACGTTCCCTGGCTGCCGTATTGCCACATGCTGGGGTGAGAGCTCCTTGGTGCCTTTCGTCTTGGCGCGGAATGGATTTATCCACGCATGCAGTTCCATTCCTCTTTTGTGGCATTCGGCCACCATCCACTTCAGAGGGTCCCAGTATGGCGAAGGGGCCGTTCCCTGTCTTCCTGTGAGGAATCTGCTCCATGGTTCCAGTTTGCTTTCATACAACGCGTCGCATTCCGGCCGCACCTGAAAGATTATTGCATTAACTCCGTCTTTCTGCAGCTCATCGAGCTGGTAAGTCAGCGTCTGCTGCATCTTTTGCGTTGACATGCCCTCAAACTGTCCGTTCACGCATTGTATCCATGCACCACGGAACTGCCGTTTTGCGTCTTCCGCCGAAACCGAAAGACTTATTATCAGGGCTACTAACATTAACCAACTTCTGAGATATTTCATATAATCTTCTGTCTGTGAATAAGTTATTATTAAATTGACGAGCAATTGTTTGATATGCAACTGTTTGACGAGCAAACGGGCTTCATGCATTTGGGTTGCGTGTTGATAGGCTGACGAGCAATTGTCTGACGAACGAGTTGGAATGCAACATACCGGAAGTCGAACGAATTGTCAATTCTCCGCTAAAGACCGTTCCATATTACTTATACAAGTATCTCTTTATACTCTTTTTCGGAGTTTTTTCAAATTCCTCGTCATGGATTTCTATCGCAGCAATCTTGCAGTATACCGGCAGGTTGGCGTTCACCTGCACTCTGTTCTCCTCCATAAGGCTCTGCAGATCATCTCGAGAGAGCCCCATAGCTTGAACTTCGTCGAAGTCAGGATGCACGAGTCCGACGAGTTTTCCGTCTCTCTGCACCACCACACTCTCCATTGCGAACGTCATACTGTTGAGCTTGTCCTCTATTTCCTCCGGATAGATGTTCTGCCCGTTAGGTCCAAGCAACATGTTCTTGCTGCGTCCCTTTATGAACACGTTCCCACCTTTGTCCATAAGCCCGAGGTCTCCGGTATGATACCATCCGTCCTTGTCTATGGTCTGTGCCGTGGCTTCGTCATTCTTGTAGTATCCGAGCATCACATTGAGTCCTCTTGCAAGTATCTCTCCCGGCACGGTCTCCGGGTTCTCGCTGTCGATTTTCACCTCCATGTGTACTACTTCCCTTCCACACGACATCGGCACAAAGTCATGCCAGTCAGAATAAGTTATGATAGGCGCACACTCCGTCGCTCCGTATCCTACTGTGAACGGGAAGTCTATGTCTTTGAGGAACGACTCTATCTCCTGATTGAGTGCGGCTCCTCCGATGATCACTTCGTAAAGGTTTCCTCCGAAAGCCTGATACACCTGCTCACAGATTCTCTTCTTCACCTTCTTGCCCACTCCAGGCATTTTCATCAGCAGTTTCACCTTGGTGTTCTGAATCTGCGGGAACACTTTTTTCCTGATTATCTTCTCTATCACAAGCGGCACAGCTATGACGATAGCCGGTTTCACGTCTTTGAACGCCTGGGCTATGATGGCAGGACTTGGCACTCTTGTGAGATAGAACACATGACACCCGTGGAGGAATTCGAAGAGGAATTCGAACGACATTCCGTACATGTGGGCCATTGGGAGAATGCTGATAGTGTTGTCACCTTTTTTAATGGTTTTGCCAAGCACACCTTTAGCGAAATCGATATTGCTCCACAACGCCCTGTATGGCAGCATCACACCTTTTGAGAATCCTGTCGTACCGCTTGTATAATTGATGAGCGCGAGCTCCGACGGGTCTTTCTCCTTATAGTAGCTTATGTGTTGCTGGCGGAAAGCCTTCGGGTATTTTTTTCCGAAGAGCTCATTTAGATGCTCTCTGGCATATGTCAGCTTGTCGGTTCTCGACACCACGAGCGAATAGTCTGGTATGTATACGATACCTTCGAGCGACGGCATTTTGGTGGGATCTATCACGGTAGCCACCACATCGCCCACGAAGAGGAGTTTTGCTTCGCTGTGGTTCACGATGTTGTGTATCTGGTCTGCCGTGAACTCATGCAACACCGGTACAGCCACGGCGCCGTAAGTCAGGGTCGCCAAGAATACTACTGCCCAAGAAGCGCAGTTTCTACCACAGATGGCGATTTTGTCTCCGTGCTCAACTCCGCTGTTTTCAAATAATATGTGGAGTTTCTCTATTTTTCTTGCCACATCTTTATATTGCAGCGTTATTCCTTTATAATCGGTCAGGGCGTCTGAATCCCAATGTGAGATGATGCTCTGTTCAATCAGCGAATTGAAACTTGGTATTGATTCCATTTAATGACTTGTATTAATTTAATGCAAAGTTATAGTATTTTTTGCACACTCCAAAATTAATTGTGCAATAATATACTCCTTGTCTCTATTTTTAACCCAAATCGCTTTCTAT